>DASRJI010000047.1:0-52199 GCA_035649535.1 Acidimicrobiales bacterium | reverse complement strand
TTGCCTCGCTACCGAGCGGGACCGCGGTCGTGGCCTGCTCCGATCACGGGTTCGGCACATTGCGCGCCGACGTGTTCCTCGACGTGGCCCTGGCCGAGGCCGGCCTCGTCGACGCGCCGGCGGGCGCCGGTCTCCTTGGTCGCATCGGTCGGTCCGCGATCGGCCAGAGGTTGCCGACCGCGCTCCGGCGGGCGGCGCGAGGTGCCACGGCCGGCGGCCGCGGTCCCGTGTGGACGGCCACGCCCTATGAATGTGGCGTGCGGCTTACCGACGAGGCGCTGACCGACGATGTCGTCGGCGTGCTGCGCGGGCTGCGCGATCCCGACGGCGTCGCGCTGGTGAGTGCGGTGCACCGGCGGGCCGACCTGTACGCCGGTCCGCACGTCGAGCGGGCGCCCGATCTGCTCGTGGAACTGGCGGACGAGAGCGTCGACCTGCACGACGGCTTCCACGCGCCGTCGCCGTGGGTGTCGCGGGCATCGGTGCCGTGGGGAACCCATCGCGCCGACGGCGTCATTGCCGTGCAGGGCGCACCCGGGCTGCCGGCCGAGAGGCGGTGGCAGTTGGCCAAGGGCGAGGCCCAGGACGTGGCGCCCACCGTGCTGGATCTGCTCGGCCTACGTGTCGACGGTCTCGACGGAACGTCGCTCGTCGCGGCGACGACTGAGCACCGAACCGTCACCGCCGACGCGTCGGCCACCGACGCGGCCGTCTACACCGACGAAGAGGAGTCGGCGGTGCTCGAGCACCTGCGCGGCCTCGGCTATGTCGACTAGCGCGCCGGTCGGGCGGGCCCTCCCGCTGGCGGCGGTGTTCGTCGTGACGGTGGCCGCCGGCTTCCTGAGCTGGACGATCGATCCCAAGATCCTCGGCGCCGCGGTGGCCGGCACGATCGTCGTCGTCCTCATCCGCGTGTATCCGATGGTCACGCTGTTCAGCCTGGCGGCCACCCGTTCCTCGCTCGAGATCCTGCAGACCAAGAACGTCCTGCGCGTCGCCGGCATCGCGCTGAGCCCTACCGACCTGATCAGCATCGCGTTCCTCGGCGGTGTCGCCCTCACATTGCTGGCCGAGCTGCGCTCGGGCAGCGAGGTCTGGCGGGCGCCGATGATCGTGCCCGCCGCCTTCTTCCTCGGCTTCGGTGTCGTGAGCCTCTTCTATTCGCAGGCCATCGGTGAGGGGGCGCGCGCCATCGTCAAGTGGGGCTCGGCGTTCGGCGCCTACGCGCTCGTGCAAGCCGACCGGCCCGATGCGCGCCGCTTGCGGCTGTTACTCGGCCTGGTGGTCGGGAGCGCGGTGTTCCCGCTCCTGTGGGGCGGCTACCAGCTGCTGCACGACATCGGCCGGCAGAACCTGCTCCACGGCGGGTTGCGCATTCAGTCGACCTTCAACCATCCGAACGACTACGGCTTCTATCTCGTCGTCGTCCTTGTCGCCGTGTGGGGTCTGTACGACATGGTCGACGGATGGAGCCGGCGAGCCGTCCTGCTGATCGGCGTCGCCGCGTTCGGTTCGGTCGCCCTCACGTTGAGTCGCAGCGCGTACGCGGCGCTCGGCCTCGTCGTGCTCGTAGTCGGCATGCGGAATCGCCGGGTGCTGATCGGCCTCAGCGCGATCGGTGGGGTGATCTTGCTGGCCGCGCCGCGGATCGTTCAGCGGGTCACCGACTTGGTCAACCCGCGGGAAGGCGACAATCACGGCAACTCGCTGCTCGGGCGCCTCTCGATCTGGTCCGACGAGTTGCAGTCGTACCGCGAGCATCCGCTCATGGGCCATGGCTGGGGTTACACGCTGGCGTCGCAGGACAAGGCGTCGCACAACGACTACCTCCGCATGATGGTCGAAGGCGGCATCGTGGGCTTGATCTCGATCGTCATCCTGATGGCGAGCCTGCTGCGCGCCGCGTGGCGAGCGAGCCGGGCGCGCATCGACCTCCCGCGTGCGTTCCTTGGCCTGGCCTTCGGCTACGTCGTCGACAGCGGCGTCACCAACACCATCGGCAAGGGCGCGTTCCAGTTCTACTTCTGGCTGATGGCCGGCATCGCGCTGCGGTGGGCCGTGGTCGTGCGACCGCGGTCCGACGACACTGACGATGACGGCGCCGCGGTAGAGCCCCAGTCGACCGAGCTGGCCGCGGTCACTTGAGCCAACCGGTCCTGCTGGTCGTCTCCACGCTCGACGGCACCGGCCCCGGCCGGGTGCTGGCCACGCTGGCGCGGCACGTAGGCGACGAGTGGGAGCCGGTACTGGTGACGACGCACGGCGTCGAGACCTCGCCGTTGCTCGACGAGTTGCATGACGCCGGCATCGCGGTCGAGCACCTGCGAATGCGCGGCATGTGGGACGCCCGCGCCGTAGGCCGCATGACGCGCCTGGTGCGGCGCTATCGCCCGGCGGTGGTCCACACGCGCACAATCCGCGCCGACTTGATCGGCCGCACCGCGGCGCTGTCCGGCGTCCCCGTCCTCAACAATCTGGTCAACCTGTACCCGGACGACTCCGTCGCGCTCCACGGTGCCGCCGCCGGGCGCGTTCTGACCGGGCTGGTGCGCGCCAGCCGGCGCGCGGCGCGATTGCTCGTCGCCAACGCCGAGGCAGTCGCCGCCAACGCGAGTGAGGTGTTCGGCGCCCCGCCCGGCGCGGTGCGCGTCGTGTACGACGGGCTCGACCTCGACCGATTCAGCGGCGCGGCGCCGGCCAACCTCTCGGGGGTCGGCGTAGGGCCCATCGATCGCGTGTGTGTCAGCGTCACCCGGATGCACCCGCAGAAAGGCGTCGAGGACCTGGTCGCCGCCGCCGCCCTGCTGCGCGACGAGGCCGGGCTTCACATGGTGGTTGTCGGCGGCGGTCCCGACCGCGGTCCGTTGCAGACGGCGATCGACCGGGCCGGGTTGAGCGGGCGCGTCCATCTCCTCGGCGAACGCACCGACGTCGCCGCCCTGCTGGCCAGGGCGGAGCTGTTCGTGCTGCCGTCGCGCTTCGAGGGCCTCCCGTCGGCCGTGATCGAGGCGATGGCGGCCGGCCTCCCGGTGATCGCGACCGAGGTGGGCGGGTGCGGCGAGTTGGTCGACGCCGGCGTGACGGGGTGGCTCGTACCGCCGCGCTCGCCCATCGCCCTCGCCGACGCGATTCGAGAGGCGCTGGCGGCTGACGGCGCGGCGATCGGCGCGGCCGGCCGCCGCAAGGCGGTGGCCGTGTTCGACGCGCCGCGCATGGCGTCGCAGTACGACGCGCTCTACCGCGAGTTGGTCGCGTGAGCGCACTCATCGTCTGGCTCGCCGCCATGGTGATGTCGCCGTTCGGGCTGTATCACCACGTGCCGGCCGGCGACTTGGAGAAGCCGGCGCTGCGGCAGGACCTGACGACGAACTTCAGCCTCGTCACCGTGCGGGGCGACGAGGGGAGCACGACCGCCGGCGTCGGCGACCTGCTCAAGAATCGCGGCAACACCGCGGTCTACCTCTACCGCCGGGGAACCGCGGTCTCGGAGGAAGACGCCGCCGCGCTGGGCCGCGACCATCCGGACTGGGTCGCCCACGACGCCGCCGGGAAGGTCGTCACGTCGAACGCCGGCGGGCAGGTCATCGACATCACCAACCCTGCGGTGCGCGAGTGGCTGGTGAGCGGCGTCACACGCGACGTGAAGGCGGGCGCGTACGACGGCGTATACCTCGACGTGCTCGGGTCGTTCTTCTCAGCGCGGTTCTACAGCGGCCGACCGGTGATCGGCGGCACTCCGCTGGCTGATGCCGGGTGGCGGGATGCGTCGATCGCCGTCGTGAAGGCAGTGAAGGCGGCGACCGGCAAGCCCGTCGTCGCCAACGGCTTCGGCCTGCAAAACGGCAAGAACTACGCCGATCACAAGGCGGACTCCGATCTCCTGATCGCGGCGGCCGACGGCATCCAGATCGAGCAGTTCGTGCGCAACGGCAACATGGGCCTCGACAAGTACAAGGCGACCAAGCGCTGGCGCGAGGACGTGGCCTTCGTCGCCGCCCTCGGCCGCGAGGGCAAGATCGTGCTGGCCGACACTCGCGTCCGGTCGACGGCCGACGTCGCCGCGGTCGGCCGCCAGCGCGAGTACGCGTTGGCCTCGTTCCTGCTGGGCGCCGAGGGGCCGGCCCGGTTCCGATTCGCCGAAGGCGCCGGCACGGGAACGGTCGACGGCGGCATGAGCGAGATCATCAGCGGCCTGGGCCCGCCGCTCGCCGCAGCCAAGAACGAAGGCGACGTGATGTCGCGGGAGTTCGCCAACGGCGACGTCCGCGTCAACCCCACGACCCATGACGCTCGCATCGTCGTCGAGAAGCACACGGTCACGACCGCGCCGCCGCCGCACGAGGACACCACGCGCTTCTACATCATCGGTGGGGCCGCGTTGGCCCTCGTGGTCGGCGGGTTGGCGTTCGGTCGCCGCCGCCGCGCATGACCGCTGACGCTTCTGAGGATCTCGGCGACCAGGGGGAGTTGCTCCGGGTCGCTCGGGGCGGCGGGCTGAACCTGGCGGGCGCCGCGTTCAACCAGGCGCTGCGATTCGGCATCACCCTGCTGCTCGCCCGCCTCGTCGGCCAGAGCGATGTCGGTCGTTATTTCCAGGCGTTTGCGTTCCTCGCCCTGCTCGGCCTGCTCGCACTGAGCGGGTTCCGCGGCGCGCTGACGCGGTTCGTCGCCGTGCACCGGGCCGACGGCGACGATGCCGCGCTGCGCGGCACGCTGCGCCTCGGGCTGGCGTTACCGACGATCGGTGCCGCGGTCCTCGGGCTTGCCTTGTTCGCGGCGTCGGGTTGGATCGGCCGCGATGCCCTCAACGACGCGGCGATGGTCTTCCCGTTACGGATCGTGAGCCTGGCGTTGCCGGCGACCGCGTTCACCGACGCCGCCCTCGCCGCCACGCAGGGCTACCGCACGATGACGCCGTACGCGCTGGTCAACCTGGTGTTCGAGCCGGCGTTTCGAGTTGTCCTCACGCTGGGGTTCCTCGCCGCGGACTGGGGGCTCAAGGGCGCCATGGTCGCGTTGCTGATCACGAACTGCGCGGCGGCGGTGCTCGCCGGTGGGTGGCTGCGCCGGCTCACCGGCCGGATCACGGCGGCGCCCGCCTACAAGTGGCGAGAGCTGTTCGCGTTCTCGACCGTGAGTTGGTTGGCGTCGCTGGCCAGCACCGGCCTCGTGTGGGCCGACACGATCATCCTCGGCGTCTACCGACCGGCCCGTGAGGTGGGTGCGTACCAAGTCGCGACGCGACTCACTGTGCTGGCGACGATCGTGCTGTTGCCGATTGCCACGTCGTTCGCACCGCAGATCGCAGACCTGTACCGCCGCGGCAACCTCGAGCGGCTGGCGCGCCTCTACGCGGTGGTGACGAGCTGGACGCTGCGGCTGTCCCTGCCCGGGTTCATCGTGTTGGTGATCTTCCCGCGGCCGCTACTGCACGTGTTCGGTCGCGGGTTCGCCGGCGCAGCCACGGTGACGGTGATCCTCGCGGTCGGCCAGATGTTCGACGTGGCGACGGGACCGACCGGCTACATGCTCGTCATGTCGGGCCGTCCGTACCTGACGATGGCCAACAACGTCTTCGCCCTCGTGATCAACATCAGCATGAACGTGTGGCTGATTCCGCGGCACGGGATCCGCGGCGCCGCGGTTGCGTGGGCGGTGTCGCTCGCGCTGATCAACATCGCCAAGGTCGTGCAGGTGTGGGTGACGATGCGGATGCACGCGTTCGACGCCGGCTTCGCCAAGGGATGTCTCGCCGGCGCGCTGGCGTTCGCTCCCGGCGTCCTCGTTCACGCCGCCATGCCGGGATTCCCGGGCGTGATGGTGGGCGCGGTGGCAATCCTCATCGTCTACGTCGGCGCGCTACTTGCTCTTGGTCTCCGCGACGAAGACCGCGTCGTGCTGCGGCGCCTGGCGACCCGCGCTGGCCTGCGTACGCCGGCTGCGCAGCTCTAGTACTTGAGGTCGCGCCAGGCGCGGCGAGAGCGGACGCGGAGCAGCAGTCGCAGGACGGGGTCGAGGCGGAGCCGGTGCGCGCCGACACGATCGCGACCGATGGGCCCGGTGGCCGGCGCCCGGCGGCTTTGATACCCGGCGGTGACGTCATGGGGCGCGTCCTCGTGATGGAGCACCGCGTCATCCCACGGCTCGCCGAGGAACTCCAACAACCGACGGAGTTCCGGCTCGGGGTCGGCGACCAGCGCCTCGTAACGGACCTCGGCGAACCGCTCGGGGCCCAGGTCGCGGCCCGCCGCGCGCGCCGCCTCGATGTACCGCTGCCACTTGGCGGTGGCCTTGTACGCCGACGCGTAACCCCAACGCTCGCGGTGCGACGTGACGACGTCGCGTCCATCGCGGATGACGTGGATGACCTGGCACGTGGGGAACAGCTCGTCGAGGAACGGGATCCGCAGCGTGTATCGCGGCGACTTGTCGCCCCATCGCTCGCGACCCCGGCTGCGCGCGTAGGCCATGTGAAAGTCGTGGAAAAGCTCGGCGAAGCGCTCGTTGAGGAAGGCGGGCGGCAGGCCGTACGGCTCGATACGGGGCCACTCCTCGCCGGTGACCTTCCCCAGATCGTCAAGGAACCGGCTTTCCGGCCCCACACTCAGGCGCGGGTGGGCGTCGAGGATGAGCCTGAGCAGCGTCGTGCCCGATCGCTGGCAGCCGACGATGAAGATCGGCCGGTGGTCGCGTCGGTCATCGTGGTCCACGGGCGGGGCAGGCTAATGGGTGCACACTGGTGACCATGGCGGCAACACCAATCCGGCGGCGTCTTGCCGCGCTCTTGGTGCTGCTCACCGCCTTCGCGCTGCTCGGCACGCACATCTTCGATGCGAGCGGCACCACCGCCGCAGCCAGCGTGTGGGGGACGTTCGCCCACGTCGCGACCGGCGACTTGGCGACCGCCGACGCCAAGCAGGCCGTCACCCAGAGCTACGACATGCTCGCGTTGCGCGGGAACCTCACGTCGGCCCTGCTCGCCGACCTGCATGGCCGACGCCCTGGCATCGTGCTGCTCGCCTACGAGAAGGCGGCCGGCCTCAACAACAGCGAAGTCACGTCGATCTCGGCCACCAACCCCGAGTGGATCGCACGCGACCGGTTCGGCCAGGTCATCCACCCACAGTCGATTCAGGACACCACGCTGGGCGACCTCACCAACCCGGCATTCCGCGCGTGGCAGGCGAGCAAGTTCGCCGGCGAAGTCGCCCTGGGCGCCGACGGTGCGTTCGTCGATACGCTGGGCGCCTACTTCCCGCCCGACTACTACACCGGCCGTCCGGCGATTGGCGGTGTCGAGATCACCGACGCGGCCTGGCGCGACGGCAGCGCCGATCTCGTGAGCCGCATCAAGGCGGCGACCGGCCGGCCGGTTGTCGCCAACGGTTTCGGCCTCGGGAGCGGCGCGGCCTACTTCAAGACGCCGGCCGACGCCGACGTCGTCATCAACGCGGCCGACGGCGTGCAGATCGAAGGCTTCACGCGATTGGGGAGCGCGCCGCCCGATCAGTACCTGACCGCCGCCAAGTGGGATCAGGATCTGGCCTTCCTCGATCTGCTCGGCGCGCGCAACAAACTGGCGTTGGCGTACACCAAGGTCAAGGCGGGCGCGACCGCCGCGCAGCTCGCCGCGTTGCGCGACTATGGGCTGGGTTCGTTCCTGCTCGCCTTCGCGCCCGGCCGCTCGTACTTCGGGTTCGACGACGGCAATGCGATCCCGGCGGTCGCGTCGGACGCGTCGTGGGCGCGCGGTCTCGGCGCGCCAACGGCGCCGCGTGAACGCTCCGGCACCGACGGTTGGGCGCGTCAATTCCAGACCGGACGCCTCACCGTGCGCGTGGCCACGCCGCCGACGGTGGCGGGCGGCGACGGTCGCGTGGCGGCGACGTACACCGGCACCGGCTCGGGGCGCTCGACCTACCCGATCACCGTCGCCACCGGGCGGGTCACCGCCACGCTGACGTTCGCGGATGGCGGGTATCGCACGCTGATGGTGACCAACCCGCAGGGCTACGTCGCCGCCGGCCCGGTGAGCACCGGAAGTCCCATCGTCATCGACACGACGTTGACCGCCGGCACGTACTCGTTCGCGGTCCAGGGCGGCAGCAACATCGGGCCGTTCACGTTGCGCGTCGAGTACCTCCCGCCGGGCGGCGGTCCGCCACCCGCGACCACGACAACGTCGTCATCGACCTCCACCACCGTCGCGGGGACCACGACGACGTCGTCCACCACGACGACCACCCGCGCCACGACGACGACCACCTCGTCCACCACGACGACGTCGACGACGGCGCCAGGCGGGCGGCGCAGCGTCAGCTTCACGGGCACCGGCTCGGGGCGCACGACGTACCCGATCGCGGTCGGGGCGGGTCGGGTGACGGCAACGCTGACATTCGCCAACGGTGGCTACCGCACGCTGATGGTCACGAATCAGGCCGGCTACGTGGTCGCCGGGCCGGTAAGCACCGGGAGCCCGATCGTCATCGACACGACGTTGACCGCCGGCACCTATTCGTTCGCGGTCCAGGGCGGCAGCAACGTCGGGCCGTACACCCTGCGAGTGGACTACCCCGCGCCGTAGTCCAGGCGCTACGCTAAACCCCACTAGTCACACCAGTCACTCTGGTACCAGGGCGGAGACCTGGACTCTGGAGGCGGCAACATGCGATGGGCACGACGCCTGACGGCGGTCGGCCTGGCGGTTCTGAGCGCAGCGGCAGGCGTCGCGGCGCGCTCGGCGGTCGCTGACGGCGCGGTCGACACCGCGACGGGCTGGGGGACGTTCGCGCACATCGCTACGCCCGACCTGGGTACCGCGGCGGCGCGGCAGTCGGTGGCCAGCGCGTACGACGTGCTCGCCCTGCGCGGTGGGCTCACGAGCGCGTTGCTAAGCGACCTGCACCAGCGCCACGCCGGGATCACGTTGCTCGCCTACGAGAAGGCGGCCGGCCTGAGCGCCGCCGACGTGCGGACGCTGACCGCCAGCCATCCGGAGTGGATCGCCAAGGACCGCCAGGGCAAGGCGATCCATCCGACCAACATTCCCGACACCACACTCGCCGACCTCACCAACCCGGCGTTCCGCGCCTGGCAGGCCCAGCAGATGGCCGCCGAGGTCGCGATGGGTGCCGACGGCGCGTTCATCGACACGTTGGGGGCCTACTTCCCGAGCGAGTTCTATTCGGCCAAGCCGTTCGTCAACGGGGCCGCGGTCACCGACGCCGCGTGGCGCGACGGCAGCGTCGACCTACTTCGCCGCGTGAAGACGGCGACCAACAAGCTCGTGATCGCCAACGGCTTCGGGTTGGGGTCAGGGAACGCCTACGCCAGGGCGCCGGCCAGCTCGGACCAACTCATCGCCGCGGCCGACGGCGTGCAGATCGAAGCGTTCACCCGGACCGGCGACGCGCCGGCCGCCCAAGTGCGCAAGGGCCCGCAGTGGGAGCAGGACATGGCGTTCCTCGAGTCGCTGGGCGCGCGCGGCAAGATCGCGCTGGCGTACACCAAGATCAATCGCGGCGGCAGCGGCGCCGAGTTGAGCGCGCTGCGCGACTACGGCCTCGGGACGTTCCTCGCCGCCTTCGCGCCCGGGCGCTCGTACTTCGGCTTCGACGACGGCCGCCGTATCCCGACCGTGGCCTCGGACGCGGCCTGGGCCACCGGGCTGGGCCGGCCGGATGCGGCTCGCGTGCGTGTGGCACCTAACGCGTTCTCCAGGTCGTTCTCCAGCGGCACGCTCACGATCAAGCTCGGCGCGGCGCCCGTCGTCTCGTAGTTGCGCGCCGCGGTGCGGACTTTGAGGAGTCCCCAGCCGCCCGCGGTCAGTGCGGCGATGGCACCAACGCCGATCCCGAACCGGGCGCCGTAGCGCTCCGACACGAAGCCGAGGATCGGGCCGCCGATCGGCGTGCTCCCGAGGAACAACATGGCCTGTAGCGCGAGCACGCGGCCGCGCATGGCCGGCGCCGCTTCGATCTGCACGATGGCGGTGGATGCGGTGAGGAAGGCGATACTGGCTAGACCGAGCAAGACGCCGACCGCGTAGGCCGCCGCCGGGTTCGGAACCACCGCCATCAGCGCCATGGCGCCGCCGTACGCAAGGGCGGCCACCGCGACGGTGCGGATGCTGATCGTGCGGCGGTGCGCCGAGGCGAGGGCGCCGAACAGCGCGCCGACGCTGACCACCGCGAACAGCAACGTGTACGTCGCCGTCGTGCCATGGAGGTCGCGCGACGTGAACAGCGGAAAGACGGTCTGGAAGTTGTACGACAGCGTGCCGACCACCGCCATCATCACCAGCGGCACCCACAGCTCAGGAATGCTCCGCGCGTACCGCAGGCCGTCGCGCACCATCCCGCGGCCCTTGATCGCGACAGGAGATGGGCGCAGCTCGCTCGGCCGCATCATCCAGAGACCAGCAATGACGGCGGAGTACGACGCACCGTCGAGCAGGAAGCACCAGCCGAAGCCGACGGTAGTGATCAAGAGGCCGGCGATCGCCGGTCCGACGACGCGAGATCCCGTCATCAACGCGCTGTTGAGGCTCACCGCGTTGTTGACGTCGGCCTCCGACACCATCTCGACGACGAAGGATCGTCGCGCCGGGTTGTCGAACGCGACGGTGACGCCGCCGACGATCGCGATGGCGTAGATCGCCAGGACCGGCGGATGATGACTGAACGCCAGTGCCGCCAGGGCGAAGGACTGCGCCATGGCGATGAACTGCACGATCAGCAGCAGCTTGCGCTTATCGGAGCGGTCGGCGACCAGGCCGGCCCACGGGCCGATCAGCAGGACTGGGCCGAACTGCGCCGCCGCCAGCCCGCCGAGGTACACGCCGTTGTCGGTGAGCTTCAGGACGAGCAAGGCCTGGGCGATCAGCGTCAGCCAGTTGCCGATCTGCGAGATCCCTTGCCCGGCGAAGAACAACCGGAAGTTGCGGGACTTGAGCGACGCGAATGTCGTCCGCGCGAGTGACCTCACTGGTCCGCCGTCATGTCTGGGTCAACTCGTCGAGGACATCGAGGGCGGCGGCCAGGCGGGACCGCTTGTCGCTGTCGAGCTGGGCCAGACGAGCGCTGAGCCACGCGTCCTTGCGGCGGCGGGACTCGTCGAGAAGGTCGTGGCCAGCGCGGGTAAGGGCGACGCGAGCGACCCGCCGATCGTTGGGGTCGAGCTCGCGGTCGACCAGGCCAGCCTGGGCGAGCTTGGCGACGACCTTGGTGATCGAGGGCGGCGCGACTCGCTCGTGGACCGCCAGTGCGCCGAGAGTCATCGACCCGTGCGAGTCGATCGCGCTCAGGGCCGAGAGTTGGCTGGGGGACAGCCCCGTGCCCGCTTCACGGCGGAGGGTGCGGGCCAAGCGCGTGGCGCTGAGCCGCAACCGGCTGGCGAGGGCGGGTGCGGTAGCGGTCGGCATGTGAATAGCTTAGCCGAGCTAATTAGTTAAGTTAAACAATTACTGAAGACGACCGGTCTACGGTGCAGGGCGTGGAGACGGTGTATCCGGCGGACGCCCTTGCTGCGGCCGAGGCTGCCCTCGCCCGCGGCGATGTCGACGGCACCATCGCCCAGCTTTCGGCCGCCATCCGTACGCTCACCGACGCCGGAGAGAACCGGGCCGCGGCCATGGTCTGCCTCCGACTGGGCGATGTATTTGCGAACATGCTCGGCAGCAAAGTCGGGTCGACGCCGTGGTACGTCCGCGCCGGCCGCTTGCTTGAGGCGGAGGCGCCGTGCCGCGAACAGGGACACGCCGCCCTCGCGCCGATCGGCTGCGACGTCGACGATCCCGACGTCCTCATCGAGCGGGCGGACTTCGCCCTTGATCTGGCGCGCAAGTTCGGGGACGTCGACCTCGAGATCAAAGCGTTGGCCGACGGCGGTCTGGGTCACGTGCAGGCCGGCAACGTCAGCGGCGGGATGGCCATGGAGGACGAAGCCATGGCGTTGGCGTGCGGGGGTGGCACCACGGACGCCGAGATCGTCGGCAAGGCGGTGTGCTCGTTCTTCACCGCGTGTTACTACGCCGCCGACTTCGAGCGGGTCGAGCTGTGGCGCCGCGCCCTTAGCCAAAGTGGCCTGATCGGCGCGGCGCCCGGACCACCGGCGGTCCTGCGCAGCCATTGCGACAGCGTCCAAGGCATTCTCCTGTGCCATCTCGGCCAGTGGGGCGAGGCCGAGCGGGTGCTGACGACGGCGTTGGCGGACATCGAGGATGTGATGCCCGGATCGGCGTGGCACCCGCCGATCGCGCTGGCCGAACTCCGCATCCTGCAAGGTCGGCTCACCGAGGCCGAAGCGCTCCTGCTCGGCCGCGACGACCACGTGCAAGCGCTCCTGCCCATGGCGCGGCTCGTCCTGGCCCGTGGCGATTGGGAATTGGCCCTCGTCACCGCCCGGCGCGGGCTGCGGATGATCGGCGACGACCGCGTCCGGGCGACCGCGTTGCTGAGTGTCGTGGTGGAAGCGTCACTGGGCCTCGGTGACGTAGCTGCCGCGGGGGCCGCCAGCGCTGACCTCGACGGACGGGCGGCCGGGCTCGGGCTGCCGCTCCTCGACGCCGAGGCGGCGCGCGTACGGGCGCGAGTGCAGGTCGCAACCGGCGACCAAGCCGCGGCGTTGGCGACGATCCAGAGCGCGCTCGAGCGTCTGGCCGACGCCAACCTGCCGCGCGTCAAGTTCCTGTTGCACCTTGATCTGGCGCGACTCCTCGACGAGAGCGCGGCGCGCGTCGAGGCGAAGGCGGCCCGGGCGTTACTCGCCCGTCTCGACGTTGCCGTCTCACCGGAAGACGTGGCGTTCCTGGACCGGCTCGTACCGCCACCGGCCGCTGCGCCGGGCGCGTGCGTCAACGCATCACTCACGTTCGCCGGCTCGTGGTGCACCGCGGCGTGCGGCGGCACGACGGTGCGGCTGCCGGTCACGAAGGGCCTCCGTTATCTCGCCGTTCTCGTCGCCCGGCCCGGCGTCGAGCGCCACGCCTTCGACCTGGTGGACGTCGTCGAGGGCGTCGGCGATACCAACCGGCGAGCGTTGGGCGACGCCGGCGCCCTGCTCGACGCCGCCGGCCGCCTGGCGTACCGCAAGCGGGTGATGCAACTGCGCGATGAGGTCGCCGACGCCCTCGCCGCCGAAGATGACGAGAAGGCCGCCGCCCTTCAGCAGGAGATCGACCAGCTCGTCCGCGGCCTGGCCGAGGCGTTCGGGCTCGGCGGCAGGGAGCGCAAGGCCGGCTCGGCCGCCGAAAAGGCCCGGCTCAACGTGACCCGCGCGCTTCGCGCTGCGATCGCCAAACTGAGTGATGCGCTGCCGGAGGGCGGTGCCGTGCTCGACCGCCGGGTCCGTACCGGCCTGTTCTGTGTCTACGAGCCGGCCCCCGACGACCAGGTCGCGTGGAAGGTGTTCAGCGCGAACTGAACGGCCACCCCTGGGAGCGAACGCCTAAGGGGTATGGAGACCACAGTTGCCGAAATCGCCGACGGGATCCACCGCTTCTCGACGTGGCTGGAGGAGATCGGGCCGGACGGCTTCACGTTCAACCAGTTCCTCATCGACGCTGACGAGCCCCTGCTGTTCCACACCGGCCCGCGCCTGATGTTCCCGCTCGTCGCCGAGGCGGTCGCCACCGTGCGACCGGTTGAGTCGCTGCGGTGGATCAGCTTTGGCCACGTCGAGTCCGACGAGTGCGGCTCGATGAACACGTGGCTCGCGGCGGCGCCGAACAGTCAAGTCACCTTTGGCGCCCTCGGGTGCATGGTGTCGCTCGACGACATGTGCGACCGTCCGCCCCGTCCGCTCCAAGACGGTGAAGTGCTCGATCTGGGTGGCAAGCGGGTTCGCCAGATCAGCACGCCCCACGTCCCGCACGGCTGGGAGGCGCAGGTCCTGTTCGAGGAGACCACCGGCACGCTTTTGTGCGGCGACCTGATGTCGCAAACCGGCGCCAAGGACGTCGCCATCACGAGTGACGACGTCGTCGGCAAGGCCCTCGACGCCGAGGGAATGTTCCGATCGTCGTCAATGGCGCCGGACACGGGCGACGTGATGCGGCGACTCGGCGATCTCAAGCCCACAACCCTGGCGATCATGCACGGCGCCTCGTTCAGTGGCGACGGCGGCAAGGCGCTCTACGACCTGGCGTCGTCCTACGAGGAGACCTACCTGCGGTAGCTTCCCTGGCTTGTCCAAAGTCATCGTCATCGGTCTCGACAGCGCTCCGCCGGAGCTGGTCTTCGACGAGTTCGCGCCGCTGCTGCCGAACCTGAGCAAGCTGCGCGCCGAGGGCGTGTCGGCGCCGCTTCGCACGATCGAGCCGCCGATCACCGTGCCGGCGTGGGCGTGCATGATGACGAGCCGCAGCCCCGGCGCGTTGGGCATCTACGGGTTCCGCAACCGCAAGGACCACACGTACGAGGGCCTGTCGTTCGCCACCGCCAACGCGGTGAAGTCCCCGGCGGTATGGGACGTGGCCGGCCAAGCCGGGCTCACGTCGGTGGTCGTCGGCGTCCCGCCGTCGTACCCGACGGCGCCGATCAATGGCTGCCGGGTCGGCTGCTTCCTCACGCCGTCGATCGAGAACGACTTCACCTACCCGCGTGAGTTGAAGGACGAGCTGCGCCGCGAGGTCGGCGACTACATCCTCGACGTCACCAACTTCCGGTCCGAGGACAAGGAGCGGATCCTCCGCGACATTCACGCGCTGTCGGCTCGGCGGTTCCAGTACGCCGAGTACCTGATGACGACCCAGCCGTGGGATTTCCTGATGATGGTCGACATGGGTCCCGACCGGATCCAGCACGGGTTCTGGAAGTACATGGACACCGGTCACCCCAAGCACGAGCCGGGGAACCCGCTCCAGCACGCGATCCGCGACTACTACGTGCAGGTCGACCAGCAGGTCGGCCACCTCCTCGAGCGGGCGCCCGACGATGCGATCGTGCTGGTCGTGTCCGACCACGGCGCGCAGCGGATGGCCGGCGGGATCTGTCTCAACGAATGGCTCAAGCAGCGGGGCTATCTCGTCTTGGAGGAGGAGCCCACCGAGCCGACGCCGTTCGGCAAGGTGAAGGTCGACTGGGCCCGCACGACCGCGTGGGGGGACGGCGGCTACTACGGCCGGCTGTTCATCAACGTCGCCGGTCGCGAGCCGCAGGGGCTGGTCGACCCCGCGAACTACGAGTCGGTACGCAACGAGTTGATCCGCGAGCTCGAGGCGCTGGGCGACGACCAGGGTCGCCCGATCGGCACCAAGGTGCACAAGCCCGAGGACCTCTACAACGTGGTCAACGGCGTGGCGCCCGATCTCATCGTCTATTTCGGCGACCTCACGTGGCGGTCAGTGGGGCAGATGGGCACAGGCGACATACATACCTTCGAGAACGACACCGGGCCCGACGACGCCAACCACGCCCGCTACGGCATCGTCATGCAAGCGGGCGGTCCTGCCCTCGACCTGGCCGCGCCGCACGTCACCGACATCGGCCCCACGATCCTCACCCACCTCGGCCTGGACGCCCTTCCCGACGCCGAAGGCCGCTCGCTCGCCTAACCCGAACGGCCCTTCGTCCGCGCTCTCGAGGAAATGGCGTACCGATTCGGTACGCCATTTCCTCGAGAGTGTCAGCGGTCGGCGAGGAGTTCGAGGATGAAGGGGTTGGTGATGCGTTCGCGGCCGACGGTGGTCGTCGGGCCGTGGCCGGGGAGGACGGCGGTCTCATCGGCGAGCGGCAGGATCTTCTCGGCCATCGACTCCATGAGCTGATCGAACGAGCCGCCGGGCATGTCGGTGCGACCGATTGACCCGGCGAAGAGGTGGTCGCCGCTGAAGAGAATCGGCGGGACGCCATCCATCTCCAATAGGAAGCACGTCGACCCGCGAGTGTGGCCCGGCGTGTGCAGGTTCGTGAACGTCATCCCTGCACCCTTCACCTGTTCGCCGTCGTCGAGGCCGTAGATCAGCTCCGGCGCGCGGAGATCGAGGCCGCTGCCTTCGAGCATCGCCCCGAAGCCGCCACTCGTGCCGATCGGGTCAAGCAGCATGTGCTTGTCGTCGTCGTGGATGTGCACGGGCACGTCGCCGTCGTGACCGTGCCGCGACATCGTGCCCATGCCACCGATGTGGTCGAGATGACCGTGGGTCGACAGGAGCGCGACCAGCTTCAGGCTGTGGTGTTGCAGCCGTTCGATGATGGCCCTCGGGTCGGGCGGCGCGTCGATGATCACGCACTCGCCGCCGGGGCCGTTGGGCGCGACGATCCACGCGTTGGTCTCGGCAACCCACAGTGGGATGCCTTCAATCATCGGGTCGGCCATCGAGCTGCTTACCCCCGCATTGTCGTGTTGGGAGCGGCGTCGGCGACCAGCTTCTCGACGACGGGACCGAGTTCGGCCGGGTCCCAGCGGTCGCCCTTGTCGGTCGTCGGACCGGTGCGCCAGCCTTCGGCCACCGAGATCACGCCACCAGCGACGATGAACACCCGGCCGGTCACCGCGTGCGACTCGGGCGACGCGAGCCACGTCACGATCGGCGCGATGTTCTCGGGCGCCGAGCGGTCGAACTGGCCGGGCTTGACCTCGGGTCGGTTGGGGTTGAGGTCGGCCGTCATGCGCGTCAGTGCGCCGGGCGACACCGCGTTCACCGTCACGCCGTACCGCCCGAGTTCCTGGGCGGCGATGACCGTGAAGGCCGCGATACCCGCCTTGGCCGCTCCATAGTTCGTCTGGCCGGGGTTGCCGAAGATGCCCGACACCGACGTGGTGTTGATGAGGCGTGCGTCGTTGGTCTCGCCCGCCTTGGCCCGCTCCCGCCAGTACGCGGCGGCGTGATGCGCGGGACCGAACGTGCCTTTGAGGTGCACCTTGATGACGGCGTCCCACTCGGCCTCGGTCATGTTGGTCAGCATGCGGTCCCGCAGGATGCCGGCGTTGTTGACGACGATGTCGAGCCGGCCCCATGTGTCGATCGCGCTCTGCACCATGCGCCCGGCGGCGTCGAAGTCCGACACGTCGTCGCCGTTGACGATGGCGTCGCCGCCCATGGCCTTGATCTCGTCGACGACCTCTTGCGCGGGTCCGGCGGATGCCGCGCCCGTTCCGTCGCGCTCGGCGCCCAAGTCGTTGACGACCACGCGCGCGCCGGCCGCGGCCAGCGACAGCGCGTGGCCGCGGCCGATGCCGCGCCCGGCGCCGGTGACGATCGCAACGCGGTCCTTACACAGATCACTCACTTGTTGGCTGCCTCTCGGTATTGGTCACGAAGAAATCGTTTGTAGATCTTGCCGGTGTCGTGGCGGGGGAGCGCGTCGGTGAAGTCGACCGAGCGCGGGCACTTGTACCCGGCGAGGGCGGCGCGGCAGTGCGCCATCAATTCCGCCGCCAGCTCGGGCGTCGGCGCCACGTCGCGCTTGAGCTCGACGACCGCCTTGACCTCCTCGCCCCACTCGTCGTTGGGAATGCCGATCGTCGCCGCGTCGGCCACGGCCGGGTGCTGGAGCAGCACTGCGTCGACTTCGGCCGGATAGATGTTCACGCCGCCGGAGATGATGAGGTTGGCGCTGCGGTCGGTGAGGAAGAGGTAGCCGTCCTCGTCGAAGTACCCCATGTCGCCGAGGGTGAAGTAGTCGCCGGTGTCGAGGTAGGCGCCCGTCGTCTTGTCGGGATCGCCGTAGTACTCGAACCGGCCGGCTTGCGGCGCCAAGAGATACAGCGTGCCGATCTCACCAACCCCGAGCGGCTTCATGTCGTCGTCGAGGATGCGGACGCCGTCCTCGAAGCTGGGCTTGCCGACCGTGCCGGGTTTGGCCAGCCACTCGTCGGGCGTGACGAAGCTGCCCCACCCTTCGGTGGCCGCGTAGTACTCCCACACGATCGGGCCGAGCCAGTCCATCAGCGACTGCTTCACCGCGACCGGGCACGGCGCGGCGCCGTGGAGGATCGCCTTCAGTGACGACGTGTCGTACTTGGTGCGCACGTCGTCGGGCAGCGTGACCAGGCGGTGGAACATCGTCGGCACCATGTGTGAGTGCGTGACGCGGTGACGCTCGATCAACCGCAGCGTGTCCTCCGCGTCCCACCCGTCCATGAGCACGACGCCCAATCCGTTGATGAGCGGCACGCTGAGCGAGAAGGCCAGCGGCGCCGCGTGGTACAGCGGGCCGGTGCACAACGCGACGTCCGTCGTCGGGTCGTAGGTGAACGCGGTGGCGACCGACGTCGCTGTCGGCGCGGTGCCGCGCCGCAGCACGCCCTTGGGCCGGCCGGTCGTGCCCGACGTGTAGAGCATCGTGCTCCCGAGCTTCGGCTCGTCGATGTCGGTGTCGTCCTCGGCCGCCAACGCGTCTTCCCACGCGTCGAACCCGTCGATCTTGCCGCCGATCGCGAGCCGGGCCGTGGCGCCAGGTGATTGCTCGGCCGCACCCAGCGCGGCCTCGGCGAACCGGGCGTCGGCGATGAAGGCCTTGGCCTCGCAGTTGTCGATGATGTACGCCGCCTCGTCGGCAGTCAGGTGCCAGTTGATCGTCGTCAGCCGGATCCCGGTCCGCAGGCAGCCCGAGTACGCCTCGGCGAACTCCGGGCGGTTGCCGCACATGAGGGCGACGGCATCGCCCGCCTGCACGCCCCGCCGGCGCAGCGCCCGCACGACCTGGTTCGCCCTGGCGTTGAGCTCGCCGTAGGTACGCGTGCCCACGTCGGACGTGATCGCCATGCGATCGGGCGCCTCAGCCGCCCAATACGCGACGGTCATACCGGTCCGTAACGCATCAACCCTGTCCATTAAGGGAGGGACGCTAGCCAGGCGGACGCTACGCTGACCGTCCCGATGTCCAGAGCCCGCATCGAGCGCCGCCTCGACGACGTGAGTGCCCGTCTCCGGCGCGCCCGCGCCGAGCTGTCCGTCGTCGACGAGCAGTTGGCCGTGCTGGCCGACCACGCCGACGAGGCCGCAATCCGCGCCCTGGTTTCCGAGACACCCCTCGCCGAGCGCGAGCACCGCGACGCGCGCCGCCACGCCGACGCGCTGTCTCGCAGCCGCGCCGCCGTCCTCAACAGCATCAGTGAGCTCGAGCGGGCGCAGGACGACCTGCTCGGCCGCCTGGTCCCGGAGCGATAGCCGTGGCCGTTCGCGTCGTCATCGCCGAAGACGAAGCCATCATCCGCCTCGACCTCAAGGAGATCCTCGAGGAAGAGGGCTACGAGGTCGTGGGCGAGACCGGTCGCGGCGACGAGGCGGTCACCCTCGTGCGCGAGCACAAGCCCGACCTCGCCATCCTCGACATCCGCATGCCCGGCATGGACGGCCTTTCCGCCGCCCGCGAGATCACCGCGGAGCGGGCCGCCGCCGTGCTGATCCTCACCGCGTACAGCCAGCGGAACCTGATCGAAGAAGCCCGCGACGCCGGCGCCCTCGCCTACCTGGTCAAGCCGTTCCAGCGCAGCGAGCTGATGCCGGCGATCGAGGTCGCCCTCGGGCGCCACCAAGAGATGCGGGCGCTCGAGAACGAGGTCAGCTCGCTCGAGGAGCAGCTGGCCACCCGCCGCCTGGTCGATCGGGCCAAGGGCATCCTCATGGACGAGCACGGCATGAAGGAAGCCGACGCCTTCTCCTTCATCCAGAAGACCGCCATGCAGGAGCGGGTCACCATGAAGGT
The DNA here is from genome assembly GCA_035649535.1 of Acidimicrobiales bacterium. Classification (GTDB taxonomy): domain Bacteria; phylum Actinomycetota; class Acidimicrobiia; order Acidimicrobiales; family JACDEA01; genus JACDEA01. Next base: position 32,547 of record DASRJI010000047.1, on the reverse strand, counting down.
GATCTCGCAACGCGTCATCGACCGCGAAATCAGGCCAGATAGCTAGTTCGTAGGCGCGCAGGGCGGGCCTACGATCGGGCCCACATGGCCAAGCTGCTGCTGCTCGACGGCAACTCGCTCACCTACCGGGCGTTCTTCGCCCTCCCCACCGACATGGCCACGGCCAGCGGGCAGGTCACCAACGCGGTGTTCGGCTTCACGTCGATGCTGATCAACCTGCTGAAGGATCACAAGCCCGACGCCATTGCCGTCGCCTTCGACCTGCCCCAGCCGACGTTCCGCCACGAACTGGTCGCCGACTACAAAGCGGGCCGGGCCGAGACGCCCGACATCCTCCGCCAGCAGATGGGTCTCGTCCGTCAGGTCGTCGAGGCGCTGCGCATCCCGATCCTCGAGCTGCCGGGATTCGAAGCCGACGACGTATTGGCCACCTTGGCGACGCAAGCGCGCGACCGGGCCGACGACGTCGTGATCGTCACCGGCGACCGCGACGTCTACCAGCTGGTCGAGGACCCGCATGTGCGCGTGCTTTACAACCTCCGCGGCGTGAGCGAGTACCGCGAGTACGACGAGGCCGGCATCAAAGACCGCACCGGCGTCACCCCGACCGACTACCCGCAGTACGCCGCGCTGCGCGGCGACCCGAGCGACAACTTGCCCGGCGTACCCGGGGTAGGCGAGAAGACGGCGGCCAAGCTCATTAACGACTACGGCGACCTCGACGGCATCTTCGCCAACCTCGACAAGCTCACGCCCAAGCTGCGCGAGAACCTGGCCGCCCACGAAGCACAGGTGCGGTCGAACTTCACGGCCACGCCGCTTGTGCGCGACGCGCCGATCAGCGCCGACGTCGACGACCTGCGGATGGGCGGGTGGGACACCGCCGAAATCCGCGACCTCTTCAACTTCCTCGAGTTCCGCACGCTTTGGGATCGCCTGGTCGAGGCTGTGGGATCCGACGGGGGTGGGCTGGTGCCGGCCGACGCGGCCGAAGCGCTCGCCGTCGACGTCGTCCGCGTCGACACGGCCAAGGACGCCAAGGCGTTCCTCGCCGGAGTGCTCAAGGCGGGCGACGCCATCGCCATGGCCGGCGCGTGGGAGGGCGCCGAGGGCCGCTCCGAGCTGGTCGGCCTGGCCATCGACAGCGCGTGGCTGCCGAGCGAGGTGTTGACCGGCGACGTCCTGCCCGCGCTCCAGCGCGTGGTCACCAAGGTGCCCGTCAACGCGCACAACGCCAAGGCGCTGATGCGCGCCCTGCACTGGCTCGGCGTCGACTTCACGTCGCTCAACCTCGACTCGGCCATCGCCGCCTACCTGATCGATCCGGCGGGCGACGAATACCTGCTCGAAGACCTGGCGCCGCGGTACGCGGGCGTCGAAGTGCGGGCACCGGAAGGACCAGAAGCCGGTCAGCTCGACCTCGACGGCACGGCCGGCGACGTGGCCGAGACCACGGTGCGCCGGGCCGCCGCCGTGCAGAAACTGGTGGAGCCGCTGTCAGCCGCGCTGGCCGCCCGCAACTTGTCGGACCTCTACGACAACATCGAGCGACCGCTGGTGCGGGTGCTGGCCCGGATGGAGATCGCAGGTGTGCAGGTCGACGCCGCCTACCTCAAGGAGCTGAACACCTCGCTCACCGACGAAGTGCGAAAGCTCGAAGGCGAGATCCAGGAGCTGGCGGGGGAGCCGTTCAAGGTCAACTCCACGCCGCAACTCCGCACCGTGCTGTTCGACAAGCTTGGCTTGCAGCCGACCAAGCGCACCAAGACCGGGTTCTCCACCGACGCGCAGTCGTTGGAGAAGCTCCTGGGCGAGCACCCGATCATCGAGAAGCTGCTGCGCTACCGCGAGGTGGAGAAGCTGCGGTCGACGTACGGCGAGGGCCTGCTCGGCGAGGTGGGGCCCGACGGCCGCATCCACGCCACGTTCAACCAGACGGTCGCCCGCACCGGTCGGCTGTCGTCGGACGCGCCCAACCTTCACAACATCCCGGTCCGCAGCGAGGAGGGACGGCGATTCCGCCGCGCCTTCGTGCCGGCCAAGGGCTGCCAGTTCCTCGTCGCCGACTACAACCAGATCGAGCTGCGCGTGATCGCCCACCTGGCCGAAGACCCGGGCCTCATCGAGGCGTTTACGTCGGGCGCCGACATCCACACCACGACCGCGTCGCGCATCTACAGCGTCGAGCCTGGCGACGTGAACGTCGCCCAGCGCAGCAAGGCCAAGATGGTTTCGTACGGACTGGCCTACGGGATGGAGTCCTACGGGCTGGCCCAGCGCCTGAACATCCCGGTCGACGAAGCGGCCGAGATCCTGGATGCGTACTTCGTCGCCTTCCCGAACGTGAAGGCGTACATGGAGCGCACGGTCGCCGACGCGCGCCAGCGCGGCTACACCGAGACGCTCATGGGCCGGCGCCGCCAGATCCCCGAGTTGGCGTCAGGCAACTACCGCATCCGCCAGGCCGGCGAACGCCAAGCAATGAACGCCGGCATCCAAGGGTTGGCGGCCGACATCTTCAAGGTCGCGCTCGTGCGCCTCGACGAAGGGTTGGAGCAGGCCAAGCTCGAGAGCCGCCTGGTGCTGCAAGTGCACGACGAGGTGATCCTCGAAGTGCCGCCGGCCGAGAAGGACGCGGCGGCCAAGGTCACGCTCGACGCCATGCGCGGCGCGTGCGACCTCTGCGTCGACCTCGAGGTCAACGTCTCCTGGGGCGACACCTGGGCCGCGGCCAAAGGATGAGTCACTGGTTTGAGGCTCTTGCCGATCACATGGGGCCCGCGTATCTGCGGTATTCGTTCACCAAGGGGACGGAGCAGGAGGTCGCGTTCCTCGTCGACGCACTCGACTTGAAGCCGGGCACGCGCGTGCTTGATGTCGGGTGTGGCCCCGGTCGTCACGCGTACGCGCTGGCGGAGCGGGGGATCGAGGTCGTCGGCGTCGACATCAGCCAGCGCTTCGTGGACCTGGCCAACGAAAGCGCGCCGGCCGGCGCCACGTTCCAGCGAGCCGACGCGCGCGCACTCGCGTTCGATGGTGAGTTCGATGTGGCCGTGTCGCTGTGCCAGGGCGCATTCGGTCTGGTCGGCGACGAGGACGGCGACGTGTTGCGAGGGATGGCCCGGGCGGTCAAGTCGGGTGGGCGGGTCGCGTTCAGCGCGTTCTCGGCGTACTTCGCGGTGCGGTTCCTAGAGGACCAGGACACGTTCGACGCCGCCACCGGCGTCAACCACGAGACGACGTCGGTGAAGGACGAGGCGGGTACGGAGCTGGCCGCCGACCTGTGGACCTCATGCTTCACGCCTCGGGAGCTCGGGCTGCTGTGCACCGCCGCCGGCCTCACCGTCGACCACATCTACGCGGTGACGCCCGGCGCCTACGCCGCTGATCCGCCCGACCTGGAGCACCCCGAGTTCCTTATGCTGGCCACCCATGCTTGAACGGAGCGGGCTGCCAGGCCAACGTCGCGAGATCGGCACCAGCATCCTGCTCGTCATCGTCACGCTGGGGATCTACACGCTGGTGTGGACGTACAAGACGTTCGCGGAGCTACGGGACTACGCCGGCAAGGGCCTGGGCGGCGGCATCGCCCTCCTGATCGGCATCTTCGTGTCGCCGGCGATCTATTTCCTCGCCCCGTACGAAATCGAAAGCGCCTACACCGCGCGCGGCGAGGCCTCACCAGTCTCGGCGGTCACCGGGTTCTGGCTGCTCCTGCCGCTCCTCGGATCGCTCGTGTGGTTCGTGAAGGTGCAAGGGGCGCTCAACCGGCTGTGGGAGGACGTGGCCTCGCCGGCGTGAAGTACCATTGACGGTCGCCCAAGAAGCGGAACTACCGCGGGCGCCCCGTCCGGAAGCGAGCGACCTACCTCTCAATGTCTGATCAAAGCACCGCCCCGTCCGACAGCAACGAAGCCCAGATGGGCACGTTCGACGAGGGGGGTGAGTACACCCCGCGCCAGATCGTCGCCGACGACCTCGGCAGCATGTCGTTGGAAGACGCCATCGCCGGCACCATCGTCGAGTTCGAGGACGGCGACATCGTCAAGGGCACGATCGTCAAGGTCGACAAGGACGAGGTACTGCTCGACATCGGCTTCAAGTCCGAAGGCGTGATTCCGGCTCGTGAGCTGTCGATCCGCCACGACGCCGATCCGCACGACATCGTCAGCCTCGGCGAAGAAGTCGAGGCGCTCGTCCTCCAGAAGGAAGACAAGGAAGGCCGGCTCGTCCTCTCCAAGAAGCGCGCGCAGTACGAGCGGGCGTGGGGCGACATCGAGAAGATCAAGGAGCGCGACGGCGTCGTCGAGGGCCCGGTCATCGAGGTCGTCAAGGGCGGTCTCATCCTCGACATCGGCCTACGCGGCTTCCTGCCCGCATCGCTCGTCGAGCTCCGCCGGGTTCGCGATCTCCAGCCGTATGTCGGCCGCACGCTGCAGGCCAAGATCATCGAGCTCGACAAGAACCGCAACAACGTCGTGCTGTCACGCCGGGCGTGGCTCGAGGAGACGCAGAAGGAACAGCGCGAGGAGTTCCTCGCCAACCTGAAGCCGGGCGAAGTCCGCAAGGGTGTCGTCAGCTCGGTGGTCAACTTCGGTGCATTCGTCGACCTCGGCGGCATGGACGGCCTCGTCCACGTCAGCGAGTTGTCGTGGAAGCACGTCGATCACCCGTCGTCGGTCGTGCAGGTTGGCGACGAGATCGAGGTGCTGGTCCTCAACGTCGAGCTCGACAAGGAGCGCATCAGCTTGTCGCTCAAGGCCACGCAGCAGGATCCGTGGCAGGAGTTCGCCACCGCCCACCGCGTCGGCGAGTTGGTCTACGGCCGCGTCACCAAGCTCGTCCCGTTCGGCGCCTTCATCCAGGTGGGCGAGGGCATCGAGGGTCTCGTGCACATCTCGGAGATGGCCGTGCACCACGTCGACCTCCCCGAGCAGGTCGTGAACCCGGGCGAAGAGCTGTGGGTCAAGATCATCGACATCGACCTCCAGCGCCGCCGCATCAGCCTGTCGATCAAGCAGGCGGCCGAGGGCGGCGAGGTGGCCGCCGAGTACCGCGAGCACTTCGGCGAGCACGCCTACGACGACGAGGGCAACTACATCGGCCCCGACTACTCGAAGGCCGAGTTCACACCCGAGACCGAGGCGCAGGCGGCGTGGGCCGACCTGGCCGAGGAATTCGCGCACGGCGGTGCTCCCGGCGAAGCCGCAGACCCCGCGGCCGATGCACCCGCGGCTGATGCACCGGCGCCCGAGGCCGTCAGCGAAGCTGCGCCCGCGGATTCCGGCGAAGCCCCTAGCTGACGAGCTTTATCACGCACGCCTGGGCGAGCGTGCAGTTGCCCGTTCCGCCCTGTCCGCGCGTCACCGGCGCCGTCGTGGTGAGCAATCGCCCGGCGTACTTCGGGTTGCCGCTGCCATTCCCGGTCACGTGGAACACGGCGAAGGCGACGACGTGCAACTGGTAGCCCGGTGCTCCGGTGTCGGCGACGGGTAGCACGAGGTCGCAGTCCGAGAAGTTGGGCGGCACGCAGGGGGACGCGCCGGCGACGGTGTCGTAAATCGCCGCGTCGTTGCCGTTGCCGTTGGTACCCGTTTGCCACGACGGGATCGAGATCGCGTTGAAGCCGCTGGCGGACTTTCCGTCGAACGCCGACTCGGTGCCGCACGTCGCGATGGTCGAGCCCGATCCCTGGAGCCCGTAGACGTGACCGACCGCCGCCGGGTTGATGAGACCGCCGGCGAGGAGCAGGTCGAGTGACAGGGACACGACGTCAGGGTCCAGCGGGTCGGCCGGCCAACTGCTCTTCTTGATCGTGTGGTCGCCCGCGCCGCACACGAGGAATGGCGCCCCTTTGGCGCTCATCAGCGGTTGGATCAGGCCGGTCGCCCGGGCTTTCGAGGTTACGGTCGACTGTTTGATCACCCTGGCGAACGCGGTCTTGTTGGTCACCGCGGCGGTGACCATGATCCCGGCCGGCCCGCCGACGAGCGCGTCGGCGACCCACCCGGTCGACGGTGAGCACGGCGCGATGCTGCTCTTGTCACGCCGGACCACCGTGCACGTGACCTGCGCGATGTCAGCCCCGTTGTCCGTTGCCGTGTTGCGAGTGGTCGTCCAAACCGTGTTGGAGAGATCGACGAACAGGCCGGTCGTCGGGTTCTTCGCCCGCAACAAGGCGCGGGTGCCCGCGAGCGCGGCGGCGTCGGCCGCGTTCTGCATCTGACGGCGAGACGTGTAGGCCTGGCCGAGGTCGATGGCGAACGCGCTGGCGGCGAGCATGGCCACCATCGTCAGCGAAAGGAAGACGGCAGTGAAGCCCTGTTCCGAGCGGTCCATCGGTCCCCTATCCACTGATAGTCATCGTTGAGGTCGCCGATACGACCGAGCTGGCGCCGATCATGCGGCTGACGAACGTCATCGCCGGCCGCGTCCAGGTGACGGACACCTTGACGCGGTCGCGATCGACGGTCGTCGGCGACACCGCGCACGTCTTTGGTGTTGTCGTCGTAGACGTCATGCATTCGACGGTGAAGGTAAATGCTTGCCCGTTGCCGAGCCGAGCCTTGATTGCGTTGCGGATCGCGGTGTTGGAGGTCGAACACGGATAGGTGCAGTCGGCGCCGGCGACCGACAAGATCGCGGTCCGAGCGCCGTCACGGGCACCGGATGTCACCTGACTCTTCTGGTAGTCCCACATCCCCAGATCGATGAGCCCGAGAATGAACAGCATCAGAATCGGGAGCACGAGCGCGGCCTCGACCAACACGGCCCCTCGCTGATCGCGGGCGCGCCACCTCATCCCTGCACCACCACCTGCGTGGACTTGCGAAGTGTTGCCGGCGAGCCGACGAACTGCTTGCCGAACGGGGTGACGGGGCGGAACGTCCCCGTCACCGTGACCTTCACGCGTGTGCCGGGCGCGATGCCGGTGAGCGTGCATGGGCCGTTGATCGTCGAGCCGGTGTCGACGTTGGTCACCGTGACCGAGAATCCGGCCGCTACACCGCCATCCTCACCGAGTGCGTGGTAGCGGATGTTCTCGGGGTCGACACATGTCGCGGTGCTCGAGATCTGGCCGGGGAAGTACTGAGCGAAGGCGGCGCCCTCACGCGACGCGTTGGCCAGCCGATGCTGAAGGCTGTACGCACGGCCGAGGTCGATGCTGGCGAGGCTGAGTATGGCGAGGAACGGCGCGATCAATGCGAATTCGACCAGCGCGGCACCTCGCTCGCCTCGCGCACGACGATGAGGGCGGGCCATGAGGGATGTATCGGCACGTCAGCGGATCTTCTTACCGAACCGCTCACGAATCGCCGCGGGCAGCCGATTGTTTGACCCGTGACCAATCGCCGGACTGCGACGCTCATCCTCGCCCTCCTTATCGGCTCCGTGGCTGCGTTGTTCGCGTACATGTACGTGAACTCGGCGCAGAATCGCGTCTTCCGCGGCGCCACGCTCGTACCGACGCTCGTGGCCGACGGCCCGATCGCCAAGGGTACGAGTGGGGAGGACGTGCTCACCAAGGGCCTCTTGAAGGCCGACAAGGTTCCCGAGAAGTACCGCCCCCTGACGGCGGTGCTCGACAAGAACCTGATCAACGGGAAGGTCGCCGTGAGCAACATCGCCGCCGGCCAGGTGCTCGTCGAAGGGATGTTCGTCGACCCGGTTGTCGCGCAGGAAACTGCAGCGAAGCGGGTGCCCGCCGGTCAAGTGGCGGTGACGGTGCAGGTTGACCAGGTGAAGGGTGTCGCCGGCCTGGTGACACCTGGAGACCAGGTCAACATCATGACGATCCAGCCGGACGGGAGTCAGCGGACGCTCTTCGAGAACGTCAACGTGCTCTACATCGGCGCCATCGCGGCGCCACTGCCCGGCGGCGCCGCGGTCAACGCTCCGTCGAGTGAGCCGGGTGCCACGCCGGGCGCCAACCTCGTGACCTTCGCGGTGCCGCAATTTGCCGCCGAGAAGATCGTCTACGCCGCCAAGCTCGACGGAGGCATCTACCTCACCCTCGTGCCCCCGGGCAACAAGACGACCAGTGTCCCGCCCGTCAGCAGCACCAACCTGTTCACCGGAGGACTTACCCCGTATGAAGGTTAGGACCGATCTTTTGACAACGGAGCACGTCGAGTTGCGCCACACGGTGGCGGTCATCGACTCGGCGGCGAAGAATCGCACCGACCTGTCGTCGCCACTGCGGACGACAGCCACCGTGGCGGTCTATGCGGGAATCGAGGTCTTCGACGAAGCCGTCGAGCCCGGCGAGGCGGCGATCATGGTGATCGGCCCCGCACTCGCGAGGCCTGACCATCTCGACAGCGTGGGACGGCTCCTGCGGTCGCGCCCGGAGATCAGGGCGATCCTCGTCGTCGATCGCCTGGCTGCCGACGTACTGCAGCAGGCCATCCGGGCGGGCGTCACCGACGTCGTCACGAAGTCGGCCAACCCTTCGGAGCTCATCGACGCGGTGATCCGCGCCGACCAAGCCCTATCCGCAGGGCGGATGGGCACGCTCAGCACCGAGGACGAAGATCTTGGCGGGCGGGTTGGGCTCGTGACCACCGTGTTCTCGCCCAAGGGCGGCTCGGGCAAGTCGATGGTGGCGACGAACCTCGCCGTCGCCCTCGCCAAGCACGCCGCCGGCCCCGTCGTCCTGCTCGACGCCGACCTTCAATTCGGCGACGCAGCCGTGATGCTCCACATGCACCCGCGCCACACGATCGCCGATGCCGTCGCCAGCATCGATCGCCTCGACCTGCACCTGTTGCGCAGCATGCTCGCCGTGCACGAGCCCAGCGGTGTGTTGCTGCTCGCGGCGCCCCTCGAGCCGGCGATGGCCGATCGCGTGACAGCCGTCGACATCGGTGTGATCCTGAACTTGCTGCGATCCTTCGCGGCGCACGTGGTCGTCGACACGCCTTCTGCCTTCAACGACGTGGTCATCACGTTGCTCGATCGCAGCGACGAGATCGTGGTGGTCGGCGGTATGGACATCCCGACCATCAAGAACGTGAAGGTCGGCCTCCAGACCCTCGGGATGCTGGAGATCCCCTCGGACCGCATCCACCTGGTGCTCAACCGAGCGAATACGAAGGTGAAGGTGGAGGTGCAAGAGGTCGAGCGCACCCTTCAGATGCGAGCCGACGCCCTCATCCCGAGCGACATCCTCGTGCCGACCTGCGTCAACCGAGGCGTTGCCGCGGTGCTCGATGTTCCTCGCTCGGGCGTGGCCCGCGCGATCAACCAACTCGCTGACGCGTTGCGCGCCGACGCACGGAAAGAGGGGCGATGAGTCTCGCCAAGCGCCTCGCGCAGAGCGAGAACGGCAAGGTCGACAACCGCATTACCGAAGTTCGTCAGCGCGTCCACCAGCAGCTGATCGACGAACTCGGTCCGGTGATGTTCGAACGCTCGATGGCGCAGTCCGAGCTCGAGCGGGCCGTCAAGTCGAAGCTCCAGACGGCCCTTACCAAGGAGAAGGTCGCACTCTCGAGCAGCGACCGGGCCGACCTGGTGAGCAGCGTCTCCGACGACATTCTCGGCTACGGCCCCATCTCGCGGTACCTGAGCGACCCGACGGTGAGCGAGATCATGGTCAACGGCGCCGATCAGGTGTTTGTCGAGCGTGAGGGCAAGCTTGAGCGGGCGCCCGTGCGATTCATCGACGAGGGTCATCTGCGACAGCTCATCGAGAAGATCGTCAGCGAGGCCGGCCGCCGCGTCGACGAGTCGACGCCGATGGTCGACGCTCGCCTTCCCGACGGCAGTCGCGTCAACGCGGTGGTCTCCCCACTTGCGGTCGGCGGTCCGTTCCTCACCATCCGTAAGTTCGCCGAGGACCCGTTCGGTGTCGCCGACCTCATCACATTCGGCACGCTCACGCAGCAATCGGCCACGTTCCTCGAGGCCTGCGTCATGGGCCGTCTCAACATCGTGGTGTCCGGCGGTACCGGCACCGGCAAGACGACCACGCTCAACGTCCTCTCGGACTTCATCCCGACCACCGAGCGCATCGTCACCGTCGAAGACGCCAAGGAGCTCCAGCTGCGTCAGGAGCACGTTCTCAACCTTGAATGCCGTCCGGCCAACATCGAGGGCCGCGGGGCGGTCACGATCCGTGACCTCGTCCGCAACGCCCTGCGTATGCGCCCGGACCGTATCGTGGTCGGTGAGTGCCGGTCGGGCGAAGCGCTCGACATGCTCCAGGCCATGAACACCGGCCACGACGGGTCGCTCACGACGATCCACGCCAACAGTCCTCGCGATGCACTCTCCCGCATCGAGACGATGACGATGATGGCCGGCTTCGAACTCCCGATCAAAGCGATCCGCGAACAGATGGCATCCGCGCTCGACGTGATCGTGCACCTCGGCCGCCTCCGGGACGGGACCCGGCGGATTACCCACATCACCGAGGTCCAGCACATGGAAGGCGATGTCATCACGCTGCAGGACCTGTTCCTCTTCGACTTCAGCATGGGCGTCGACGCGACTGGTCGATACCGTGGCCACATCAAGTCGACGGGGATCCGTCCGTCGTTCAACGAGCGGCTGACCGACATGGGAATTCCGCTCAAGGCGGAGCTCTTCGAAGTCGAAGGGTTCGCCCGTCGTCGCACTACCGGCCGGCGCTAATGCCCGACGTGTTCCTCGGCCTGCCCGGCCAACTGGTCTTCGCGGTCCTCGTCCTCGCGGCGGTGTCGTTGCTGGCGTGGACAGTCGCGCAGCTGCTGGCCAAGCCCCGATCGGACATCCAATCGCTCCTTGCGCCGTACGCGCACGACGCGGACGAGGAGGCCGATCTCCTGTCCGAGGCGGGCCTTGGTGTCGAGATCGTCAGCTCGGCGATGGTCAAGCGCGCCATCGCAGGTGTCTCGACGCTCGGCGTGAGCAAGAGCGTCGTGCCTTGGCTGGAACGGAAGTTGGACCAGGCCAATGTCCCGCTGCGCGCCGCGGAGGTGTTGTTTGCCTACAGCGTCGCCGCTGCGCTGGCGACGCTCCTCATGTTGTTGACCGCCGGGCCCATCCTGGCCTTTGGTCTGGCCGTCGCCTTCGCGATAGGCCCGCTGTTCGCGCTCAGGTATCTCGCCCGTCGTCGCCGCACGAAGTTCACCGCTCAGCTCCCGGATGCGTTGAAGCTCTTGAGTGGCACCCTTCGGTCCGGGTTCTCGCTGGTGCAGGGCATCGAGACCCTTTCCAGCGAAGTGGGCGAGCCGATGGACTCTGAGCTTCACCGGGCCCTCACCGAGGCGCGGCTGGGCCGACGCCTCGAGGACGCGCTGGGCGACATGGCCGATCGCCTGGAGAGTGCCGACTTTGCGTGGACGGTCATGGCGATCGGGATCCAGCGCGAGGTCGGTGGCAACCTGGCCGAGCTGCTCGACACCGTCGCCGAGACGATCACCGCACGCGACCGGTTGCGCCGGGAGGTCCGGGCGCTCACCGCCGAAGGAAAGATCAGCGCGATCGTCATCGGCATCCTGCCGGTGGCGTTGGGCGGCTTCATGTGGCTCGTGAATCGCGAGTACATCGGCGTGCTGACCGAGAGCCTGATCGGCCAGACGCTGCTCGTCGGGTCGGCGCTCCTTGCCCTCTTCGGATTCTGGTGGATGAAGAAGACGATCGAGATCGAGGTCTGACGCGATGACGTTGATGATCATTGTCGCCATTGCGACGTCGTGTACCACGGTCGCCTTCCTCCTCATGGCCCAACACGGCGAGCGCGTCGCCGTGCAAGGTGCGCTACGTGAGATCGAGCGCACCGAGGGTGACGTCGACGCGCGCGACACCGCCTTGTCCCAGCCGCTCAAAGAGCGCGTCATCCTCCCGATATTCGACCGGGCCGTGGGCCTCGTTCATCGCCTCACACCGGCCGACTACGTCGCCAACGTTCGCCATAAGTTGATCCTCACGGGGCAGCACGGGGATGAATGCGTCGACCGGTTCCTGGCCACGCGCCTGCTCGTTCTCGCCGCGCTGCCGCTGGGCTTCGTCCTCACATTCGTGGTGCTGCACATGCACGGCGCCAGCGCGTACCTCATGGTCGGTCTGATCGGCGGCATGTCGGTGATGGGACCGTCGGCCAGCCTGAATCGGAGGATCGGCGCCCGTCGCACCGAGGTGTCCAAAGCGCTCCCCGACGTCCTCGACTTGCTCACGATCAGCGTGGAGGCCGGTCTTGGCTTCGAGCAGGCGCTCGATCGGGCGGTGGACGCAGTTCCCGGGCCGTTGACCGAAGAGCTGGCTCGGATGCTCGGGGAGATGCGGGCCGGCGCTCGTCGCTCGGATGCACTCCGTGCGTTCAGTGCGCGCGTCGAGTTGCCCGAGATTCAGTCGTTCACGCTGGCCGTGTTGCAGGCCGATGCGTTCGGCGTATCGATCACGCGCGTGCTGCGGTCGCAAGCCGACGAGATGCGCATCCGGCGACGTCTGGCTGCTCAGGAAAAGGCGATGAAGGCGCCGGTCAAGATGCTGGTGCCTATGGTGTTCTGCATCTTTCCTTCACTGTTCACCGTCGTCCTCGGCCCCGCCGCGCTCAACATCCTCCAGAACTTCAAGTGAGCGCGCCGGCTGATCGCCGGCTCTACCGTCCGCCCACCGTCGAGTCCCTCGCGGTGGCGACCTTCGCGCTGTTCGGCATGGCAATCGGCAGCGCCCGCATCGGCGACAACTCGATGTTCGTGCACATCCGCACGGGCATGGAGATCGCCGCCGGCCGCGGCATTCCCCGCACCGACCCGTACTCCTTCACCGCCGCCGGTCATCGATGGGTCGTGCAGAGTTGGCTCCCGGCCTGGACGTACGGGTGGGCCGAGCGGTTGGGCGGGTTTGGGTGGGTCGCCGCCGAGCAAGGAGTCCTGCTCGCGGTGCTGGCGTGGCTCGTCCTGCGGCTGGCCAAGACCGGCAATGTCGCCCGCACCATCGCCGCCGGCGGCATCGCCATCGGCATCGGGGCCCCGTTCTGGTCCGTGCGGCCGTTGGTCTTCGGGCTGATCGCGTTCGCCCTCACCGTGTTGATCGTTGAGAAGCGGGCCCACCCCGGCTGGTTGGTGCCGGTGGTGTGGCTGTGGGTCAACTCGCACGGCTCGTTCCCGCTCGGCCTGGCGTGGATCGCGGTCGTGACGGTGGGCGCCGCGCTCGACGGGCGTCGCTGGCCGCGTGAGGAGCTGCGATATGCGGGTGGATTCGTCGCCGGGCTCGTCATTGCCGCGATCAACCCGCTCGGTCCGCGGCTGCTCACGTTCCCGCTTACCGTCGGCGACAAGCAGTCGGTGTTCAAGACCGTCGTCGAGTGGCAATCGCCCGACTTCCAGCGCGTGGGCGGCATGGTGGCGCTGGCGTTCCTGGTCCTCGCGCTGCTCGTGTTGTTCCGCCAGCGGGTGACGTGGCGCGACGCGCTGCCGGTTGCTGCGTTCATGGGGCTCGGCCTCTTCGCCATGCGGAACCTGGCGCCGATGGCCGTCGTGATGGCGCCGGTGTTGTCGCGGGCGCTGACGCCCTCGCCGACGGGTGGCTTCAGTGCGCCGACCGTGTCGCGTGTGAACACCGGCATCGCCGCGCTCATGGCCGCGGTGTTCGTGGTTCTCGGCGCCGGCGCCGCGGCAGGCGCCGGGCTCGACACCAAGGCCTATCCGGTCGCGGCGACAACGTGGCTGGAGCACCGCGGCTACACGAAGGCGCCGCACCGCATCGCTCAGCAGGACGTGGTGGGTTGCTACTTCGATTTGCGCTTCGGACGCGGCGCCCGGGTGTTCGTCGACGACCGGGTCGACATGTTCCCGGTCGAGGTATCCAACGACTACTTCGCGCTACTGCGGGGCAGCCCGCGCTCGTTGCGCATCCTCGACGACCGCCGGGTCGACGCCGTGCTGTGGCAGGACGGCAAGGCCCTCGTCGCCATCCTCAACCTGGCCGACAACTGGCACCGCGCCTACAACCGCAACGGCTGGGTCATCTACCTCCGCCGCTAAAGCCGACGTGTCGGTGTCAGGTTGCGCTTTCCGTTGCTTTCGCACCGACACGTAGATTGACGGCGTGCCGTTCGTCCCGTTGCTCGAACCGCCGGCCGACTGGGCCGACATGCCGGCCCGCTGGTATTGGGTGCGGGGGAGCGACGTCGTGCTCGTGGACGAGCCGCCGCCCGCCGCGGTCGTGCACCACTTCTTGGGAACGTTCGACGGGACAGTGTGCTGGGCCGCCGATGTCGAGCACGACGACGGTGATCCCGGCTACCAGCCGTTGATGGCCCTGGCGGCGCGGCTCGACGAGGTCGAATGGGCCGTCGCCGGTCGGGCGGTGCAGCTGACCGAGTGGGACCGAACGCACCGCTTCTGCGGCCGCTGCGCCACGCCGACCGAGCCCGCCCCAGGCGAACGGGCTCGCCGCTGCCCGATCTGCGGCCTCCTCGCGTTCCCGCGCCTCGCGCCGGCCGTCATCGTGCTGGTCGAGCGCGATGGCGCCGCGCTCCTCGCTCGCAACAAGAACTTCCCGATCCCGATGTACAGCACGATCGCCGGGTTCGTGGAACCGGGCGAGACGCTGGAGGCGGCGGTCATCCGCGAGGTCAACGAGGAAGTGGGCATCGTGATCGACGACGTGCGATACCAGAGCAGCCAGCCGTGGCCGTTCCCGCACTCGTTGATGATCGGCTTCACCGCGACGTGGCGCGACGGCGACATCGTGTGCGACGGGACCGAGATCGCCGAAGCCGACTGGTTCACGCCCGGCAACCTGCCGACCATCCCGCCGCCGCTCTCGATCGCCCGCCGGCTGATCGACGGCTGGCTCGCCCGCGTCGGGTAGTACCGAGTCGAGATTTCCTGCCGATGTTCCCGGCGCCGTGTCGAGAAGTGCCGGCTGGCCACGTCTCAGCGGTACAGCCGGCCGGCAGGGCCGGCGTCACCCAAGGAGAAACCAATGGCCAAGTACCTGTTGCTCAAGCACTACCGAGGCGCGCCGGCACCCGTCAACGACGCCCCGATGGACCAGTGGACGCCCGAGGAGGTCGACGCGCACATCCGGTTCATGAGGGACTTCGCAACCCGGCTGGAGAGCAGCGGCGAGTTCATCGACGGACAGGCGGTGGCGCCCGACGGCGTGTGGGTCCGTTACGACGGCGAGGGGCGGCCGCCGGTGACCGACGGCCCGTTCGCCGAAACCAAGGACTTGATTGCTGGGTGGATGGTGATCGACGTCGACAGTTACGAGCGGGCGGTCGAGCTCGCTGGTGAGTTGTCGGCCGCGCCCGGCGCCGGCGGCGAGCCGATCCACGAATGGCTGGAACTGCGACCCTTCCTGGCCCCGCCGCCCAACTTCACGCACTGAGCGTGGACGACGTTGCGCTGCGAGCGCTCGTCCCCCGGGTGTTGAGCGTCCTCGTCGGTCGCGGTGCCGACTTCGCGACCGCCGAGGACGCCGTACAGGAGGCGCTGATTCGAGCGTTGGGCGCCTGGGGCGACGAGTTGCCGGGGGACCCCAAGGCGTGGCTGATCACGGTCGCGTGGCGAGCGTTCCTCGACATGACGAGGTCAGACGTTGCGCGCCGTGACCGAGAGTTCCGCTTCGACACCGAACCGCCCGCCGATGCGATCCCGAGTGCCGACGACACGCTGCGCCTCTACTTCTTGTGCGCCCACCCCGACCTGACATCGTCGTCGGCGGTCGCCTTGACGCTCCGGGCCGTGGGCGGCCTCACCACGCGCCAGATCGCCCAGGCGTACCTCGTGCCGGAGCCCACCATGGCGCAGCGCATCAGTCGCGCCAAGCGCGTGGTGGGTCAGGCGGGTGTCGATCGTCCCGGCGACGTGCGGACGGTGATGCGGGTGCTGTACCTCGTCTTCAACGAGGGCTATTCCGGCGACGTCGATCTCGCGGCCGAGGCGATTCGACTCACGCGACAGTTGGCGGCGTTGGTGGACGACGCCGAGGTCCACGGTTTGCTCGCCCTGATGCTCCTGCACCACGCTCGCCGACGCAGTCGTACCCGGCTGGACGGCAGCATCGTGCCTCTGGCCGAGCAGGACCGCAGCCAGTGGGACGCGGCGCTCATAGCCGAGGGAGTGGAAATCACCCACGCGGCGCTGGCGCGCGATCAGTTGGGCGAGTACCAGGCGCAAGCGGCGATCGCCGCGCTCCATGCCGACGCGCCGCGTGTCGAGGAGACCGATTGGGTGCAAATCGTGGAGTGGTACGACGAGCTACTCCGGCTCGCCGACACGCCCATCGTCCGGCTCAACCGGGCGGTCGCGGTCGGTGAGGCCGACGGCGCTCCCGCGGGACTGGCGGCATTGGCCAAGGTCGACGAACACGTCCCGCGGCGCGACGCGGTCGCCGCGTACCTCCACGAGAAGAACGGCGACCTCGAGCTCGCAGCCCGCCTCTATGCCGACGCGGCTCGTAGCGCGCCGAACCTCGCGGAACGCGACCATCAAACGCTGCAAGCGGCGCGACTCAACCAGTACTTGCGAACGCGGTGACGACGCGGCGGCGCCAGTCGGCGAGTAGGGGATAGCGGGACGCATCGGTCTTGCCGAGACGCACGACGACGAGATCAAGAGCGGGACAGAGCAGGATCGACTGACCTTCATACCCCGAGGCGCGCCACGATCCGTACTCGTCGCCGACCACCCACCAGTGCGCGCCGTAGAACGTGCCGTCGACCTCGTCGTGCGACCGAATGCGTCGCGCGTGATCGACCCACCCGTCCGGCAACACCCGTGTGCCGTCCCACACGCCATCGCGCAGGTAGAGGTACCCGAAGCGAGCGAAGTCCTGCGCCGTCGCGTGGACGTACGACGACGCGATCCAGGTCCCGGCCGCGTCGAACTTGGGCACGGCCGACGTCATGCCGACCGGCGCGAACAACCGCTCGCTGACGAAGCGTTCGTACGGTGCGCCCGCGCCCACCACTCGCGCCACGATCCCCGACACGATGTTCGACGTGCCGCTCGAGTAGTTGAAGCGCGTGTCGGGCGGCGCGGCCCCGCCGCGGTCAGCGGCGAAGGCGGCGACGTCACCCGCTCCCGCGCCGAACAGCATCTCGATGACGTCGGACCGAGTCGCGTCGACGTAGTCCTCGAGGAAGTCGAGGCCATCACGCATGCACAACAGGTGCTCGAGCGTGATCGCACCGCGCAGATCGTCATCGCCGTCCCATCCCGGCACCGCCGCCGCTGCCCCCAGATCGAGGCGGCCCTCGGCGACGAGCATGCCGACCACCGCGTGCAGCATTGATTTGGCCATCGACCACGACAGCAGCGGCGTCGTCTCGGTTACGGGCTCGGGCTCGCGGTCGAAGTGATCGATCGCCCCCGCGTAACGCTCGGCCACGAGCCGCCCGCGATGGATCACGACGCATGCGTAAGTGCGGGCCAGCGGACCCTCGTCGTCGAAGATCTCGTCGAGCAGGGGAGCGAGCTTCACCGCCGCCGGTACGTCGCCCCGCGGCCACGCCGTCGTCGGCCACGGGACACCAGCGGGCTGCGGCGGCAGCGGAACGAGCGTCATCGGCCCAGCCTCGCAGCAACCGACCCGCGAACGCGACGATGGGCGGGTCCCCGAAGGGACCCGCCCACTCGCCTCTGACCGTCGGTCAGCCGGCGGCTGTCTTAGGCGCCGGCGATCTTGGAGCCAACCTCGCTGAACTTGTCGCGAGCGGAGGTGCCAAGGAAGCCGATGACGGCGATGCAGACGACTGCGATCAACGCGACCAGCAGCGCGTACTCAACGAGGCTGGCGCCACGCTCGTCGCTCTGGTAGCGGTTGATGAACCAGGCCTGGACGGCCGAGATGAGGTTGATCACGGTTGTGCTCCTTGTGGTGAGTCCGCCCCATCGTTGGGATCGGTCTGAATCAGGTATCGGCGGTCCAGGGGACCCGCCGATAGGACTCACGGCCTATTTCGACTCAGGCAGGGAGGCAGCGTCACCGAGGCGGATGATCCCCATGCGGGCGGCGCGGAGCACCGCCTGCGTGCGATCCCGCGCCTCGAGCTTCTGGTAGATCGACGCCAGGTGGTTTTTGACCGTTTTGGCGCTAATGAAGAGTTTCTCGGCGGTCTCGGTGGTCGAGGCGCCGTCGGCGATGAGCTGGAGGACCTCTTCCTCGCGCTTGGAGATCACGCTGTCGTGCGGCGTGGCCCCGTCCCGGACCTCGTCCCGGACCTCGTCGAGGATGCCTGACGCCAATCCGGCCGACAGCGCGGTGTCACCGGCGGCCGCCATTCGCACCGCGTCGGCCACCTCGGCCGACGAAGCGTCCTTGACCACGTAGCCGGCGGCGCCCGCTCGGACCGCCCGCTGGATGAGGTCGCTGTCGCCGTGCATTGTGAGCATCACGATCTGGGTGTTGGGGAGCCGCTCGCGGAGGACCCGCGTCGCCTCGATGCCGTCCATCGACGGCATGCTCACGTCCATCAGCACCACGTCGGGCTTGAGCAGCTGGGCCACCCGCACGGCCTCGACCCCGTCGGCCGCCTCGCCGACCACGTTGAAGCCCTCCATCTCCAGCGAGCGACGCAGGCCTTCGCGCAACATCGTGTGGTCGTCGGCCAGCAACAGCCGGAGGGGCGCGCCCGGCTCACTCATGCCGCGTTGATCCTGCACCGGACGGTTGTACCGCCTCCGGGCGCCGAGTCGATCTCGAGCGCGCCGCCGATCGCCTCGGCCCGCTCCCGCATGCCGACCAGCCCGTACGAACCGGGCTTGGCGTCGCCGTTGAGGACCATCCCGGCGCCGTCGTCGGTGATCTCCAACAAGGCGCCGGTCTCACCGCAGGTCCAGCGCACGGCGACTCGGGACGCACGAGCGTGGCGCTCCACGTTGGTGACGGCCTCCTGGGCGATGCGCCACACCTCGCGCTCCACCGGCAGCGGCAGCCGGCTGCGCCCGCCGTGCTCGAACTCGATCTCCAACTCGGTGCGACGGCGGACCCGCTCGAGATAGGCCTCGACGGTCTCGATCAGGTCGTGGTCCTCGGTGACGTCGGCCCGGAGGTCGGACAGTGTCTCGCGCACCTCGCCGAGGATCTGACGGGTGTCCGAGCGGAGGGTCTGCAACTCGGCGCGCACGTGCTCCTCGTCGACGGTCCGCGAGATGCGGTCGAGCTCGAACGCGGTGTAGGCCAGCGCCTGGCCGACCCGGTCGTGGAGGTCACGGGCAATGCGGAGCCGTTCCTCGTCGGCGCCGGCCCGGCGCAGCCGGGCGAACCACCGCGCGTTGTCGATCGCCATGGCCCCCTGTTCGGCCACGCCCTCGAGCAGTTGCCGGTCGCGATCGGTCAGCGTGTCAGGGACCACGCGCTCGACGGCCAGCACGCCGACCAGTTGGTGCCGGGCCCACAGCGGCGCGTACAGACCGGTGCTCGACGCCGCGCTCATGCCGCCGCCCGCCGCCGAGAGGTCGGTGATGAGGCGAGCGGCCACGCCGGTCGAGGCCATCGCGAGCGGCGGCGCCAGATCGTCGGTCGTCAGGGCCGAGGGCAGTCGCACGCCGATCGCCGCGCCGACCGTCCAGCTGCGGTTGGCCGAGCCGTGCAGCAACAGGACGACGACGTTGGGCTCGAACAGCTCCCGCACCCGCACGACGATCGAGTTGACGGTGTCGCGGAGATCGAGCGACACCGGCAGCGTCTGGGCGAGGGCGTGCAGGTCGGACAGCAACGAGTTGGCCTCGGTGAGCGTGGCCAGTTGCCCCAGCGTCTGCTCCTCGCGCTCGGTGGCGACGCGTTGGGCGGCCTGGGCGCGGGCGATGGACGCGATCGGGCCGATCACGGTGACGATGAACGGCGAGCGCCACCCACCGGTGGACGCCACGACGGTGACGTGCAGCGCGACCTCGATCACCGTGGCGATGACGTCGCCGCGGTCCGTGCGGCCGGGGCGGGCGGTGCGCCACAGCGCGTGAGCGACGAGGAGCGAGCCGTACACCGCCGGCCGCACCCCGGGCGTGGTGGTCGCGGCGAAGAGGAGACCGACCGTCAGCGTCGCCCAGCGGATGGCGCCGACCATTGCCCACGTGAGGCGAGGTCCCCTCTCGTGCATCGTTACCCGAACCGGAACCCCTGCATGAGTGCGCCGGCCGCCGGGCCAAGGATGACGACGAGGATCGCCGGGAAGATGAAGACGACGAGCGGGAAGAGGATCTTGACCGGCAGCTTGCCCGCCTTCTCCCGCGCCCACTGACGACGCCGGGACCGCTGCTCGCCGGCCTGCGTGTGGAGCACCCGGCCGAGCGGCATGCCGAGGGAGTCGGCCTGCACGATCGCGAGCACGAAGTTGGACAGCTCGGGCACCTCGCAACGGCGCTTCATGTTCTGCAGCGCCTCGCGTCGGGCCAACCCGAGTTCCATCTCCTTAAGGGTATGGGCGAACTCTGTCGCGAGCGCTCCATCCAGGTTCGAGCACACGACGTCCATGGCCCCTTCGAAACCGACGCCGGCCTCGACGGAGATGGCCAACAGGTCGAGCACGTCGGGCAGGTCCTTGAGGATCGACTGCTGGCGCTCGCCCGCCTTGCGGTTGAGCCACGCGTAGGGGCCCAGGAGGCCGGCGACGAACAGCAACAGCGCGCAGATCGTCTTGAGGCCACCGTGCATCACCAGCAGAGCGAATATGGCGAAGACGGTGGATCCACCGGCGACGATGACCTGGAGAGTGACGAACTCCTCGGCCCGCACCTTCCCGGCCATGCCGGCGACGAGCAGCTTGTGGTGGATCTGCTCGGTATGGTCGCGCGGCGTGAACCGTGAGATCAGCTTGAGCGCGGACTGCGCGGCCGGCGCCAGCGCGCGGGAAACGAATGGCGCGTTCAGGCGCTTGGTGAAGTCGTCGGCGTCCTCGTCGCCGAACTCGGTGTCGAGCTGCCGCAGGTAGGCGGCGGCGTCGGCCGCTTGCGGCTGCCGGGCCGCCATCACGCCGGCGGCGACGACGACGGCACCACCGGCGGTGACGGCCAGGGCGAGCAGGATCATGGGGTTCATCTCAGACCTCGATCTTGACCATTTTGCGGATGACGAGGAACCCGGCGATGATCGACGCGAAGGTGCCGAACAGGGCGATGAGCCCCGCGCCGTGGTACATCGGCTTGGCGTAACCAGGGTTGGCGAGCTGGATGAACACCAGCAAGCCGATCGGGAGGGCGCCGAGTACCCACGCCGAGATACGACCCTCCGCGGTGAGCACGTCGATCTCGCGTCGCACTTCCTCGCGGGCCCGGATGAAGTCGGCCAGCGTGTGGAGCAGGTCGGCCAGCTTGCCGCCGACCGTCTGCTGGATCTTGATCGCCTGAACGACCCAGCGAACGTCGGCGATGTCCAGCCGGTCCGCCATGCGGTCGAGGGCGTCGACCAGCCCGTCGCCGAGGCGGGTCTCGTAGACCACCCGGGCGAACTCCTCGGCCAGGGGCGCCTCCGCCTCTTCGCACATCATCTGGATCGCCCGCAGGAACGTGTGGCCGGCGGCGAGAGACGAAGCGATGAGCGAGAGCGCGCCGGGCAGTTGCTCCTCGAACGCCTTGCGGCGGCGACGGATGCGTCGCTTCGGGTACCAGCGACCGGCGAACAAGCCGAGCAGTGCGCCGGCCAGACCAAGGAGGGCCTGCCCGGAAAGGATGCGCACGACCGCACCGGCGACCACGCCACCACACGCCACGACGACGACGTACTCCCCGACGCGCAGCGGGATGCGGGCCAACTCCAGCGACTTGGCCAGTGAGCCGCGGTTGTCGACGCGGTCGACGGCTTTGCCGGCGAGCGAGATGGCGCCCTCGATGAAGCTGGCGTGCGTCTCGGTGACCGAGGTCACGGGAACGTCCCGTTCGCCGTACGGCATGTCGAGGATGTCGGCCAGCGACTGGTCACGGTCGCGGGCTTTGATGAGGATGCCGATCGCGATGAGGGCCATGCCTCCGCCGACGGCCAGGGCAACGAGAAGGTCAGTCATCGGCTGCGCTCCGGCTCGGCCAGCTCATTGGCGCTGGGGACGCGGGTGCGGGCGCGGGAGTCGGGTGTCACCGTGCGCAGGCTCGGCCGTTGGAACACCTTGGCCGGGACCTCGACGCCGGCCTCGCGCAGGCGGTCGATGAACTTGGGCCGCAGGCCCGTCGCCACGAGCTCGCCATGGGTCTTGCCGTTGACCGGGGTGTTGGTGCGGTAGCGGAACACGTCCTGGAGCAGCAGCGTGTCGCCTTCGAGGCCTTGCACCTCGGTCACCGACGTCACGACGCGGCGGCCGTCGGGCATGCGATCGAGGTGCATGATCACGTCCAGCGCGGCGGCGATCTGCTCGCGGATCGCGCGGATCGGGAGGTCGTACCCCGACATCAGGACCATCGTTTCGAGCCGCGACAGCGCGTCACGCGGGCTGTTCGAGTGGACGGTGGTCATCGAGCCCTCGTGACCGGTGTTCATGGCCTGGAGCATGTCGAGCGCCTCGGCGCCACGGACCTCGCCGACGACGATGCGGTCGGGGCGCATACGCAGGGCGTTGCGCACGAGATCGCGGATGCGCACCTCGCCGGAGCCTTCGGCGTTGGGCGGCCGGGACTCGAGGTTGATGACGTGCGGCTGTTGCAGCTGAAGTTCGGCCGAGTCCTCGATCGTCACGACGCGCTCGCCGTCAGGGATGAACGACGACAACACGTTGAGGTTGGTCGTCTTGCCGGTGCCGGTACCACCCGAGACGAGGATGTTGAGCTTGCCCCGGACGCACGCCTCCATGACGACGGCGAGGTCGAGCGTGAACGTCCCGAAGTTGATCAGGTCCTTCACCATGAACGGGTCGGCTGCGAACTTTCGAATTGTGAGCACGGAACCGTGGATGGCGAGCGGCGGGATGATGGCATTGACGCGGGATCCGTCGGGCAGGCGGGCGTCGACCATGGGGGAGGACTCGTCGATGCGCCGGCCGACCGCGCTCACGATCTTGTCGATCACCTGGCGGTACTGGGCTTCGTCGCGGAACGAGAGGTCCGTGGGCTCGAGGCGGCCCTCGCGCTCAACCCAGATCTCGTCGAACGCGTTGCACATGATTTCGGTCAGGGTCGGGTCCTGGAGCAGCGGGTCGAGCGGGCCGTAGCCCAGCGTGTCCTGGATGACCTCCTGGACGAACTTGCGGCGCTCCAGCGGCGAAACCTGCACGTCCTCGCGCTCGAGGAAGCGGTCGAGGGCGGCCTTGACCTCACCGGTCAGGGCCTCCGGCGCCATCTTGGCCATCTTGGGCGCGACCTCGGCGAGGACCAGGTCGCGCATCTTGCGCTTGGATTCCTCCCACGACGCCGACTTGTGGCGCGGCTTGGCTTGGGTCGGGCGGGGCCGGCGGCGCGGGGTCGCCGCGCTGGCCGGCTCGTTGTTCGTGACGGTGGTGGCCGCCCGCTCTTCTTGCTCGATGGCAGCGAGCTTTTCTGACAGCTTCATTCGTGGGCTCCTGTCCTTCAGGTCGTGGCGTGGGCGTGCGAGCGGCGGAACAGACGGAAGCGGCTCGGTGTGGCGAGGGACTCGGTCATGCGGACCTGGTCGGCTTCGGGCAGCAGCTCCTTGAAGCCGGCGATCATCAGCTTGCTGATCTCGGCCTGGGGTGCGGCGGCGACGACGGGCATCCCGAGGTTGATCGAGCGGCTGACCTCTCGTGCGTACGGGAGGACGGCCTGGAACCCCTGCGGGAACAGCTTCGTCACCTGTTCGACGTTGATGCCGACGTCGCGCTCGGCCTTGTTGAGGATCAGGCGGATGTTCTCGTTCCCGATCTTCAGCCGCTCGAGGGTGCCGAGGAACACGCCCATGTTGCGGACGCTCGGCAGGTCGAGGGTGGCCATCGTGTAGAGCACGTCCGACAAGTCGAACGCGGCGAGCACGACTTCGGTCAGCGCGGCCGGTGTGTCGACGACCACGTAGTCGAACTTGGCCCGGATCGCTTCGAGGATCCTGGTGACGTCGGGCGGGTCGATGCGGTCGGCCTCGGTGGGATCGCGCGGCGCGGCCAGCACCGAGAACCCGCTCTCGTGGGTCACGAGATAGTCCTCGATGTGGGCCTGGAGCGCGGCGTCGTCGGTCTCGGACCGCTCGAGCGCGTCGTAGATCGTGTAGCGGGGACGCAGGCGCAGCGCGGTCGAGACCTCGCCGAACTGGAGGTCGAGGTCGACGATGCACGCCCGCTTGTTGGTGTAGTGGCTGAGCAGGTACGCCAGGTTGGTGGCGAGGAACGTCTTGCCGCAGCCGCCGGTCGCCGACGACATCGTGAACACGACGCCGGGCTGGCTCTGGGCGCCGTTGTGCGACACGCCGTTCACCAGCGGGACCGCATGCGGGCTCTTCTTGGCCGAGATCTCCAACGCCCGGGCCAGGGCGTTGCGGAGATCTTCGTCGGCCGCGGGCAGCTGCACGAGGTCGATGGCGCCGGTGCGGATGATGTCGCGCATCGCCGCGTCGGGCCGGCGGGTGAAGGCCAGCATCATCGTGAGGTCGGGGACCTCGTCGCGGATGAGCTCGAGGCGGGCCAGACCGGACCGTGAGGACAGGCTGGGCCCGCTCACGAGGACGTCGAACGGACCGTCCTCGGTGAGCACGTCACCCAGGGCGCCGATCCGGGTGCACACGTGCACCTCGGGGGTCGGGACCACGTCGGGCACCACGTTCTTGATCTGGTCGGCCAGTGCTTCGTTGCGATCGGCAACGAGAACTCTCGGAGTCCGCATTAGAACGGCGAGCCCGACGAACGACCCGGCGTGGTCAATATGCCCTGGTCGCTGCGAGCCAGCGAGAAGTACAGGCCTTCGAAGGTCTGGAGGTAGACGACCTGCTCGGCGTCGGCCGCATTGAGCGCCAGCACGTACGTCGACGGTCCACCGACTGCCGGCGCGCTGGCCGACAGCACCTCGACGCCGGAGAGCAGCAGCTTCACGGCCGGCGCCGCGGGGAGACCCTTCGGCGCGGGCGAGCCCGGCTTCACGGTCCCGAAGACGTTGACCTTGTCACCGGACTTCACGAAGCCGGCGACGCCTTGCACGTAGCCAACCTGCACGGCGACTGCCTGCTTCCCGGTCGGGATCTCGAAGACGGCCACCGGTGCACCAGTCGCATCGCTGCCAGTGACCTGGCCGGGCTTGCTGACGGGCAGCGTCGCTGCAGTCTGCACTCGTGGGCTGTTGTCTTCGCCACCGTGGCGCACCGCGAGAAACGCGAGGCTCGCACCAACGACAAAGACGGCAACACCGATTCCGATGAGGATTGTTGAGCGGTTCTTTCCCATGACCACAGCTTCGGCGTGCATCTGTTTGCATCACATCCGCCGTTCGGGCCGTTGTGGGATGGCCATTGCTAACTAGGTAGGAGCAGCCCTGACGGGTGTGCAAACAGCCCGGGCGAGCTATCAAGCCGCAGTAGGCCCCCGCCGATCACCACGGTGATGCGAAACAGACTCAGTCGCCGTCCCCCCGATGAACGAGGTGCTGCTCTCTTGGAGTTCGCCCTCGTGTTCGGGCTTTTCGTCTTTGTGCTGTACGCGCTGATTGCCTTCGGAATGATGCTTTCGGCGAAGAACAGCCTCACCCACGCCGCCGCCGAGGGCGCGCGCGCCGCTATAGGAGTTGTCGACGATCCGGCAACGCCTCTGGTCGACGAGCGCGTGACCGCAGCGCAGACGCGGGCGTACCAGTCGTTGAGCTGGCTCGGCAGCAAGATCCAGCTCGCCGACGTCAGCGTGCCGGCCATCGCCCACTGCGCCAGCTCGGCCTCGCCGACCGCGATGTGCGTGACGGTGAACATCACCTACCCGTACAGCACGCGGCCGCTGGTGCCGCCCGCCCCGGGTATGGGTTTGGTGACGCCCGACAACCTCAAGGCGACGGCGGTCGTGGAGCTGACGACATGAGGCGGCTCTGGCTGCGACTCCGGTCGGGTGGGCAACGCGACGAACGCGGCGCGATCCTCGTCATGGCCGTCGCCGGGCTCGTCGTCATGACTATCTCCGCGGCGCTGTCGGTCGACATCGGCCGCTTGGCCGTGGAACGTCGCAAGACACAGTCCGTTGCCGACCTGGCCGCGCTCGACGCGGTGCGGGACATCCCCAACGCCACCGCCGTCGCCAAGCAGTCGGCCAACCGCAACAAGTGGAACCCCGACGCCGCCGGCCACACGTTCACCGTCGAGGTGGGCAGCGTCAACACCAGCAACGTCTTCCAGCCGGCCGTCGGCGCGACCGCAGTCCGCGTCACGGCGGCGTCGCTGGTGAAGTACGTATTCGAGACGGGACAGCGCACCGTTCGCTCCGTTGCCGTCGCCAAGCTCTACGACCAAGCCGGCTTCTCGTTGGGGTCGTCGCTGGCGACGCTCAACGCATCGCACTCGGCGTTGCTGAACCCGATCGTCGGCGGGTGGATTGGCGGAAGCCTGTCGCTGAGTCTGGTGAGCTGGCAAGGGCTCACGACGGCCAGCGCCAGCGTGACGCCGCGCGCGCTGCAGACCCAGCTGGTCGCCCTCGGCCTCAACGTCGGCACGTTCGACCAGCTCATGAACACCGACATCACGCTGTTCAATCTCTATAAGGCCTACGCCAACGCCCTGACCAACCAGGGCCAGGTCGCGGCGGCGTCGGTGATGAACACGTTGTCGCTGACCGCCAACGGCTCGAGCCACATGAAGCTGGGCCAGCTCTTCGACTTCAGTCAGGGTGACCCCGGCACCGCGATGAACCTCGCGGTCAACGCGTTCCAATTCGTGACCGGCTCGGCCGCGGTAGCCAATGGCAGCAGTTTCGTCAGCGTTCCCAACGTGACGATCGCCGTCCCGAACGTGAGCAACACGTCACTCAGCCTCCAAGTGATCGAAGCGCCGATCATCAAATTCGGGACGGTCGGCACCAAGATCACGACCGCGCAGGTCCAGCTGACGGTGACGCCGACGCTCGCGAACGTGACGGTCGCCAACGTCGCGCCGCTCACGTCGATCAGGCTCAACGGCGCGCTGCCGTTGACCGCCACGGCGGGTGGCGCGGTCGCCACGCTGAACTCCATCACGTGCACGACGCCGAAGGCCGTGGGTATCGGCGTCGATCCGAAGGCGTATACGAGTGCGTCGACCGCGACGGTCGGCCTCACTGCCCAAGTGCTCGTGGTGCCGGTGACCGGCTCGGCAACGCTCAACTCGTCCGTCACTACCGACGCGGCGAACGTGCCGCTGACGTTCGCCTACCCCGGCGAGTTCGGACCGCCCGGCAAGCACGCCGGTGGCACCACGCTCGGTCTCAGCGGCCTGCCGGCCGCCGGGACAGTGACCGTGTCGCTGGTGGGCGTCAGTGTGCCGATCGGCCTCCCCGGCGCGGTCGCGGGCGCGTTGTCGCCGGTTCTTGGCAACGTCGACACGCTGATCGTCGATCCGTTGATGCGGGCGCTCGGGCTCGATCTGGGCGGCGGCGACGTCGAGGCGCTTGGGATCAGCTGCGGGCTGTTCGGCCTGGCCAGCTGAGGAAGGCGTCCATCTCCGTCCGGGTATAGAGCTTGTGCGCCGCAGGATGCTGCGGCGACTTGCCCACGACGGCGCCGTCGTCGCTTTCGCCCCACCAGCCTTCGTACATCTGCCCGGCCCGGAAGGGGTCACGGATCTGATGCGGGTGGTGGGTGACGGTGAGGTGCGACGCATCGGCGGCCGGTTCGTCGAGGAAGAGGATCACTCTCGGATGCATCAACTCGAGGGCCCACGCCAAGTGCTGGGCGCCGTGTAGCACGGTCGTGACGCTGAGCGCCTCGGACATCTGCTCGCGGACGATGGTGGTCGACCAATGGCGGACCTCGGCCCAGAACCCGAGCGGGTCGGGATAGAAGAAGCCTTCGTGCGGGGAGCCGAGCGTCGGCGGGAT
Source organism: Acidimicrobiales bacterium (assembly GCA_035649535.1). Lineage (GTDB taxonomy): Bacteria > Actinomycetota > Acidimicrobiia > Acidimicrobiales > JACDEA01 > JACDEA01. The sequence goes on along the minus strand of DASRJI010000047.1, from coordinate 4,700 downwards.
GTCGCGCCACTCGACGTACGGATCACGCCACGTGGGCGACTTCGTCGTGACGAGGAGGAGCCAGGCGTTGAGCGAACCGGGGGAGTCGGCCGGCCACTCGGCGGCCAGTTTGGCCATCGCCTTGAGGTGGCGGTGCGACACGTGCACGGCCGCGGCGAGCCGAGCCGACGGCTCGTCGGCATACAGTGCGTTCGCCATGCTGGTGGTGGGCCTCACAGGCGGAATCGGTTCTGGTAAGTCGAGCGTGTCGTCGCGGCTGGTCGACCGCGGCGCTGTCCTTATCGACGCTGACGCGCTCGTACGTGAGGTTCAGGCGAAAGATGGCCCGGCGTTTGGTCCGATCGTGGACCATTTCGGCGCGGATGTCGTCGGGCCCGATGGGTCGCTGGACCGTCAGGCGCTGGCCGCCATCGTCTTCAAGGACAAGGACCAGATGGCGATCCTCACCGGCATCACCTACCCGTTGCTGACCGAGCGCATGGCCCAAAAACTGGCCGCCGAAGCCGAGACCGACCACGTGGTCGTCCTCGACATCCCGCTGCTCGTCGAGTCGACACGGGAGTCGGCCGCGCAACATGTGATCGTCGTCGACTGCCCCGAGGACGTCGCCGTCGCCCGCCTCGTCCAGTTCCGTGATTTCAGCGAGGCCGACGCTCGCGCCCGCATCGCGGCCCAGGCGAGCCGCCAAGAGCGGCTCGCCCGGGCCGACTTCGTGATCGACAACTCGGGCGACCTCGCGGCCCTCGACGCCGAGGTCGACCGCTGCTGGACCTGGCTACAGACCCTCGCCTAGCCATCAGAACTTGCGTGCACATCGCGCACCCGTGTGGCGCGATCCGCACGCAAGTTGCGGCGGGCACTGCGCCATTTGCGCAAGACCTCGGCCTGGTCATGCCACACCTCGTGCTCCGTGAGCGGGAGAACGTGGAAGCCGGCGGCACGGAGTCGCGCAAACCGCTGCTCGTCGGTGGCGGCGTCGAGAGGTGCAAGGTGGTAGCGATCGCTCTGGATCTCAACGACGAGCGGCACGTCGGAGCACCGGCAGTCGACGCGACCGATCCATCCCACCTCATCGCCGAGGTCGATCTGGGGCTCGGGCAGTGGCTCGCCGTGCCGTTCGAGGATGTCGAAGAACCGAAGCTCGAGATTTGACGCCGGCGGCCGGTAGTCGATCGGACGCACCTTGAGCAGGAGGCGCATCGCAGCCGTTCCGGCCCGCCCGCGCCGCAGCCACGTCTTCCCGACCTCGTGTATGCGTCGACCAGAGGTGATGCGCATTGACCACGCGTTGGTGAGCGCGCGTTTCACCTTCTCGGGGTGATGGCGGTAGGCGATGTCATAGATCGCCCGCGCCGGCGACACGATCGGGATGCCGTCGAGTCGCATCACGTGCGCGGGCGGGAGCACCTTGACCTCGGTGACGACGACGCCCGCAAGGGTTGTCGGGCGTCGGGTGCCTCCGCGCAGGCGGGCGACCCTGATGGGCGCGCGCCGGGCGAACCCGGGGACCTTCCACAGGGCGAGCGCGGTCTCCCCGCACACGACGCCTTCAGTGTCGAGCGCAGCGATCGCGCATCGCTGCTCGAAGGTACGAGGCGTGCCTGCGCGCCGGAGCACGCGGGGCGTGGCCTCCTCCCACAGCCCCAATGCGATCAGGACGGATAGCTGACGTCGGCTGGCACCTTGCGAGCGTGCCTGCGAGCGCGAGATCGCGTATTGCTGCTCGGCAGCTAGCTCCCGCATGCGCTTGTCCAGGTCGGCGTTCATCCCAAGAGGGAACCATCCGGCTGTAACACCTCCCGAAACACCTCCTGAACCTGCGTGCGGTTCGGGCCTCACGGCAGCGCGATGTGCACGCAGGTTCAGCGGCCCGCGTGGGTTGTTACACCCCTCCCGTAGAATCGGGCCGTGCCCGAGTTCAAGGTGGTCAGCGACTTCGCGCCGGCGGGGGACCAGCCACGGGCGATCGCCGGGCTGGCCGAGGGCGTCAACCGCGGGGACCGGTTCCAGACCCTCCTCGGCATCACCGGATCGGGCAAGTCGGCCACCATCGCCTGGACGATTCAGGAGGTCCAGCGGCCCACGCTGGTCATCGCACCCAACAAGTCGCTGGCCGCCCAGCTCGCGAACGAGTTCCGCGAGTTCTTCCCCGACAACCGGGTCGAGTACTTCGTCTCGTATTACGACTACTACCAGCCCGAGGCCTACATGGCCGCCAGCGACACGTACATCGAGAAGGACAGTTCGATCAACGACGAGATCGAGCGCCTGCGGCACAGCGCCACCGCCGCGCTCCTCGCTCGTCGGGACGTCATCGTGGTCGCCTCGGTCTCGTGCATCTACGGCCTCGGGTCGCCCGAGCAGTACGCGGGCACGATCCTGCGGCTGGTCAGCGGCACCACCAACGACCAGCGCTTCATCCTGCGCCGGCTGATCGACCTCAGCTACGACCGCAACGACATGAACCTCACGCGCGGCAAGTTCCGCGTGCGGGGCGACACCATCGAAGTCCACCCGGCGTACGAGGAGAACGCGCTCCGCATCGAGTTGTTCGGCGACGACATCGAGCGGATGACGTGGTTCGACCCGGTCACCGGCGAGAACCTCGGCGACGTCAACGACATCGCCATCTTCCCGGCCACCCACTACGTCACCGGCGACGAGCACATGAAGCGGGCCATCGGCACCATCGAGGTCGAGTTGCAGGAGCGCCTCGCGTGGTTCGAGAAGGAAGGCAAGCTCCTCGAAGCGCAGCGGCTCCGCATGCGCACGCAGTACGACCTCGAGATGATGCAGGAGGTCGGGTTCTGCAACGGCATCGAGAACTACAGCCGCCATCTCGACGGCCGCGAACCGGGCGAGGCTCCCTACACGCTGCTCGACTACTTCCCCAAGGACTTCCTCTTGGTGGTCGACGAGAGTCACGTGAGCGTCCCGCAACTTCACGGCCAGTACGCCGGCGACCACAGCCGCAAGGAACAGCTCATCGACCACGGGTTCCGCCTCCCGTCGGCGTTCGACAACCGCCCGCTGCGGTTCGACGAGTTCTACGACCGCGTCAACCAGTGCATCTTCCTGAGCGCGACGCCGAGCGCATACGAGATCAAGGAGTCGACGCAGGTCGTCGAGCAGATCGTGCGGCCGACGGGCCTCGTCGATCCTGAGGCGATCGTCAAGCCCACCAAGGGTCAGATCGACGATCTCATTGCCAACATCAACGAGCGGGTGGCCAAGGGCGACCGTGTTCTCGTCACCACGCTCACCAAGAAGATGGCCGAGGACCTCACCGAGTACCTCCTCGAGATGGGCCTGCGCGTTCGCTACCTGCACTCCAACGTCGACACCATCCAACGCATCGAGATCCTCCGCGACCTTCGCCTCGGCGAGTTCGACGTGTTGGTCGGCATCAACCTCCTCCGAGAAGGGCTCGACCTGCCGGAAGTGTCGCTCGTCGCCATCCTCGACGCCGACAAGGAGGGCTTCCTCCGGAGCGAGACGTCGCTCATCCAGACCATGGGCCGGGCCGCCCGCAACGTCGACGGCCAGGTGATCATGTACGCCGACAAGGTCACCGACTCGATGCAGCGCGCCCTGAACGAGACCCAGCGCCGGCGGGCCGTCCAGACCGCGTACAACCTCGAGCACGGCATCAATCCCGAGACGATCCGCAAGGCCGTCACCGACATCCTCGCCGTGCTGCGCCCAGAGGGCGACGGCACCGCGCCCCGCCCCGGGCAGGATCGCCGGCGTCGTCGCGGCGGCGAGAAGGTCCGCTCCGACTTTGCCGAGCTGCCTCGCGACGAGTTGGTACGCCTCATCCAGACCCTCGAAGAGGAGATGCACGAGGCGGCCACCGACCTGCGCTTCGAATACGCCGCCCGCCTGCGCGACGAGATCAACGACCTGAAGCGAGAGCTGAAGCAACTCGTCTGATCAGACGCGCGCCGCACTCGCGGGCGTACCATCTTCGAAGACCTACTCGGGAGGGCGAGATGGCCACACGGAGTGTGCGGATGAGGCGTCGGCTCGCGCTGTTGGCGCCGCTGATGATGGCGACGCTCGTATTCCATGGTCCGCAAGCGTCCGCCAACTGCCCTGTCAATGATCCGGACTGCATGGGCGGCGGCGGCGGCGGGGGCGGCGGCGGCGGGGGCGGCGGCGGACAGAGCAACCCGTGTGCGGGCTACACGAGCTGCACCTGCGTGAACAACGTCTGCCATGGCAGCAACGGCACGCCCCAAACGACATCGCCGCCAGGCAACTTCGGATCCAAGACGACGACGCCGAAGTCCAAGACCACGCAGCCGGCGGCGGGCGACTTCACGCCGGACACGACGGCGCCGGCCGCGATCACGCCGTCAGCCAACGTGAGCGCCACGGTGCCGGATGCCGGAGTGCAGGCGTGCTCACCGGGTCAAGCGCTGAACGGAAGCCGCGTACAACTCATCGCGTCGCAGCCATGCTCGGACCTCGACGCCCAACTCATCAACTCGCTGCCCACGAAGGCCGAGGAGCCCAACAACAACTTGCGCGCCCTCGCGATCGTGCTGCTGTTGCTCGCGGTGTTCTTCGCTATCGGCGGCTCGTCGATCTTCAAGCTGATTCAGGCGCTCAGAGATTGAGCGAGCACGAGGGCACCGGCGAGGAGAACACCCCGCCGCCCACCTACACGCCGCCGCCGCCTCCGGCGCCGGATCCAA
>DASRJI010000046.1:0-23768 GCA_035649535.1 Acidimicrobiales bacterium | reverse complement strand
CCACGGCAACGCAAGACGTGTTACCGCCGTAGCGAACGAACTCGTTACCGGGTGCGGGCGTCGAACCGCGCACCCCGCAGAACAGGACCTTCAGGTCGTGGTTTCCTCTCGGCGATGGCCCTCGCTCAGCTCACCGAGCGCAGCGAGGTCGATGTCGGCGGCCGAGGCTACCGCCACCCGGCAATCAGTGACCGCCCGCAACGTCGCCGTTCGCGCGCCGCCCTCGAGGATCGCCCGCTCACCCAACACCGCCCCGGGGCCGAGATCAGCCAGGGCGGTTCCGTTCACTTCTACCGAGAGCACGCCGTCGATCAGCAGGAACATGTCGCTGCCAGGCTGTCCTTGCTCGGTAAGTGTGGCGCCCTCCTTCACCTTCGTCAGCTTGGGCTTCTTGCCGCTGCGCATGATGCTCACCGACAGCTGGCGCTCCAGCTCGGTCTCGACTGCGGTTACCAATGCTGGTGAGTCTTCGTCGCCCCACGGCGAGTGCTTGCCGAACGCGTTCTTGTACCAGTCCTTGAAGTCGATCGTGCCGCTCTTGGCCGCCAGCTTGCCCTCGGCGTCGTAAACCCAGTGCCGGGGGAACGGGCTGGCGCCAACCACTTCGTGCTCGACGCGCCCATCGGCATGGATCGTGAGCGCGAGGGTGGTCCACGCCGTCGGCGCGGTGATCTGGATGAATGGCGGCTTCCGCACTGTCCTCGGCGCGGGCACCCCGGTGCGGCCACCGGCGGTCTGGACGAAGCGCACCGACGACGGCCCGACTTCGGGCTCAGGCGTGATGTTCGGGTACGAGACGCCGGCGAAGGTGGCTTCGCGCGAACCGAAACGCATCGTCGTCGACCCGATCGCGCCGTGATCCTCTTGGCCGTAGCCGACGATGCGACCGTCCTCGACGTCGATCCACGCCGTCAACCGATTGGCGAAGCGGAAGCGGTCCGCGGCGCGCAGCGGCTCGAGGTCGTCAATGACGTCGGGCGGCGGGTCGTCGTAGTGCGCGACGCCGACCTGGAACGGCATCTTCGTCATGCCCTTGATCGCTTCGGAGGGGATCCATGTGATCGACGTCACTTCCGATTGGATACGCATGTCTCCAGGCTACGACCGCGCCTCGCCGACTACGACCGTGCTGCCTGGCATCGCCGAGGGGGGTTAGCACCAGCGCGAAGAGGGGGGCCAGTGTCGTTGTGATGCGAGCCCCGGCCATAGAGAATGCGACCATGCGGCGACTAGGGGTGGTTGTGGTCTTGCTGGCGGGTCTCGCGCTTCCGGGGTGTGGCAATAGCGGGAGCCCGACGCGCACAGTCCTCACGGACTTCACGCACGATCAATTCGGCGTCTCGCTGTTCGGCTTCTTCCCGCGGATCACCCAGGTGCACCCCGGCGACACGATCCAGTTCAAACAGGCGTGGTCGGGCGACGCTCACACGGTGACGTTCGGTACGTTGCTCAACTCGATCGGCAACATCGTCAAGCCGTACTACGAGGGCAAGTTGCAGCCGCCGCCCGATGACGAATCGCCGCCTGGCTTGGACGAGGAGTCGGCCAAGATCCCGTTCCCGTTCGATGGCGAGGACGTCAACCAGACCGCCGGACAACCCTGCTTCCTCAAGGACGGACCGCTGCGGACGGACCGCAAGGCGTGCCGACGCGTCACCCAGCCGACGTTCACGGGACGCGAAGCGTTCTACAGCAGCGGGTTCATCCCGTATGCCGGCAACAACGGCAACAAGTTCAAGATGAAGCTGTCACCGACGATCGCGCCAGGGGAGTACTTCTATTACTGCCTCATGCACGGCGCCGGGATGGGTGGCTTCCTGCAAGTGCGGCCGAAGTCGCAGTCGATCCCGAACCAGGGCGAAGTAAACCGCGCCGCTCAGAAGGAGGTCGATTCGGCCATCAAGGGTCTAGCGAAGGCCGACAAGGACGCCAAGGCCGGGAAGTGGGACCTGCCGCCGGGGACGCCGAAGGTCGATGTCCTGGCCGGCACGTTCAGCCCGGGCGACGGCATCACCTTCGGCCTCGTGGATGAGTATTACCCGAAGCGCTTCGAGGCCAAGGTCGGGCAAAAGGTCACCTGGATGCTGCAAGGCCACACCGTCAGCTTCAAGGTGCCCAAATACGGGCCGCAACTGAGCTTCGACCCGAAGACCCATTTCGTCTCGCAGAACGCCAAGGCGTACTTACCGGTAGGCGTCACCGTCCCGGAGACCAATCCGGATGACAACGAGTCGCCGCCGCCGGTCGACGCCGGCAACTACGACGGGTCGAAGTTCCTCTCGTCGGGCGTGCAGTTCGGGCTGGCGTTCAGCATCACATTCACCAAAGCGGGGACGTACCAGTACGCGTGCCTTGTGCACCCGCGCCAGGTCGGCACGCTCGTGGTGAAAGGGTGAACACGATGCGGCGAATCTCGGTACTCCTCATTGCTGTCTTGGTTGGGCTGCCGGCCTGCGGCGGTGGGTCGTCGTCCAGCAGCGGAGCGGTGAGGACCATCCTCGTTGACTTCAACTACGACCAGTTCGCGACGTCGTATCTCGGATTCTTCCCGACCGTGGCCGCTGTCCATCCAGGTGACACGATCGACTTCAAACAGGCCTGGACGGGCGAGCCCCACACGGTGACGATGGGAACGCTTGCCAACGGGCTCGGCAAGTTCATGGGCCCCTTCGTCAAGAAGGTTCGGCCGGTCCCGGCCGAGGAGGACCCCTCACTCGACGCCGAGTTCGAAGCCGCGTACAAGGGGCTCCCCGAGTTCTTCGGTGAAGGCGATGGTGGCGATGAGTCGCTGACCCCGTCGGCGTCGCGGCCGTGTTACTTGCCCTCCGGCGACGTCCCCACGGACAAGCCGTGCCCGACAACGGAACAGCCGGCATTCAACGGGCGCCAGGTCTTCTACAACAGCGGCTTCATCGCCTATCAAGGCAACAACGGTAACCACTTCAAGGTGGACCTCGCGAAGGACACACCCGCGGGCGAGTACTTCTACTTCTGCCTCATTCACGGCCCGCTGATGGGTGGCTTTCTCGACGTGAAGCCGGTGAGCGCGGACACGCCATCCCAGGGCGAGTTGAACCGCCAGGCTCGCAAGGACCTTGACGCGGTCACGGCGCGAATGCGGAAGCTCGACAAGGCCGCCAGCTCGGGGAAGGACCGCCCGGCCGGCGTCGACGTGGTCGAAGGAGGGAACGGTTACGAAGACGGTGGTATCCCGCCCTTCCTCGTCGACGAGTTCTATCCGTCGACCGTCAAGACGACGGTAGGTAAAAAGGTGACGTGGCGGATTAGCGGGCACACCGTGAGTTTCAAGGTCCCGAAGTACGGCCCCCAGATCATTGTGCGGGCGGACCGATCCATCGAGTTCAACAAGCAGGCGTACGAAGCACAGGGCGGACCTGGGTATCCGAAGGCCTCCGCCCCGTCAGACGAGTCCTCCGGCGAGCCGAAGCCCGTCGCGGTTGACGCCGGCGAGTACGACGGATCGAAATTCCTTTCGTCGGGGCTGCCCGACGGCGCCATGGACTACAGCATCACGTTCTCCAAACCAGGCACCTACAAGTACGCATGCCTAATCCATCCGGCGATGATCGGGACGGTCGTCGTCAGCAAGTGACGGCGGCGCGCAGCACATGAGCGACACTGGACGGGTGACTCGCCGACGGCTCGAGAACGCATTGTTCTATGTCGCGCTGTCGCTGTACGCGGCGGGAGCCATCGCGATCCTGGCGATGGGCGTGGTGGCCGCGTGGGCGCACCGCTCGCCTGACCTCCATGCGTCGTTGCACGAGGCGGGCCTCTCGAGCGGGATTTGGGGCCGCCACGCGCAGGCGATGGCCGACGCGTCGCACCGCGTCCAGCCGCTCCCGCAGTTGCTGCTCGACTACGGGTTCAGCCTGTTCAATCTGGCGCTGGCTGCCTTCCTGCTGTGGTTGCGGCCCCACGACCGCACGGCCCGCCTCCTCGTCGTCGGCATGGTCGGCACGGCGGCGGTGTTCAACCTCCAAGCCCACGGCGTCTATGAGGCATTGCACGCGACCAGCCTCGAGACCTACCTGCACTACGCGCTCCATCTGATCGCCGCTGTCGCCTACACGTTCGCCCTCCTGTCGTTCCCGGAAGGCCGGCTCGTGCCCCGCTGGCCGAAGTGGGCGCTGTTCGCGCTCTACACGCCGCTCATCGCCGCGGTAGCGGCGCTTGCGTTCCAAGCCAAGGGCACGTCGCGCACGATCGCGATCATCATCTACTTCGGCTTGCTCGTCCCCTCCGCCGGCGTGGTCGGCCAGGCCTACCGCTATAGGCGGTCGGACGACGGCTTGGAGCGCCAGCAGTCCCGGCTCGTGTTCTGGACGATGGTGCCCGCAGTCATCGTGAGTCTGATCGTCCTGACGCGAACCGGGCAGAGCAATGCGTTCACCGGATTCGAGAACCGGCCCATCGACCTGGTGCCGGTGAACCTCTTCCGGATCTTCCAACCGGTGTTCGCCATCATCCCTGTCGCGCTGTTCGTCGGCATCTTGCGGTTCCGTCTCTGGAACATCGACCGCGTGATCAGCCGCACCCTGCTGTACGGCATGCTCGCCGGCTTTGTGTCGCTCGTCTACGTCGGCGTGGTCATCGGACTCGGGCGCCTGCTGGGTTTCCAACAGCACGGCAACCTCGGGTTGTCGATCGTGGCGACCGGTTTGATCGCCCTCGCGTTCGAACCGGTGAAAGAACGAATGGACAAGCTCGCGAACCGCCTCGTGTACGGCAACCGCGCTACGCCTTATGAGGTTCTGTCCGAGCTGTCCGTGCGGATGGCCGAGGTCGACGTACCCGAGGCGCTGCTGTCGAGGCTCGCTCGGTTATTGGGTGAGGGCGTCGGCGCTCGCCGAGCTGACGTGTGGTTGTACATCGGCGACGAGGCCCGTCCGGCGGCGTCCTGGCCAGCCGGCGGCGACGCCGAACCGATGGAGCACGCCACCGCCGTCGTGCCCGTCGTCCATCAGGGCCAGCTGCTGGGCGCGCTGGCGATCAGCAAGGCGGGCAACGCCCAGCTGTCACCAACCGAAGCCAAGTTGCTGTCCGACGTCGGGGCCCAAGCCGGCCTGGTGCTGCGCAACGTTCGGCTTACCGCCGAGCTCCTCGCTCGCCTCGAGGAGCTGCGCGCGTCGCGCCATCGCCTGGTCACCGCGCAGGACGAGGCCCGGCGCGGTCTCGAGCGCAACCTGCACGACGGCGCGCAGCAGCAGCTCGTCGCGCTCAAGGTGCAACTCGGCTTGGCCGAGCGCATGGCGTCGGCCGGCCAGGACGTCTCGCCGCTGTTGCACGAGCTGGGCGAGGCCGCCACCGAAGCTCTGGAGAACCTGCGTGACTTGGCGCGGGGTATCTACCCGCCCCTGCTCGCCGCCGAAGGCCTCGCTGTTGCCCTCACGGCGCAGGGACGCAAGGCGCCGTTCGACCTGAGCGTCGACGCCGACGGGATGGGCCGCTACCCGCTCGAGGTGGAGGGTGCGGTGTACTTCTGCTGTCTCGAGGCGTTCCAGAACACGAGCAAGTACGCCGAGGCATCCAAAGTAACGGTGACGTTGCGCGGCGACGAGCGGCACATCACGTTCCGCGTCGAGGACGACGGTTGCGGTTTCGACCCGACGACAACGCCGCGCGGGTCCGGTTCACAGAACGTCACCGACCGCGTCGAGGCCCTCGACGGCAAGGTCACGATCACGTCGTCGCCCGGCCACGGCACGGTGCTCGCCGGCGACATCCCGATTCGAGAGGTGGTAGCTGTCGATGCCTGATGACGCGCGGATCACCGTCTTCCTCGCCGACGACAACCTCATCGTGCGCGAGGGCGTGCGAGCCTTGCTCGCGCTCGAGTCCGACATCGAGATCGTCGGCACCGCCGCTGACTACGACGGCCTCGTGACCGGAGCCGAAGCCGCCGCGCCGCAAGTCGTCGTCACCGACATCCGCATGCCGCCCAACTTCCAGCGGGAAGGCATCGACGCCGCCAAGGAAGTGCGCAAGCGCCATCCCGGCACCGGCATCGTGATCCTGTCGCAGTACGACGATCCCGAGTACGCGATCTCGCTCCTCAGCGAGGGCGCGGCCGGGTACGCGTACCTATTGAAGGACCACGTCGCCGAGGAGGATCGCTTGGCTCGCGCCGTGCGTGAGGTCGCGGCGGGCGGCTCGATGCTCGACCCGAAGATCGTCGAGGCGCTGGCCCGCCCGGTCGCGGCGGACTCCGGGCTGACTGCGGCCGAGGAGCAACTCCTGACCTTCGTCGCCGAAGGCAAGCCGATGAAGGCGATCGCGGCGGCGCAGAAGACGACGCCGGCTGCTGTCGACCTCGCGGTGCAAGCGCTCTTCTTGAAGCTCGCGCAGGACGCCACCGCCGGGAACGTGTCAGGGCTGCGACGGTTGCGGATGTTGCACGAGGCGATCGTCGACCGCGAGGAGCAGGGTGAGACGCTGAGCCGCCTCCTGCCCGGGGGACTGGCCGAAAAGCTGCGCGCCGAGGGACGTCGCATCGGCGAGACGGAGACCCTTCAGGTCACGGTGCTGATGTGCGACATCCGCGGGTACTCGGCGATATCCGAGCGATCGGACCCGAGCTCGTTGGCGCACCAGCTCTGCACCCACCGCGGCGAGATGAACCGCGCCATCCTCGACAACGGCGGCACCGTGATGCAGTTCGTCGGCGACGCGGTGATGGCGGTGTTCGGCGCGCCGATGCCGCAGGACGACCACGCCGATCACGCGCTGCATGCCGCGGTGTCCATGCACGACTTCCAGGACCAGGTCAACGAACGGTGGGCGAGCGAGGGACTGTCACCGTTCAAGCTCGGCATCGGACTGTCCACCGGTGAGGTCGCCGCCGCGCTGCTCGGCTCCGACGAGCGGATGGAATACACGGTCGTCGGCGACACCGTGAACCTGTCCCAGCGGCTCCAGGATTGGGCCCGCCCGGGCGGCCAGACCGTCCTCAGCGAAGCCACGTTCAAAGCGCTCTCCGACCCGCCCGACGCCGCGCCCCTCCCTCCCCAGCCCGTGAAAGGCCGCGAGGGCTCAGTCGTCGTCTACGTCATCGGCTAGCGCCCCTGGGCTAGTCCCAGAAGGTGCCGGTGGTGCGGGCCGCCCAGAGGTCCTCGAGGACGTTGGGCGTGAGTTCCTCTTTGTGGACGTAGGCGAGGGCGCCGGAGTCGCGCGCGTCGCTGGGGAGGTCGTCGCGGCTGTACGTCGACAGCAGGATGACGACGGCATCCTGGGCGGCGCGGATCTGGCGGCACGCCTCGATCCCGTTGATGCCCGGGAGGTTGATGTCCATGAGCACGACGTCCGGATGCGTGGCGGCCGCCTGCTGGACCGCGTCCTCGCCGGACTCGGCCTCAGCGACCACCTCGAAACCGACGGTCATCGAGCAGACCGCCGTCGCCGCGCGCCGGAAGGGCAGCTGGTCGTCAACGACGAGCACGCGCACGACGGTAGGGGGGTCGTCGAGCGCGCTAGGTGTCGCCATGGTCGTGGTTCCTGTTGTCGGGGGGATACCCCCATTCTCAGGCACAAACGCAGTCCCGCCCAGGGTGCCCGCACCAAAATCTGGGGTGGGGCTAACCCCCCTGATCGCCCAGGAACAGCAGGACCGCCTTCACCCGCCTGTGTGTGTCTGGCTCCTCGGACAGGTGGAGCTTCGAAAAGATCGAGTTGATGTGCTTTTCGACGGCCCGCTCGCTCAGGGTTAGGTCGTGGGCGATGGCGGCGTTGTTCTTGCCCTGGGCCATCTCGCCGAGGATCTCGCCCTCCCGAGGCGTCAGGTGGGCGAGGGGCGACTCGGCCGCATGGGACCGGGCCGACACCAGGACCTCGACGATCTTCGGGTCGACCACCGACCCGCCCTTGGCGACCTCCCGGATCGCGTTGAGCAGTTGATCGATGTCGCCGACCCGTTCCTTGAGTAAGTACGCCAGGCCCGCCGACCCGTCGCGGAACAGCGACAACGCGTACTCGGGTTCGGCGTACTGCGACAGGACGACGACACCTACGTCCGGGTGCCGCTCGCGGATGAGGCCGGCGGCGCGGATGCCTTCGTCGGTGCCGGTCGGCGGCATTCGGATGTCGGTGAGCACGACATCGGGCTTCACTTTCTCGACGGCGGCGAGAAGCGCGTCGAGGTCGCCGCACACGTCGGCCAGCTCGAGCTCGTCGATTGCGCCGATCAGCCGGGCCACGCCCTCGCGCACGAGGTAGTTGTCCTCGGCCAGCACAATACGGATCGGCACGGGCCGCGACGCTAGTGCTGGTGCGCGTGATGCTCGCGGAGGAGCTCGCCGCCGAAGTCACCTGCCGGATCTCGCCAAACAGAATGGGCGTGATTCGCATCGTTCTGCGTGTTGTCGTACTCGACGAGGAATCGCGCGCCGTGGAGCCGGTAGTAGTGGGGTCGGCCGGCTACCGCATCGCCTGCCCACGCGAAGTGCACGTCGGCGGTCTCGGGCGCCGCGGTGTACGGGCGCGAGCGGTCAGCGTGCAGGCTGATGAGTTCGGACGCGAGGGCGGCCGCGTCGCCCCGTAGGTCGGCGATGGCCACGCCGCCGGCGAGGTCGTGCTCGACGCTCGCCGCGTTGGTCGTCACGATGTCGTCAGGGGCGGCATCGCTGATGACGGCGCGCCGTCGTGCATCGGCGGGCAACGCGTCGAGAAGCTGTCGGGCGACGTCCTCCTCCTCGGCCAGTGGCCGGAGGATGGCTCGTCCGCGGTGCTCGACGACCGCGGGATTGGCGCCGAGGAACACCGGCGTCGGCGCCAGGCGGCGGTCGACGACCGTCGCGTGAATCGACGCGTGATGCCCCTCGAAGCGAACGCCCCACGACGCATCGCCATCGGGTGTTCCAAAGATCGTGACGTAGTACGCCGATGGATCGCGCGGCAGCCCGTCGATCCGGCGCCGGCCTGAGATCCCGCGCGCCTCGAGGTCGGCCAGCACCACTTCGAGGCCGATGATCGTGTTGATCTTGGCCAGCGTCGCCGGGCTCGTCATCGCCGTGACCAGTTCGTGCACGAGCTGGCGGCGGTCGCCGTCGAGTGCGCCAAGCGGCAGCCCGCGGCGCGGCGCCGGCCAGTAGAACCAGTTGCGCCGCTCCACCTCGTCGAACGGCAGGCACAGATCGCTGCGCTGCGCGGCCTCGACCCCGTCGACGAGGGCGCGCGCGGCCGCATGGAGCTGCTCGAGGGCGTTATCGGCGGCAATAGCCATCGACAGAACGCTAGGACGCCTACGCTTGGGTGGCTGCAGGGGGGATTTTCGATGACCACCAACGCCACCGTCACGCTGCTCTTCAGTGACCTGATCAACGGCACCGAGTTGCTCGAGCAGCTCGGTGAAGACGGCGCGCAAACACTGCGGCGTACGAATTTCCAGCTCCAGAGGGAGGCGATCGCCGCCCACGGCGGTCAAGAGGTCAAGACCATGGGCGATGGCCTCATGGTCGTCTTCCAGTCAGCGGTCGACGCAGTCGCCTGCGCCCTGACGATCGCGGTCGGCACGGACCGCCATAACCGCCGTGATCCCCGCGAGCGGCTCGACGTTCGCCTGGGCCTCAACGTGGGGGAGCCGACGCGAGAGGGCGAGGACTATTTCGGTTTGCCGGTCGTGGTCGCCAAGCGGCTGTGCGACTCGGCCAGCGCCGGCCAGATCCTCGTGTCCGACGTCGTCCGCGCCCTGGCCGGACCGCGCACCGCCCACCGCTTTCGGCCGGTTGAGCCGATCGACCTCAAAGGCGTCGGGCTCACGCCGGCCTACGAGGTCGCGTGGGAACCGCCGACGGCGTCGACGATTCCACTGCCCGCCGCGCTCGTCGCGCCCTCCGATGCATGTTTCGTCGGTCGCGACCGCGAGCTGGAGCGCTTGCGCGTCGCGTGGAAAGACGTTGCGAGTGGCACGCGGCGGGCGGTGCTCGTCGGCGGCGAGCCGGGCGTCGGCAAGACGCGACTTGCGAGCGAGGTCGCGGCAATGGTGCAGGGCGACGGCACCGTTCTGTATGGGCGCTGCGACGAAGACCTCGGCGTGCCGTACCAACCGTTCGCCGAAGCGTTGCGTGCAAGTGTTCTCGCGAGTTCGGAGGAAGACCTGACGGTGCGCATCGGGCGCAGCGGCGCATCGCTATGCCGCTTGGTTCCCGAATTGCGCGACCGGCTGCCCGAGTTACCGCCGGCACTGGCGGCCGAGGCCGAAGCCGAGCGCTACCTGCTGTTCGAGGCCGTGGCCGAGTACCTCGCCGCCGCGTCGGCCGCCCACCCGATGCTCCTCGTCCTCGACGACCTCCATTGGGCGGCCAAGCCGACGCTGGTGCTGTTGCGCCACTTGTTGCGGTCGACGCTGCCGATGAGCGTGCTGATTCTCGGCATCTTCCGCGATACCGAGCTCGACCGCGCACCGCTCTTGGCCGAGACGCTCGCCGACCTACGACGCGACGTGGATGTCGACCGCATCTCGTTGTCGGGTCTCGATCGCGCGTCGGTTGCCGCCTTCGTCGCCGCCGCGGGGTACGACACGTCGGCGGCGACGACCGAGCTGGCCGAGGCGGTGCACGCGGGCACCGAGGGGAATCCGTTCTTCGTTGGCGAAGTGCTGCGCCACCTCCAAGAGTCCGGCGAGGCGGCGCTGGGCGACGTCGGCCTCCCCCCGGCGGTCAAGGACGTCGTCATCAGCCGACTCACCCGATTGTCGCCGGGCGCTAACGAGATGCTCACGCTGGCCAGCGTCGCCGGCGCGCGGTTCGATCTTGCCCTGCTCGAGCGGCTCACCGACACGAGCGCCGACAACCTCCTTGACGCGCTGGACGAAGCAGTCCGCGCTCGGGTCATCGTCGAGCTGCCAATCGTGGGGCAATACACGTTCGCCCACGCCTTGATTCGCCAGGTTCTCGTCGGCGAACTCACCGCGTCTCGCCGGGCGCGGCTGCACTGGCGGATCACCCAGGCGATCGAGTCGCTCCCCGACGCCCGCCACCGCGTGGAGGAGCTGGCGTTCCACGCCACCGAAGCCGGCGCGGTCGGCGACGTCGTGCAGGCGGCGGGGTACGCGCTGGCCGCCAGTCGCCAGGCGTTGGAGCGACTCGCGTACGAGCCGGCTGTCGACGCGGCGAATCAAGGTTTGATCGGCCTTACCCAAACCGCCACCGTCGACCATCGGTTGCGCGCCGAGCTGCACCTCGCATTGGCCGAAGCGTGCAACTTCACCGGCGACATGCCGGCCATGAAGGGAGCGGCGCGCCGGGCGGCCGACGATGCGCGAGCGTGCGGTTGGGTCGAGGGCATCGCCCGGGCCGCGGTGTTCTATGGGCGGTGGGTCGAGCTCGGGATGCCCGATCCGGTCGCCGAAGAGCTCTGCGAGGAGGCACTCGCCGGCCTGCCCGACGACGACCTCACGTGGCGGGCGCGCGTCCTCACCACACTGGCGAACTACCGCGTCAACGGGCTCAGTCTGGGCGCCGCCGTGCGACCCCTCGCCGACGAAAGCCTGGCGCTGGCCCGTCGGGCCAATGATCACGAGAGCCTCGCGTGGTCCCTATACCTCACGGCGACCACGTTGGTGTCCGACGCGACCGCGATCGATCAGCGACTGCGCCTGGCCGAGGAGTTGGTTGTCCTCAGCGAGGATCGCGATGATCACCGTGGCCGCCTCGACGGCCACGTCGTGCGGGCGACGACCCGCCTCGAGCAGGGCGACCTCCCTGGATTCATTGCCGACACCGCCGCCCTCGAGTTGCTCGCCGAGCGGTTGCACTGGTGGGCGGCGGACTGGTGGGCCGACAACTTCCGTGTGACAGAGGCGACGCTGCTCGGGCAGTTCGAAGAAGCCGAGGTCCGCGCCGAGGCGCAGTTCAAGAAGGGCGCGCAGGACGTCAACGCCTTCAACGCCTACTCGGCCCAGATCTTCACCGTGCGGCGCGAGATGGGTCGGCTCGACGACATCGAGCCGGTGATGGCCGAGGCGGTCGCCGCCAATCCGTCGCTGATCGCGTTCCGGTGCGCGCTGGCCCTCACATGGACCGACCTCGGACGCGATGACGATGCCGCCACCGAACTCGACGCCCTGGCCCAGGACGACTTTGCCCTGCTCCCTCGCGACGTCGGGTACACGTCGTGTCTTGCGTTGCTGAGCGAAACCGCCGCCGCGCTCGGCGCGCCCGACCATGCGGCCCGACTCGGCGAACTCCTGGCGCCCCACGCGGGTCGCATCGTGGTCGGCGGCATGGGCATCGTCTGCCTCGGCGCGGTCGATCGGTATCTCGGGATGCTGGCCGCGAGCTGCGAGCGCGGAGCCGAGGCCGCCGCGCACTATGCGGCGGCGGCCGAGCTCGAGACTGCATTGGGGACCCCACCGTCGCTGGCCCGCACGCAGTACTGGTGGGGTCGGCTCCTCCTCGGCGAGCCCGACGACGGGCGGGCGCGACAGTTGCTCGCCGCGGCAGCCGACGGCGCTGAGCGGCACGGCATGGCGCGTCTCCTTGTACGGGTCCGAGAGGCACATTGACGACGACGGAACGCCCGGGCGTGGAGGGCACCGTCACGCTCCTGTTCACCGACCTCGTGGGTTCGACCGAACTGCTCGGCCGGATCGGCGACGAGGCGGCCGAAGGCGTGCGCCGCGCTCACTTCCGGCTTCTGCGCGACGCGGTGATCGCCCGCGGCGGTCACGAGGTCAAGAACCTCGGCGACGGCTTGATGGTCGCGTTCCCAAGTGCCGCCGACGCGGTCCGTTGCGCGGTCGAGATGCAACAGACCGTAGATCGGCACAACCTGCGGGCCGGACAAGTTCCGCTCGCCGTGCGCGTCGGCCTTCACGTCGGCGAGCCCGTGCGCGACGAGGACGACTACTTCGGTACGCCTGTCGTGATCGCCCAGCGGCTGTGCAACGCCGCCTCCGGCGGTCAGATCATTGCGTCGTACCTCGTGCGGGCGCTCGTCGGCTCGAGCATCGGCGTGGCCTTCACGGACCTCGAACCAATGGAGCTCAAGGGCCTGGCCCAGCCGGTGCCGGCGTGCGGCGTGGAGTGGTATCGCACGCCCGGACCGTTGCCGGTGCCCGCCCCGCTGCTCGCCGACGGGGCGCCCTTCGTCGACCGCCGCGAGGAACTGGCCCTCCTGCTCGAGCTGTGGTCGAAGGCAACCGACGACCAGCGACAGCTCGCGTTCGTCGTCGGCGAGCCGGGCATCGGGAAGACGCGTCTGAGCGCCGAGCTGGCCCGCGCCGCGACCGCCGCCGGCCTCGTCCTGTACGGCCACAGCGACGAGGAGACGCTCGTGCCGTACCAGCCGTTCATCGAGGCCGTCCGCCCGTACATGCTCTCCTTGCCCGACAGCGTCCTCACCGGCGAGCTCGCCGTCGACGCCGCCCACGTCGCTCGGCTTATGCCCGAGTTGGCGGCCCGGCTCCAAGGTCACGCGGCCGTCAGCGAGACGGCCGACGACCCGGCCACCGAGCGCTACCGCTTGTTCGAAGCGATCGCTGCGATCCTCGATCACGCGGCGACGGTCGCGCCCGTGCTGGTCGTGCTCGACGACCTCCATTGGGCGGACAAGCCCACGGTGCTGCTGCTGCGCCACATCATCCGCTCGCCGCGCCCGCAGCGCCTGTTCATCCTGGCGACGTATCGCGATACCGAGGTCAGCCCCGACCGGCCGCTCGGCGCGGCGATGGCCGACCTCCGGCGCGACCATCGGTTCGAACGCATCCGTCTTCGCGGACTCGGCGCGAGCGACGTCGCCGCCCTGACCGGCACGTGGGGCGATTCCGCGTTGGCTGACGTCGTCGGTCGGGCGTTGTTCGACGAGACCGAGGGCAACCCGTTCTTCGTAGCCGAGACCTTGCGGCATCTCGCCGAGAGCGGGGCGATCCGCCAGGAGGAGGGCCGATGGGTCGCCGACTCGTCAGCGGCCGACTTCACGATCCCAGAGGGCATCCGCGAAGTCGTGACCCGCCGGTTGGCGCGACTGCCAGAGACCGCGCGGCGCGTGCTTGCCGTGGCGTCGGTCATGGGCACTGAGTTCGAGCTGCGGCCGCTGGCCACGGTCGTCGAGTTGGACGAGTCGGCGGTGCTCGACGTGCTCGATGCCGGCGTCGCCGCCCAGGTGATCGTGGAGACCCCCGGCGCCGTCGACCGCTACGGCTTCTCCCACGCGCTCATTCGGCGCACGTTGCACGACGAGATGAGCACGACCCGACGCGTTCGCCTCCACCGGCGCATCGCCGAAGCCCTCGAGAGTCGTACCGATGGTCCCGCCGATCGCCGGCTCGCACAGCTCGCGTACCACTTCGGCGAGGCGGCCATCAGTGGAGACACCGAGAAAGCAGTGCGGTACGCGGTCGCGGCGGGGACCCGTGCTGTCGAACTCGTGTCGTACGAGGAGGCCGTGGATCACTTCGAGTCGGCGCTCCAGTCGATCGACCTCAACGACGCCCCTGACAACGACGCCGGCGCGCGGCGACGCAACGACGTGCTACTCGCGCTCGGTGACGCCGAATGGCGCAGCGGCGAGTTGAATGCGGCTCGTCGTCGCTTCGCCGAGGTGGCCGAGGTGGCCGAGCGGCTGGGTGACGTCGATCAGCTGGCCCGCGCCGCTCTCGGGTACGGCGCCGGACTCGGTGGATACGGCCAGAGCGTTCGGGCGGACATGACGCTCATCGACATGCTCGAGCGCGCCCTGCGCGCCGTGGGGCCGGAGTCGACCGCATTGCGCGTGCGCCTGCTCGGCCGCCTCGCCACCGAGCTGTACTACACGCCCGACGTCGCCCGGCGGGCCTCGCTGGCCGATGAAGCGGTGGCCGCCGCCCGCTCTCTGAGTGACCCAACGATCCTCGCCGTCGCCCTCATCAGCCGCGAAGCGGCGACGTTCGGGCCCGATCGACCCCCCGCCGAGCGGCTCGCTGCGTGCGACGAGATCATCGAGTTGAGCTCCCGTTCGGGCGAACGCCATCTCGCGCTCGAAGCCCGTTCGTTGCGCATGGACGCGTTGATCGTCCAGGGCGACATCGCCGCCGCTGACGAGGAACACCGCCTCCGCTCGGGCGAGGCCGAGGCGCTGCGGATGCCGCAGTACCTGTCTGACATGTTCACCTACCCGGCGGCCCGAGCGATCCTCGCGGGGGACTTCGCCGAAGCCCAACGGCTCGCCGACCGCACCATCGAGGCCGTCGAACCGATCTATACCGAGACGACGCTGACACTCTTCGGCGCCCAGGTCATCCTTCTGCACTGGCTGCGCGGCCAGCTCGAGGGCCTGGCGCCGATGGTGCACGACTTCGGCGAGCGATTCCCCTGGATCCCCGCGTTTCGCGCCGCAGAGGTCTTCGTCCTCGCGGAGACCGGCGGCCTCGAGGAAGCGGCCGCCGCGTTGGACGAGGTGGCGGCCGACGACTTCGCCGGGCTCCCGCGTGACGGCATCTGGCCGGTGGGGATGTGGTCGCTGGCGTACGGCGCGGTCCGCCTCGGCGACCGGCGCCGCGCTGCGCAGCTCTACGACCTCTTGATGCCGGTGGCCGAGTGCACGATGTCGCTCGGGGCGTCGATGTATCTGGGTCCGGCGGCGGCGCCGATGGGGGCGCTGGCAACGGTCCTCGAGCAGTTCGATGCCGGCGCCGCTCACTACGAGCAGGCACTGGCGCACATCAGCACCGTCGGCGCCCGACCGTTCGAGGCGCACGCCCAAGCGGGGTACGCCCGGTTGCTTCGCCAGCGGGGTCGGGCCGGCGACGACGAGGCAGCGGCGGCGCTCGAGGCGGCGGCGGCCGCCACTGCGACCGACCTCGGCATGGCCGGCGTCCTGCGGGACCTCGGAGTTATCCGCTGAAGATCCACAGAAGTTCTCCTAAATCCCCAGTCTTATCCTCTTTACTTTCACAGCCCTGATGCGTGAGAGTGCTGTCAGACCACAACGGGACACCGGGGAGCCACACAACCGGAGGCGCAAGCCGAAGGAAGCGTGAGCAGCCGGAAGAACGTTGCGGAAGAGGTCCAGCCGGAAGGCAGCGCCGCCCCCTCGGGGGAAGGTGCAGCTGAAAGGGGAAGACCGACGGGATGGCCCCGAGAAGTCCGGGAGGCTCCGGCCGAACGGCTACTCGGGGCCGTTTCGCGTCCGGGCCCAGACGGCGTACAGCGGATCGCCCGCCTCGGCCAACGGGGTCCGCAGCTCGGCGCTCGCCTCGGTCCAGCCGCCAGCGGCGCGGAAGTAGGCAGCCACGATGTCGCAGTGCGTGCGGTCGTCGGTCGCCAGCCACGCTCGGATCGCCTTGGTCGGGAACAGCCGGTTGCTGAACGTGCACACGAAGGCACCGCCGGGCCGCAGGATGCGGCGCACGTCGGCGAACACCGCGACCGGGTCGATGAGATAGTCCACCGAAACGCAACACACCGCGTGGTCGAACGTCGCGTCGGCGAACGGCAGGCGAGGCTCGGCGTTCAGATCGTGGACTACCCGTTCGGCCGCCATCGAGTTGGCGTCGAGTTCCCCTTGATTCATGCCGAGAACGGTGAGGTGCGCGGGCGCGGTGCGAAAATGCGACACCCAGCTGCTCATGAGGTCGAGGACGCGACCCTCGATGGCGAGTTCGTCATACAGCGCGCCGACCGCGGCGATCGCCCGCTCGTCGATGTGCGTGACGAATCGCGGCGCGGTGTAGAACGCGGCGTCGGAAGACGGGTCAGCGCGATCGAAGAATCCATCTGGGAACGTCACGCCAGTGCGGTGCGCAACACGCGGCCGATGTTCTCGCCGAGGATGCCGCGCGTCTCGTCGGCGTCGAAGCCGCGGCCGAGAAGTGCGGCGGTGATGACGGGCAAATCGGTCTCGCCGCGGTAGCCGTCCATCAATCCCGGCACGCCGTTCATGTCGGTGCCGATGCAAAGGTGTTCAGGTCCGACGAGATCGGCGATGTAGCGCGCATGGTCGACGAGGCCGGCCACGGTCGCGACACCGCGGCCGCGATGGCTGTACGGCCAGAGGCCGACGACACCGCCGGTAGACGCCACGGCGCGCAGTTCGTCGTCGTCGAGAAAGCGGGCGAACGCTCCGTCACCCGCTGCCGCGGCACCGGCGTGCGACGAGATCACCGGCCGCGTCGATAGGTCGACGACGTCGAGGGTGGTCGACCGATCGGCGTGTGCCACGTCGATGACGACACCGAGCGCGTCGAGGCGAGCGACGGCGGCGCGGCCGAGCGGCGTCAGTCCGGTGCTCGTCGGACGACGCCGCGGGAAGGCGGCGACATACTGAAGCCAGGGCATCGACGTCGTGCCGAACTGGTTGTGGCCGAGGTGGATCAGGCCGACCACCTTTACGCCGCCCGCAGCAAGCTCGTCGAAGCGCTCGAGGTCGTCACCGACCGCGTCGGCGCCTTCGACACCGAGAATCCCGGCGACCGTTCCCGCGGCGCGCGCCGCGTCGACATCGGCCTGCGTAGTCGCCACCGCCCCGCCATTTGCGGCGAGCTGGCCCCGCAGTGACGCGAGCTGGCGTCGCACCGCGTTGAACGCGCTGCCGCGGTACCACCGGGTGACCGGCGCGTCGCCGACCGCCTTCACGATGGCGGCGTTGACCGATGCGCGACGGAAAGCGCCGAGGTCCTCGTCCGGAGGCATCGTGGTCCGGTTGACCACGCGGTAGGCCGCGCGCGGCACAGCCGGAAGCATGCCGAGGCCGTGTGTATGCGCATCGACCACCCATGCATCGCGATGAAAAACATTGACGTCCAGGCGCCGGAGCGTACGCGGCTGGGCACGCGGCGCGCCGATGACGCAGACTTACGGCCCCTGGGCTGGTGGGCCCGGGGGAAACCCGACACCTGATGGCGACCGATCTCGACGAGATGCTCGCGTTCACGGAGGCCTTCCTCCGTGCACCGGAGCAGAAACCGCGCCCGTTGGTGCGCGCCCCGATTGATGTCGCCGAACCGCGCGTACGGTTCCGCCCGCGACCGAAGACGCAACCGGTCGTGCGGGCCGAACGCGCGTCGCGGCCGCGGCGCACACTTCCTACCTGCGTCCTGGTGGTCGTGCTCCTCGCCCTTCCGACAGTCGGGCCTTCCCTGCGCGTGCACGTCGACGGCCGCCTTGTCGAGGTGACCGGCCACAACCTCAACGTGGCCACGGTGTTGCGCCGGTCGCGGATCGCTGCGGTCGACGGTGTCCTCTTGTCCGCCGTCACGCATCGGATCATCGATCGTCACTTCGATCCCGCTGTTGTGTTGCGCAACGGGCGCCCCGCGGCCAAGACCGCCGGCGTCCGCTCGGGTGACTACCTAGAAATCCGTCAAGGTCGACCGTGGGTCGAGACAGCCGTGCACCGGACGGTGCCCGTACCCGGCGGCGCCTTGCCCGACATCACCTACGGCCTCTGGAACTTGCCGAAGGCTGGTGTCACCAATCAGCTCGTCGGCAGCCGCAGTCAAGAAGTCATCAGCGAACAGCCGGTCTCGCCAGCGGTCGCCGCGACACCGGTGACGGACTTGGCGGTCGGGTTTAGTTTCGACGACGGACCGAACCCGCAGTGGACACCCGCCATCCTCGCCATCTTGAAGAGCGCCGGCATCAAGGCGACATTCTGCATCGTCGGCTACGCGGCCGAGCGCTATCCCGAGTTGGTCAAGGCGATACGCGACGACGGCCACACGCTGTGCAATCACACCATGCATCACGTGCAGCTCTTGGGCGGCAAGTCACCCGACACGATCACCAACGAATTGCGCGACGACAGCGCGCTGATCGAACGGGCCAGCGGGGAGCGTCCACGCTTCTTCCGTGCACCGGGCGGGACGTGGGCGACGAACCTCGTGGCCGAAGTACGGCGTCAGGGAATGCAAGCGCTGGGATGGAATGTGGATCCCGCTGACTTCGAACGGCCCGGCGCGGCTGTCATTACCAACCGCATCATGAGTCAGCTGCGGCCCGGCGCAGTCATCCTCATGCACGACGGGGGCGGTGATAGGTCGCAGACCCTCGCCCAGCTCCCGGCGTTGATCGCGCGGCTGCGCGCCCTCGGCTACACGTTCCGCGTGCCGGTCGCGTAGGTCGCGTCAGTTCTGCAAGTCCAGGACGGCGTCGGCCAGTTGGCCCAGCTCGTCGGACCATGACGCCGGCTCGCCGACCGGCACGACGACCAGCTTCGAAAACCCGCGCGCCACGAACGCTTCGATCTGGGCGCGAAGGGCGGGCAACCCGGCGGGGATAACCGACGTTGGGTCCAGATCCGGCCTCCGGGCGGCGACGATCTGGGCGAGCCGCGCGGGCAACGTCGACTCGCGTGTGTAGATGATGAGCGCGCCGAAATGCTCGACGTCGATCGCCCGCCCGGCGGCGGCGGCCGCGTCCTCGACGGCCACGCGGCCCTCGGCGGCGGTGTCCGGATCGCAGAAGCTCGGCAGCCATCCGTCGGCCAGCCGCCCGACCCGGCGTAGTTCGGCCGGCGCCGCGCCGCCGAGCCACACGTCGGGCGGCTGCTGGATCGGCTTCGGGTTCACCCGCAGCCCTTCAAACTTGAATCGCTCACCGGAGTGGTCGACGACGTCCTCGGTCCACATCCGCCGGATCAGCGGGAGGGCTTCGTCGAACCACGCCGCCCGCTCACGCCGCTCGACCATGAACGCCTGCTGCTCGTTGGGATCGGCGACGCCCAACCCGAACGCCGGAAGGGCCCGGCCGTTGCTCAGCCGGTCGAGCGTGGCCCAGGCCTTGGCCAGCAGCACGGGATTGCGGCCCGGGAGGACCTGCACGCTGGTGCCGAACTTCAGCTTGCGCGTGCGCCCGGCGGCGAAGGCCAGTCCAACCATCGGCTCGGGCGACGGCGCCGTCGCCCGCTCGGACAGCCACAACGAGTCGAAGCCAAGGCGCTCCAAGTCGTCGACGAACCCCCCAAACCGCTCGCCGTCGGTAACCGAGGCCAGGGCGGTGAGGCCAACGCCGATGCGGATCTTCATACGTTTCCTACGCTACCGACCAAGCTGTGTGTGGTGAGGACCGTATGACCCCCGTCGCGGGCGCCGACGCCACCTTCCAGGTGTTGGAGGCGTTGGGTCGGAATCGACGCAAGCGGCGCCAGCGCGGCGAGTTCCTCGTGCACGGCGTGCGCCCGATCGATGCCGCCCTCGGCCACGGCTGGCCCGTGACCGGCGTGGCCACCGCCGCGGGGCGACGGCGATCCGCTTGGGCCGAGAAGGTGCTGGCGCGCACGAACGGTGCGCGGCGCTTTGACATGCCGGCCGCGCTCTTCGACCAGTTGGCCGACCGCGACGAACCGGGGGAGCTGTTCCTCGTAGCCGCGCTGCGGTCGCGTTCGCTCGACGAGGTCATCGGCGACGGCCCCGTTCTCGTGATCGATCGGCCCGCCAGCCCCGGCAACCTCGGGACGCTCGTCCGGTCAGCCGACGCGTTCGGTGCCGCTGGCGTCGTGGTGCTGGGCCACGCCGCTGACCTGTACGACCCGCGCGCAGTTCGCGCCAGCGTCGGCTCGCTGTTCGCGCTGCCGGTCATCGAGCTCGGGGGACCGGCTGACCTTGCTCCGTGGCTCGCGGCGGCAGGACGGCGGGTGGTCGGGCTCGACGAACAAGGCGCGCGGGCAATCAGCGAGGCGCGGTCCGGCGCCGGCGGCGGCGTCGTGGTCGTGCTCGGCAACGAGGCGCGCGGCCTGTCGGCGGCGGCGCGCGCCCTTTGCCACGAGCTGGTGGCCATTCCCATGCAGGCCGGCGGGGCGACATCGCTCAACGTCGCGGTCGCCGGCTCCATCGCGCTGTACGAGTTGACCCGATGAGCGACGACGACGTCGGTCGGGCGATCGGCGACCTGGCGAGCGGCGACACCGACCCGTCGGCTTGGGCCCGCGCCGCACGCGTCCTGAGCAGGTCCGCCCGCGCCGCCGGTGCCGGCGCGGTCGCGTCCGGCCGGTGGATGGCCGAGCTCCTCATCGACGCCGCACCGCGGATCCCGGTTCGCGACCTCGAGACGCTGCGGGCGCACCACCCGGGCAAGACGGGCGCCGACCTAGCGGCGGAGTTGGTCCGCACGGCCACGAGGTCCTCGGCCGCCATCGGTGCGGCGGCCGGCGCGCTGGCCAGCGCTGAGGAGTTGGCGCCGCCTACGTGGGTGGCGCTTCCCTTCGAGCTCGTGGTCGAGACGCTGGCCATCGCTGCGCTCGAGATGAAGTTGGTTGCCGAATTGCACGAGGCGTTCGAACAGCCGGTCACCGGCACGCCGAGCGACCGGGCCTCCGCGATCGTCAAGGCGTGGGCCGAGCGACGCGGCGTGACGCCGTCGACGCTGATGCGACGGGGCGGTGTCACCGACACGCTGGGCCGTGGCGCGCGCAACGAGGTCGTTCGCCTCGTGCGCCGGCGGTTGGTTCGTCGCCTCGGTCGCAACCTCTCGACGCTGGCCCCGTTGCTCATCGGTGCCGCGGCCGGCGCGGAGGTAAACCGCCGGGCGACCCGCGATCTGGCCGAGGCCGTCACTCGTGATCTGGCGGCGCGCCCGTGACGTCGCGGGGAGCATCGACGGGTCGATGTGACAGTGTGTCCGGGTGAACGTCGGGGTATTGGGAGGGACCGGGCCGGCCGGCCGCGGCTTGGCGGCGCGGCTCGCGTCCGTCGGCCTGGATGTAACGATTGGCTCGCGCTCGGTCGACCGGGCCAAGGAGATTTGCGACGAGCTGGCGCGGGCGTGGCCTGCGTTCGACCTGAACTTGTCGGCGGGTGACAACGCGACCGCGGCGAGTGCCGAGATCGTCGTTGTGGCGACGCCGTGGGACGCGGCGGCGTCGACGGCCGCGTCGGTCGCCGATCATCTGCGCGGCAAGGTCGTGATCTCGATGGCCAACGCGCTGGCCAAGGTCGGCGACGAGTTCCAGCCGCTGGTGCCGCCGCGCGGCTCGGTCGCGGCCAGTGTGCAGGCCATCGTGCCCGCCTCTCGAGTCGCGGCTGCGTTCCACCACTTGCCGGCCAAGGAGTTGGGACAGCTCGATCATCCGATCGAGAGCGACGTCCTCATTTGCGCCGACGATCCCTCGGCCACCGAAGTGACCGCCGAACTTGTGCGGTTGATCCCCGGCCTGCGGCCGCTGGACGCCGGACGGTTGTCGAATGCGGCGCCGATCGAAGCGTTCGCCGCGGTGCTCCTCCAGCTCAACGTCCGGTACAAGACGCGGGCCGCGGTTCGGCTCACCGGTATCGACATCCCGTGACCGACGCGTCGCCGATGCAGCTGTACGACACCGCGCGCCGTGAGGTCGTGCCGTTCGAACCGGGCGAGACGGTGAAGATGTACACGTGCGGCATCACGCCGTACGACGCCGCGCACGTCGGGTACGGCGCCCTCGTCGTCAGCTACGACCTGTTGCAACGGCGCCTCCGCGATCGCGGTCACATCACGCAGTGCGTGCGCAATGTGACCGACGTCGACGACAGCATCCTCGGGCGGGCGCGCGAACTGGGCGTCAACTACCTCGACCTGGCCGCCGAAGAGATGGCGCGGATCGACAAGAGCCTGCGCGCCCTCAACGTGTTGCCGTGCTGGAGCGAGCCGCGGGCGACATCGGCCATCCCTGACATCCTCGGTTTCATCGGCATGGTTCTCGAGTCGGGCCACGCCTACCAAGCCGGCGGCGCTGTCTACTTCAGCGTCGCCTCCTTCGAAGGATTTGGCCGGCTCAGTCACTTGGACCGTCCCGACATGTTGAAGCTCGCCCACGAGCGCGGCGGGCGGCCCGACGACCCCAACAAGCGCGACCCCTTGGACTTCGTTCTCTGGCAGCCGTCGGAACCCGACGAACCCGCGTGGCAGTCCCTCTGGGGGAGCGGCCGGCCGGGATGGCACATCGAGTGCTCGGCCCTCGCCCTTCGCGAGTTGGGCACCACTATCGACCTTCATGGCGGCGGCGCCGACCTGATCTTCCCGCACCACGAGTGCGAGACCGCCCAGTCGGAATCGGCGACCGGTGAGCCGTTCGTCCGCCACTGGATGCACCAGGCGATGGTTCGGCTCAACGGCGAGAAGATGTCGAAGTCGCTGGGCAACCTGGTGTTCGTGAGCGACTTGTTGGACGAGTGGGACCCGGCCGCGATCCGCCTGGCGATCCTGGCGCATCACTACCGCACGCCCTGGGAGTGGACTGACGCCGTGATGCCGGCCGCCGCCGAGCGCCTCGAGCGGTGGCGGGCGGCCGGCGCCGGCGACGGCGCGCTCGATGCCGTGCGTGGGGCCCTCGACGCCGACCTGAACGCACCCGAGGCCTTGGAGGCGGTCGACGCCGCCGCTCAGCGGGGCCGGGGCGTGTCGAGCGCCGCTGCCCTCCTGGGTGTGGAGGTCTAGGCCTCCTCGCGGAGGATGAAGAACCCTGCCGCGGGTTGATGCCTTTTGCCGGGCCACAGTCGTACCGTGGTCGACATGAGCAAACTCATGCGCCGCTCCAACGGCACGATGGACGTCATCGACACCGCTATCGGCGTCGCTGCCGTGATCGTGGTCGCCGTCATCGCCCTCAACGTCTTGGGCTGGGTCGCCGGTCTTGTGTTCACCCTCGTGAAGATCGCCGTCTTCGCCCTGATCATCGCGGTTGCGATCCGCTTCCTCTCCGGCCGCAAGGAAAGGTATTAGCGCGTCCTGGTAACCGGTCAGGCCCTACAGCGCGGCCACCGGCGGCGGGGCGTTGGCCCGGGCACGACCGAGCTCCCGATGGCGGTCGTCGTCGGGTGATACGAAGGCCCGTTTGCCACGACCCTCGACCAACGCCCAGTTCTT
>DASRJI010000045.1:0-4670 GCA_035649535.1 Acidimicrobiales bacterium | reverse complement strand
TACCGCGCCTCGGCGCCGACGCTCGTCCTCGACGCCGGCACCGGCTTGCAGCGGCTGTCGCGAGTGCTCAACGGCGAGCCGTTTCGCGGCAGCATCCTCCTCGGTCACCTCCACTGGGATCACACCCATGGGCTTCCGTTCTTCGCGGCGGGCGACAACCCGGCCGCGGCGGTCGACCTGTACGTGCCACGGCAATCGGACGACGGCGCCGAGGCGCTGCTGGCCCGCGCCGTGTCGCCGCCCCACTTCCCGATCACGCCGGCCCAGTTGCGCGGCCAGTGGCGCTTCCTCGATCTCGACGACGGCGATCACGAGATCGAAGGATTCTCGGTGCGGGTGAGGGACATCCCACATCCGGGCGGGCGCACGTTCGGATACCGGATCGGCGACGAGCGCTCGACGATCGCGTACCTCAGCGACCACTGGCCGATTTCACTCGGCAAGGGGCCGAACGGGTTGGGCGAGTTCCACGAGTCCGCCCTCGAACTGGCCGATGGTGTCGACGTGCTGATCCACGACTCGCAGTACACCGCCGAGGAGTTCGCCGAGCGGTGGATGTTCGGGCATTCGGCCATCGACTACGCCGTCGAGTTGGCTCGGCGCACGAAGGCCAAGCGACTCATGCTCTTCCATCACGACCCGCCGCGAACCGATGACCAACTCGACGCCATCGTCGAGGGCCTGCGCGGGGGCGACGTCAGCGTGAGCGCCGCGGCCGAGGGGATGAGCCTCGACCTACCCCCTGCGCCGTAACGCTGACCGCGCCGCGAGGTAGCCGCACATGCCGTGGACGCCGCCGCCGGGAGGGGTCGATGCCGAACACAACCAGATGTTCGTACCCGGCACGCGGTATGGATCCCGCCGCAGCGCCGGCCGCACAACGATTTGCAGGCCGTCGGTCGCTCCCCCGGCGATGTCGCCGCCGACGTAATTGGCGTTGTGCGCCTCGAGGTCGGCCGGTGTGCGGACGTTCTTGGCGATCACGAGGTCGCGGAACCCGGGCGCGAACCGTTCGAGCTGCGCCTCCATCGCCGACGTCATGTCGACGTCACAGCCATTGGGAACGTGGCAGTACGACCACAAGGTGTGTTGACCCGCCGGCGCGCGCGTGCTGTCGACGATGCTCTGTTGACCGACAAGCATGAACGGCCGCTCGGGAACGCGACCGGCATAGACATCGCGCTCGGCGGCGGCGACCTCCGCCAGCGTTCCGCCAAGGTGCACCGTCCCGGCCCGACGCGCCGCTTCTGACGTCCACGGCACCGGACCGGAGAGGGCCCAGTCGACCTTGAACGCGGCGGCGCCGAAGCGATAGCGCTCGAGCTTGGTGCGGTACCGGCTCGGCATGCGGTCGCCAGCGATGCCGACGGCGCCGCGCGGCGAGACGTCGAGGAAGACGGCGCGCGCATCGGGTAGATCGGCCAGCGACGTGACGCGTGAGCCGGTCTCGATCGCGCCGCCGAGCGATCGCAGATATGAACCCAACGCATCGGCGATCGACTGCGAGCCGCCCTTGGCCACCGGCCACCCGCCCCCCGCGTACCCGCTCAGCGTCAACAACAGTGCGGCGCCGGACGTGACCGGTCGTTCGAGGGGAAGGAACGCGTGGGCGGCCATGCCGCCCCACAACCCGGCGACCTGCGGCGTCTTGAACCGGCGGGCGAGTGTCGTGGCCGGGAGCAGGGCGCGCGTCCCAAACGCGCCCATGGCGACCGGGTGGCGCGGCGGGCGTTGGATCGGGCCGAGCACGCTGCCCTCGATCTTCGGCCAGCGCTTCGTCATCGGCCCCATGAGCCGGCGCCACCGTGGCCCGTCCTCCCCCATGGCCGATGCCGTGGTCTCGACGTCGGCGAACAGCACCCCGGCCGTGCCGTCGTCGAGGGGATGGGCGACCATCACCTCGGGAAACAACCACTCGAGCCCGTGCTCTCGCAACGGAAGGTTGCGAAAGAACGGCGACGCTGCCCCGCCCGGATGGATCGCGGAGCACACGTCGTGGCGGAACCCGGGCAACGTGAGTTCTTCGGTGCGCGCGCCGCCCCCGATCGTCGCCTCCGCTTCCACGACGAGGACGGACCAACCTTGCTGCGCAACGGTCACGGCGGCGGCCAACCCATTGGGGCCCGAGCCCACGACGACGGCGTCCACCACGACCCTGCAATCTACGGCGATCAATTGAGCGGCACGGACATGTCGCGTCGTGAATACTCGACTGATGACGGACGTGGCGCGCCATGAGACCCAAGCGCGCGGCACGTTGGGCGTCGTCGCCGCCGTCGCCGCGTGGGGCTTCGGCCCCATCTTCGTGAAGCTGATCGAGATGCCAGGGCTGACGCTGGCGCTGTACCGACTGTGGCTCGGCTTTGCCGTCATGGTCATCGTGATGGCGTGCGCCGGTCGGCGCATGACGTGGCTCGACCTCAAGACCTCGGGCGCGTGCGGCGCGCTATTCGGCGTCAACGTGTCGTTCTTCTTCACCGCGCTGAAGCACACGAGCGTGGCCGATGCATCGCTGATCACCGCGCTGGCACCCGTGCTTATCCTCGTCGTCGCCGGACCACTCCTCGGCGAGCGACTCCGCGCCCGCGACATCGGTCTCACCGCCGTCGTGATCGCCGGCGTAGCGCTGGTAGTGCTGGGCTCGTCTGGCCAGCCGGAGTGGAGCCTGTTGGGCGACGGTCTCGCGGTGGGCGCGCTGGTGTCGTGGGCCGCCTACTTCGTCGCCACCAAGCGTGCTCGCGCGACGATGGCGACGCTCGAGTACCAGACGGGTGTCCTCTTCGGCGCGGCGCTGGTGGCCACACCTGTTGCCTTGCTGTCCGGCTCACCGCTCGTCGCGCCGCACGGCGACGACTGGATCTGGCTTCTGGCATTCGTGTTGTTGCCCGGTGCCATCGGTCATCTCCTGATGAGTTGGTCCCACCGCTTCGTCGACGTCTCCGTCTCGTCGTTGATCGTGGTGGCCCAGCCGGTTGTCTCGGCCTTGGCGGCAACCGTCGTGCTCCATGAACGGCTCGGCGCGCTCCAGCTCGCGGGCGGCGCCGTCGTGCTGGCCGCGATCGCCTCGGTTGTGCGAGACCATCGGCGTCTCGAGGCCGATCTGGTCGCCGCCGACTAGACAGTCGGCGTGAGCGCTGACCTGCTGCGCGCGCTGACCGACATCGTCGGCGGCAACGACGTCCTCTCCGGCGACAAGATCGCCGACGACTACTCCCACGACGAGGCCCTTACCGTCGCCCATCAAGTCCCGGCGGCGGTCGTCCGCCCAGCCACGACGGCCGAGGTCTCACAGATCCTGCAGTTCGCCAACGGTGCCGGCGTCGCGGTCACTGCCCGCGGCAGCGGCACTGGGCTATCGGGCGCCGCCCAACCACAGCCGGACGGGATCGTGATCTCCTTCGAGCGCATGAACCGCGTGCTGGAGATCGACGAGGAGAATCACGTCGCCGTTGTCCAGCCCGGGGTCACGCTGGCCGAGCTGGATGAAGTGACGGCGGGCCACGGCCTCGTCTACCCCGTGTATCCGGGTGAGTACAGCGCCAGCCTCGGTGGCAACGTGGCAACCAACGCCGGCGGCATGCGCGCCGTCAAGTACGGCGTGACGCGCACCCAGGTGCTCGGTCTCGAGGCCGTGCTGGCCAACGGTGACGTCATCCGCACGGGAGGCCGGTTCGTGAAGTCGTCGACCGGCTACGACCTGACGCAACTCGTCATCGGATCGGAGGGCACGCTCGCCCTCGTCACCGAGGCGACGCTGAAGCTCTACCCGCGGCCCGCGTACTCGGCGACCGTGCTCGCGCCGTTCACCGCGCTCGACGACGTCATGCATGCGGTGCCGCGCATCGTCGCCAGTGGGGTGGGTCCGTTGATCCTCGAATACATCGACACCCTGACGATGGCGGGCATGACGCGGACAATGGGTGCCGACCTGGGCGTCCCCGAGGACGTCAAGGCGGCGACCGTCGCCTACCTGGTCGTGATGATGGAGAACGCCAAGGACGAACGGCTCGACGAAGACGTGCAGGCGGTCTGCGAGCATCTGGTCGAACTCGGCGCTCTCGATGCCTTCGTCCTGCCGTCGACCGCGGCAACACAACTGATCGAAGCGCGCGAGAAAGCGTTCTGGTTGGCGAAAGCGGCCGACGCCGACGACATCGTGGATGTCGTCGTGCCCCGCGCCGCCATCGCCGAGTTCATGGCCAGCGTCGCCGACCTGGCCGCCAGTCATGGGACCTTCGTCGCCGGGTGCGGGCACGCGGGCGACGGCAACGTGCACATGTCGGTGTTCCAGAAGGACGACGAGGTGCGCCACAAGTTCCTTCGCGGGTTCTTCGAGCTGGGGATGTCGCTCGGCGGCGCCATCTCCGGTGAACACGGGGTCGGTCGGGCCAAGAAGAAGTACTTCCTCGAGCTCGAGGATCCCGTCAAGGTCGACCTCATGCGTCGCATCAAGGACGCCTTCGACCCCAATCACATTCTCAACCCAGGAGTTCTCTTCTGATGAACGGTGCGCAGGGGCTCATCCGGACGTTGGCCGACGCGGGTGTCACGGTGTGCTTCACCAACCCCGGAACGTCGGAGATGCACTTCGTCGCCGCCCTCGACACGGTGCCGGAGATGCGCGCTGTCCTTGGGCTGTTCGAAGGCGTCGTCACTGGCGCGGCCGACGG
>DASRJI010000044.1:0-6698 GCA_035649535.1 Acidimicrobiales bacterium | reverse complement strand
TGCGCCAGTCCGTCGCTCAACGCCGCCCACGCATCGTCGGTGTTCCAGCCCGTGTCGACGAGGTACGGCCCGGCGTCGGTCTCGAACACGTACACGAACACGTAGCGCAGCGAGTTCGACGGGATCGGGACCGGCACGCTCCACAGACCGGGCCGCAGACGCTCGACGGGGGGCAGCGGCGCCAGCGTCGGCGTCACCCAAGACCGCCGAGGAAGGCGAGGACTGCGTCGTTGAACGCCGCCGGCTGGTCGATGTTGGCGGCGTGACCGGCGTCGGCGATCACGACCTTCGTCGCGGTGGGGATCTTGGCCGCCATGTAATCGGTGCCGGCGACAAAGGGCGTGTCGTTCTCGCCGATCAGCACCAGCGTCGGCACCGGAATGGTGGGGAGTGAATCGATCACGCGCGCGTCGTGCTGGACGAGCATCCCGCGTGCGGCGCGGGCCAGACCGTCGCCCAGCTTCTCGCCGGTCCGGATCGCGTTGGCGTTCCACCCATCACGCGCCTCGTCCTTGCGGAAGCCGGGGCCGGTGTCGAACAGCATGAGCGCCCGCACCCGGTCGGGATGGGCGATGTTGAAGGCGAGCGACATGTAGCCGCCGAGCGACAAGCCGCCGATCACGGCCCGGTCGGCCTCGACTGCGTCGAGCACCGCCGCCATGTCGGCCATCGTCGCCGCCTCCGAGTAGAGCGCGTCGTCCTCCGGCGAGTCGCTGGCGCCGTGACCCCGCATGTCCCACACCACAACGCGGTAGCCGGCGCTCGTCAATGGCGCGATCTGACCGCGCCACATCTCTGTTGTCGCGGTGTAGCCGTGACTCAACAGCACCACTGGCCCATCGCCGTGGCTCTCGTAGTGGATCTTGACGCCGTCGCGGTCGAGGTGCGGCATGGCCGCAGCCTTGCATCAGATCGACTGCCCCGCGATTTCCGCTGCCCTCACGACGGAAAGCGCGGACCAGTCAGATTGCCTCTGGTGCGCGTCCGAAGACGGCTGGCACCCTGCGGTGATGGACCGCGAACGAGTGGACGCGATCACCCGGCGTCAACACTCGCTCATCACGACCGCTCAGTTCGTCGAGGTCGTGGGGTCCGAGGCTGCCCTCCGGTGGGCGGTTCGCGACGGATGGCTCAAGCGACACCCACGGTGGCGTGGCTTGTATGTCGTCGCCGGAGCGCCGGTCACGCCCTACCAGCCGCACATGGGAGCGTGCCTCCTTGCTGGACCGGGTGCGGCCGTCTCACAGCTCGCCGGAGCGTGGCTGTGGGACTGCCCAGACGTCGTCGAGTGCGCTCCCGAGTTGACCTTCTTCGGCCGTCGAGCGCGGCGGATTCGCGATGTGCGCGTTCATGAGTCCGGGCTGCCAGTGTCCGACTGGACGTGCGAGCGACACGGGGTCCCTACGGCCGCTCCCGGCCTCGTTGCGGTTCAAGTCGCGCAGCTCGGGATGGACTTTCTCGCGCAGCGGATCGCCAACGACCTGTTCAAGCGGCGGGTGACGACGCCGCGTGCGGTCCTGGAATGCATCGAGATGGTCGGATGCCGCAAGCGAGGCAGTGCCGGGCTGCGCGCGTTCTGCCTGCGGGCGGTGGAGGTGCGCGGACACGACGACAGTCCGGCGGCACGAGACTTGGGCGTGGCCCTGTTGCGAGCGGGTGTTCCGGCGTTCGTGACCCAGCACTACGTGTGCGTCGAAGGTCACGACTACTTCCTGGACTTCGCATGGCCGGACCAGTTGGTCGGGCTTGAGTACGCGGGCTGGGCCGACCACGGAACTACGCGTGACGCGTTCGACCGTGATGCCCTCCGGCGTAGTCGTCTGACTGCGGCGGGCTGGCGCATTCTCGATGTCACATCGCTCGCAAGTCGCAGCGAAGTCGTCCGCTGGGTGCTCGCGGCCCTGACTGGTCCGCGATTTCCGTCGTCCACGCAGCGGTAATCGCGGACTAGTCGCCGGCGGCGCGCGAAGGGGGCGTGAAAATCGGCGGTCGCCGCGTGAGGATGGCGTAAAGACCGTATCTATCGGGCACGGATCAGCGTTATGCCTGGGTGATGACGCCCGAGACCCGCACCACATGGCTTGCAGTAGCAGCCGGGGTCGCGGCACCATTCGGCGCTGCTTTGGCCATGGTGCCCCTCCGGCACACGATCGACAACGCCAACGTCGCCCTCGTCCTCTGCGCAACCGTCGTCGCCGTCGCCATGACCGCGCGGCGGCCGGCCGCGGTCGCCGCCGCGGTCTCGGCTGCCATG
The DNA here is from genome assembly GCA_035649535.1 of Acidimicrobiales bacterium. Lineage (GTDB taxonomy): Bacteria > Actinomycetota > Acidimicrobiia > Acidimicrobiales > JACDEA01 > JACDEA01. Next base: position 4,444 of record DASRJI010000044.1, on the reverse strand, counting down.
TGGTTCGACTTCTTCCACACGCGGCCATACGACCGCTTCACGATCGACAGCCGCGACGACGTTGTGACCGCTGTCGTGCTGCTCGCTGTCGGTGTACTCGTCGGTGAGTTGGCTCTCCGCGGCCGGCGCCACTGGTTGGCCGCCGCGGAACGCAGCGACGAAATCACCCGCATCCATGCGATCGCCGAACTCGTCGCCGACGGCGAGCCGCCCGACTACGTCGTCATCGCGGTGGCGCAGGAGCTGCGACTCCTGCTCGAACTCCGCGACGTCCGCTTCGAGCCCGGAAGCCTCTGGTCCGACGCCAAGCCGCTCGCCCGCCTCGAGCGCAGCGGCGACGTCGTCATCGGCGAGCTCTTGTGGCCGGTCGACAAGATGGGCTTTCCCGGCAACGAAGTGCAGCTGATCGTGCAGGGCCAGGGCCTCACCTTTGGCCGCTACCTCATGGCCCGCACGGCGGGCGAGCCGGTGTCGTTCGAGCGTCGCGTCGTCGCGGTCGCGCTTGCCGATCAGGTCGGTGCCGCCTTCGCCGGCCGTCCCGCCAACGCAGGAGGAGTGCCCAATGGCTGACGTCATCTACGTAGCGCTGATCATCGCGTTCTTCGCGGTCGCGGCTCTGTTCGTGGTCGCTTGCGACCACATCATCGGCAAGGACGAGAGCGGATCGTGAACGGCGCCGACAACGTCATTGGCTTGATCCTCGCCGTGCTCATCGCCGCGTACCTCGTGTACGCCCTGCTCTTTCCAGAGAACCTGTGACCGCGTCACCGTGGCTGCAGATCGGCTTCCTAATCGCGCTCCTCGCGATTTCGACGCCGATCCTCGGCGCGTACCTCGCCCAGATCTACAGCGGAGAGAAAGCGCCTGGCGACCGGGTCTTCCTCCCGATCGAGCGGGCGATATACCGCGTCAGCCGCATCGATCCGGAGCGCGAGCAGCGTTGGACGGTCTACGCGTACTCACTTCTTGCCTTCAGTCTCGTGTCGGGGCTGGTCCTGTACGCCCAGCTCCGGCTTCAGGGCCACCTGCCTCTCAACCCTGACCATATGAAGGCGGTCCCGGCGGGACTGTCGTTCAACACGTCGATGAGCTTCCTGACCAACACGAACTGGCAGAACTATTCGGGCGAGTCGACGATGGCGCACCTCACGCAGATGGCCGGCCTGGCCGTGCACAACTTCGTGTCGGCCGCAGCGGGTGCCGCGGTCGCCGTCGCGCTTATCCGTGGCCTTGTCCGCCGCCGATCGGCGACGCTGGGCAACTTCTGGGTCGATCTCACCCGCACCACGGTCCGCGTGCTCCTACCGCTCAGTTTCGTGGTCGGCATGGTGTTCATCAGCCAGGGTGTCGTGCAGAACTTCCATTCGACGACCGCGGTCACGACAGTCGAAGGCCAGACGCAATCGATTCCCGGCGGCCCCATCGCCAGCCAGGAGGCGATCAAGAACATCGGCCAGAACGGGGGCGGGCCCTACAACGCCAACTCCGCGCATCCGTTCGAGAACCCGAACCCGATCACCAACATCCTCATCATCTGGATGATCCTCGCCATTCCCTTTGCGTTCCCGTGGGCCTTCGGCAAGATGGCCAAGGACACGAAACAAGGCGTCGTCGTCCTGGCGGCCATGTTCGCGTTCTGGTTTGTCGGGGCCATCATCGCCATGCCGATGGAGGCGCGCGGCAATCGCAACCTCGCCGCGGCAGGCGCTGACCAGCAGGTCACCGCGGTTCAGGCGGGCGGCAACATGGAGGGGAAGGAGACCCGCTTCGGCCCGGCAGGGTGCGGCCTATTCGCCGACTCGACGACGGGCACGTCGACTGGTTCGATCAACTGTGCCCACGACAGCATGGTGCCGATCGGCGGTGCGGTGCCGCTCGTCAACATCATGCTGGGCGAGGTGACGCCGGGCGGTACAGGGTCCGGTCTCTACGGCATGTTGGTCTTCGCCCTCACGAGTGTGTTCATCGCCGGGCTGATGGTCGGCCGCACGCCGGAGTATCTCGGCAAGAAGATCCAGGCGACGGAGATGAAGCTCGTCGTCGTCTACCTGGTCGTCGTGCCGCTAGCGACCCTCGCCTTTGCCGCCACCGCAGTGTTGCTGAAAACGACATTGTCGTCGCTGGCCAATGACGGGCCGCATGGTCTCACCGAGATGCTCTACGCGTTCGTGTCATCGACCAACAACAACGGCTCGGCCTTCGGCGGCCTCACCGGCAACACCCAGTTCTTCAACACGGTGCTCGGCCTCTGCTATCTCATCGGGCGGTTCATGCTGATGATCCCGGTGTTGGCAATCGCCGGCTCGCTCGGGCGCAAACAGCCGGTCCCTGAGTCGGCGGGTACGTTCCCGACGGGCACACCGCTGTTCGCCGGCCTCCTCGTCGGCGTGGTCGTCATCGTTGTCGGCCTCACGTACTTCCCCGTTATCGCGCTCGGACCTGTCGTCGAACACCTGGCCGGGAAGTTCTGATGGCCGAGGTGCACCAACGCGGGGCGGCATCCCTGTTCGATCCCGCGATCGTCCGCCGTGCGATCCGCGACTCGTTCGTGAAGCTGAACCCGCGTGTGATGGCGCGGAACCCGGTGATGTTCGTCGTCGAGGTCGGGAGCGTGCTGACGACGATCCTCGCCGTACGCGACACCGACATGTTCGCCGCGCTCATCGCCGCGTGGCTATGGATCACAGTGCTCTTCGCCAACTTCGCCGAAGCGGTGGCCGAGGGCCGGGGCAAGGCTCAGGCCGACGCGTTGCGCAAGACCCGTTCAGAAACGACGGCGCGTGTCCGCCAACCCGACGGCTCGGTCCGCGACGTTCCGTCGAGTCACCTTCAGCTGGGCGACGAGTGCGTTGTCGCCGCCGGCGAGGTGATTCCCGGCGACGGCGACGTGATCGAGGGCATCGCGTCGGTCGATGAGTCGGCGATCACCGGCGAGTCGGCGCCGGTCATCCGAGAGTCGGGCGGTGACCGCAGTGCGGTCACGGGCGGGACGAGGGTGCTGTCCGACGAGATCGTCGTCCGGATCTCGGCGCGCCCCGGTGAGAGTTTCCTCGACCGCATGATCGCCCTGGTCGAAGGGGCATCTCGCCAGAAGACCCCGAACGAGATCGCCCTGAACATCCTGCTGGCGGGGCTCACGATCATCTTCCTGCTCGCCACTGTGACGCTGCAGCCGTTCGCGATCTACTCCAACAGCGAGCAGTCGATCACCGTGCTCGTCGCGCTCCTTGTCTGTCTCATCCCGACGACGATCGGCGCGCTGCTGTCGGCCATCGGCATCGCCGGTATGGACCGGCTCGTGCAGCGCAACGTCTTGGCGATGAGCGGCCGCGCCGTGGAGGCGGCTGGAGACTGCAACACCCTGCTACTCGACAAGACGGGCACGATCACCCTGGGCAACCGGCAGGCGGCCGAGTTCATCCCGTTGCCGGGTGTCACCGGCGACGAGTTGGCCGACGCCGCGCAGCTGTCAAGTCTGGCGGACGAGACGCCGGAGGGCCGCTCAATCGTTGTGCTGGCGAAGGACGTGTACGGCCTTCGCGAACGTGAACTCAAGGGCGGGCAACTCGTGCCGTTCACGGCCCAGACCCGCATGAGCGGCGTCGACTTGAAGGGCCGGTCCATCCGCAAGGGTGCGACCGACTCCGTCGTGCGGTGGGTCGTCGACCAGGGCGGCGTGGTCCCCGACGCTCTTGAACCGATCGTCGAGGGCATCTCGAGCAGCGGCGGTACACCGCTAGCCGTAGCGGACGGCGCACGCGTACTCGGCGTGATCCACCTCAAGGACGTCGTGAAGTCCGGCATATCCGAGCGGTTCGCCGAGCTGCGGCGGATGGGCATCCGCACCGTGATGATCACCGGTGACAATCCGCTCACCGCGGCGGCCATCGCCGCCGAAGCAGGCGTCGACGACTTCCTGGCCGAGGCGACGCCCGAAGACAAGATGGCCTTGATCAAGAAGGAGCAGGCCGGCGGGTTCCTCGTGGCCATGACGGGCGACGGCACGAACGACGCACCCGCGCTGGCCCAGGCCGACGTCGGCGTGGCGATGAACACCGGGACTCAGGCGGCCAAAGAGGCCGGCAACATGGTCGACCTCGACTCGAATCCGACGAAGCTCATCGAGATCGTCGAGATCGGCAAGCAGCTGCTGATTACCCGCGGGTCACTCACCACATTCTCGATCGCCAACGACGTGGCCAAGTACTTCGCCATCATTCCGGCCATGTTCCAGGGCGTGTTTCCTGTGCTGCGCACCCTCAACATCATGAAGCTGGACAACCCGCACTCGGCGATCCTCAGCGCGGTCATCTTCAACGCGCTGATCATCATTGCGTTGATTCCGCTGGCGCTCAGGGGCGTGAAGTACAAACCGATGAGCGCGGCGGCGCTGCTGCGTCGGAATCTGCTGATTTACGGATTGGGCGGAATAGTGGCGCCGTTC
>DASRJI010000043.1:0-6596 GCA_035649535.1 Acidimicrobiales bacterium | reverse complement strand
CCAGCTCGAGCGGAATGCGGGTCAGCCCGAGCCGTCGCCACTCGTCGGCCAGCGCCTCGGCCCGATCGAGGTCGGCGGCGACGTGCACCGCCTTCAGCTCGTCGGGCATCAGCGTGCGCGCGTACTGGATGGCGCGCGCCGTGCTGCGGTCGAGGCTGTCGACCATCACGAGCACGGCGTGGTGCGGCAGGATCGGCGCCTCGGCCGCGGCGCGGGCGTCGTGTTCGAGCTCGTGGTGTTCGGCTTCGTACTGGCGGTTGAGCCGCACCAGCAACGAGACCATCACCGGGACGAGGACCACGATCGCCCACGCGCCGTGGGTGAACTTAGTGACGGCGATGATGATGTCGACGACAAACGACAGCACGGCACCGGTGCCGTTGATGAACAATCCGCCTCGCCACCCGGGTTCCTTGAGACGAACGTGGTGTCGCGCCATCCCCGCTTGCGAGAGCGTGAAGCTGGTGAAGACGCCGATGGCGTAGAGGCCGATGAGGTTGTCGACCTTGGCGTCGGCGATCACGACGAGGAACGCCGAGGCGCCGGCGAGGGCGAGGATGCCGTTCGAGAACACGAGGCGGTGGCCGCGCTTCGTGAGCTGCTTGGGCATGAAGTTGTCGCCGGCGTGGAAGCTGGCGAGTCGCGGGAAGTCGGCGAAGCTCGTGTTGGCGGCGAGGATCAGGATCAGCGCCGTCCCCGCTTGTAACGAGATCCACAATCCGGTCCCAATGCCGCCGCGTCCGTACACGAGCCGGCCGATCTGGGAGATGACGGTTGGCGTGCCGGACTCGTAGGGCGCGACGTGCAAACGGGCGGCCAGCACCGACAGGCCGAGGAACATCAGGCCGAGCGACGTTCCCATGATCACGAGCGTCTCGCGGGCGTTCTTCCACTCGGGGACCCGGAAGGCGGGCACGCCGTTCGAGATCGCCTCGACGCCGGTGACGGCCGCGCCGCCGTTGGCGAACGCAGTGAGGATCTTGAACAGGGCCACACCCATGAAGAGGCCCTGCCCGGTGCCGTGTCCGAACGGCACGACGCCCTCGTGCCCGGCGGCGTGTTCGACCGGCAAGTGCGTGAACAGCATGCGCACCAGCCCGTAGCCCAAGAGCACGACCATGTTGAGGATGAAGAAGTAGGTCGGGACGGCGAACAGTCGCCCTGACTCGCGGACGCCGCGCAGGTTTCCGTAGGCGATCAGGGCGATGAACGCGACCGACACTTCGACCGAATAGGGCGCGATCGGCGAGAACGCCGACGCGATCGCCGCCGTGCCGGCCGCCACCGACACGGCCACGGTCAGCACGTAGTCGCTGAGCAAGGCAACGCCGGCGACCTGCGCGGGCAACAGGCCGAAGTTGTCACGGGTCACGATGTACGCGCCGCCGGCGGTCGGGTACGCCTTGATCGTCTGCCGGTAGGACAGGATCAGAAAGCCGAGGACGACGAGCAATGCGACCGTGATCGGCACGACGAGCGCGAAGGCGGCGACGCCGGCGACGGGCACGAGAACCTTCAGGATTTCCTCGGTCGCGTAGGCCGACGACGACAGGTTGTCGGACGCGAACACGGCGAGGGCCGTCGGCTTGCCCAGCCGCTCGTGCGCGAGCTGGTCGGTGTGGAGCGGCGGGCCGAGCAGCCGCCGCTTGATCCGGTAGGCGCGGCTCTCCGGGAGCGGGATGTCCGGCGGCAGCGGCAGGGGACCCGGCCGCGTCGTCGTGGTACTCATGCTCCTCACCGAACACCACCGGATGTAAAGGCGGCATAAACGCCGAGTCGCGCGTCGTCAATTACGCGCAAAGATCACGACGATGAGCCGTTTGCCTCGCACGGGTAGTTCACCGGCGATCGGCGGCGCGCTCGGAATCGGCGGCACCATCGCCGTCGTCCTTGCCCTGCTGCCCTTCCGGGATCAGGCGAGTTTGGCGACGCCCGCCCTGCTGCTCGTCGTAGCGGTCGTCGTTGCCGGATTGGCCGGCGGGGCGCGGGCCGCGGTCATCACTGCGCTGGTCGCCGCCCTCGGGTTCAACCTTGCCTACGTCCCGCCGTACGGGACGCTTAAGGCCAACGCCGTCGACGACTACATCGCGCTCGGCGTGTTCCTCGTCGTCGCCGTCACCGTCGGCGTTCTCGTCGCCGCCCAAGCCGATCGGCGCCGTGACGCCGAACATCGCGAAGCGGAACTGCGCGAGCTCTACGACCAGCTCAAGACATTGTCGGCGGCCGCCGAGCGTGCGCATGTCCTCGAGCAGGTCGACGAGCAGCGGTCGGCCATGTTGCGTTCGGTGTCGCATGACCTGCGCACCCCCCTGGCCGCGATCCGGGCCGTCGCCTCGGACCTTCGTGCCGGTGTCGTGTACGACGACGCAACGCGGACCGAGCTCCTCGACGTCGTGTGCGATGAGGCGGATCGCCTGGACCGTCTTGTCGCCAACCTCCTGAGCCTGAGTCGCATCGAGGCCGGCGCGATGCGGCCGGAACGCCAGGCGGTCGATGTCGCTGAGCTGGTGCAGCTCGTCGTGCACCGCCTGGACGCCGTGTTCCGGCAGGTGCGCGTCGAGATCGCGATCGCACCGTCGCTCCCGCTGGTCGACGCTGACCACACCCAGCTCGAGCAGGTCGTGGCGAACCTCCTCGAGAACGCGGCCCGACACGCCCCGCCCCGCTCTACGGTGCGGGTCGAGATCCGCCGCAAAGGCGACGCCGTCGAGGTGCGGATCGCCGACGAAGGGACCGGCGTGCCGGATTGGGAACGCGAGCGGATCTTCGAGCCGTTTCGCCGCGGCGACGGCAGCCAATCGAGCGGGATCGGTCTGGCGATCTGCCGCGCCGTGATCGAGGCGCACGGCGGACGGATTGCGGTCGAGTCGACGCCGGGTGGCGGGGCGACGTTCGTGTTCTCGATTCCGGTTCGATCATGACGACCGTGCTCGTTGTCGACGACGAGCGCAGCATCATCAAGGTCGTGGGCGCCGGGCTGACGGCCCGGGGCTATGACGTCCACACCACCGGCAGCGGAAGCGAAGCCCTGGACTTGATCGCGACGGTGGCGCCCGACGTCGTGATCCTCGACCTAGGGCTGCCCGACATCGACGGTGTCGAGGTGTGCCGCCGGGCGCGCCAGTGGACGTCGGTCCCGATCATCGTGCTGTCCGCGTCGGGCTCCGATACGCGGAAGGTCGCCGCCCTCGACGCCGGCGCCGACGACTACGTGACCAAGCCGTTTTCGATGCCCGAGTTGTTGGCTCGCGTTCGCGTCGCACTCCGGCACGCGGCGCGCCAGGACATCGGCGAGCAATCCGTGTTCGACGTCGGCGACGTACGCGTTGACGTGGCCGCCCATCAAGTCACCGTCGACGGCCGAGCCGTGTCGCTGACCCCGAAGGAGTTCGACTTCTTGGCGCTCCTTGCCCGGTGGCCGGGTCGAGTGCTGACGCACCGCATGATCCTCCAGGAGGTGTGGGGCGACGAGTACGGCACCGAGACGCAGTACCTGCGCGTGTACGCGAGCCAGCTCCGCAAGAAGCTCGACGATCGCCCGGACCGCCCGCGGCTCGTGACCGAACCGGGCGTCGGGTACCGACTCGTCGACGTGACGGCCGAGGAGGCGTGATCGGCGTCACTGCGATGGTCGCCGGCGTCGTCGCCGATGGAACCGCGGGCGCGTCGCACGCCTACGACGGCGGTTCGACGTCGCTGGCGTACCGGATCGCGTCGATCACCAAGACGTTCACCGCGATCGGCGTCATGCAGCAGTTCGAGGCCGGTCGGATCGCGCTCGACGATCCGGTCAACGACCACCTGCGGACCGTTCGCGTCGTGACGCCGGCCGGCGCGCCGCCGGTGACGATCCGACATCTATTGACCCATAGCGCGGGCATCGGCGAGCTACTTCGCGCCGGCGACCTGCGCCGGCCGTTCGCCGGGTTCGCAGTCCGTCCCGGCCAACCCGTCCCGCCGCTACGAAGCGTCTACGAACCCGAGGTCCGCACCGAGGTCGCGGTCGAGAGCAAGTCCGCCTACGCCAACCATGGCTTCGGGCTGCTCGGCGTGTTGCTGGAGGATGTGAGCAGCGAGGAGTACGGCGACTACGTGCGGACCCATGTGCTCGACGTCCTCGGGATGACGCGCACGGACGTGGCCCGAACGCCGCGTGTCGGTGAGACCGCGATCGGCTTCCGACCGAAAGGCGATCGCCACGCGTGGGACCTCGACCTCACCGTGCCGCCGGCCGGCGGCGCGTGGTCGACGGTCGAGGACCTTCAGCACTACGTGGTCGCCCTCGTCAACGGCGGCGCCAACGCGTCGGGCCGGGTGCTGGAGCCGGCGACTCTGTCGCTCATGCTCGAGTCGCACTTCCGCCTCGATCCGCGCATGCCCGGCCGCGGCCTGTGCTTCGCACTCGGTGAACTGTGCGGGCATCGCCTCGCCGGTCATGACGGCGGCCTTCCGGGGTTCAGCTCGACGATGCAGTTCGCGGCCGACGACGGCGCGGGTGCCATCGTGCTCGCCAACGCCAACAGCCTGGCGATCAGCGCGACCGTCCATCGGCTCGGGCGCGACCTGCTCCGCGACATCCTCGGCGTCGCCGATCCCGTTGACGCGCTCGACGCGGTGACGGGACCCGAGCGACCCGACACGTGGGCGGGTTTGCGCGGCGCCTACGTCCCCGAACGCGGGCTGCTTACCTCGACCCGCGTTTGGCGGGGCGGGGCGCCCCTCGTCGTGCGGGGCAGTGCTCGACACCTCGAGCTACGTGCGCCCTACGGCGCGCACCGGCGCGGAACCCGCCTGCGGCCCGATCGCGACGATCCCGAGGTGTATCGCCTCGTCAGCCGCGGGCTCGTCGGCCGGGTCGTGTTTCAGCGGGGGCCCGACGGCGTTGCGCACCACCTATTGCTGGCGGACGACACCGGCCAGCACCGGTTGCGGCGGGCCCGGCCGCACCGCAGCGCCGCCAGCCGCTAGGAATTGCCCGTGGACCGCCGTCGATTTCTCAAGGCGTCGGCCGCAGCTGTCGCGCTGGGATCCTCATACTCCTGGCGGTCGGCCGCGGCCGCGCTCAAGCCCACCGCGCTGCCCGCCAGCGGCGTGGGCGCACCGTTCGACCACGTGGTGGTCCTCATGATGGAGAACCGGTCGTTCGACCACCTCCTCGGGTGGCTGCCCGGCTCGAACGGTCGCCAGGCCGGTCTGACCTACGCCGATACCAAGGGCGACATCTACCCGACGTACGAGCTCGCGCCGGACTTCCAGGGCTGCTCATACGACGACCCCGATCATTCGTTCGCCGGCGGCCTCACGCAGTACAACCGGGGACAGGGCGGTGGGTTCCTGAAGACCGCCGCGCCGGGCGACACGTTCCCGATCGGCTACTACGCCGAGCACTCACGGCCCGTGCTGAGTGCGCTGGCCCGCAACTACACGGTCTGCGACAACTACTTCTGTTCGGTACTCGGCCAGACGTTCCCCAACCGCGTCTACATGATGGCGGCCCGCACCGATCGGGATCAGAACACCTTCAACCAGTCGACGCTGCCGACGATCTTCGACCGCGTGCTCGGTGCCGGACTCGAAGCCCGCGAGTACTTCCACGACCTGCCGACGACGGGTTTGTGGGGCGCCAAGTTCGCGACGCACCTCCGTCCGTTCGCGCAGTTCGCGGTCGACGCCGCCCTCGGCGATTTGCCGGCCTACACGTTCATCAGCCCCGAAGCGGTTGGTGAAGGACAGGGCATCACCAACGACGACCACCCGCACGCCGACCTGCGCGCCGGCGACGAGCTGTTCAGCACCGTGTATCACGCGTTGCGAAACGGCCCGAAGTGGAACAAGACGGTGTTCGTCATCAACTACGACGAGTGGGGCGGGTTCTACGACCACGTGATCCCGCCGCGCGCGACCGCGGACAACTCGGTCGTTCCCGGGAGTAAGTATGACTTCCACCTCCGCGGGTTCCGCGTGCCGTGCGTTGTGATCTCGCCCTTCGCGCCGGCCCGTGTGTCGCACGCCGGTCCCTTCGACCACGCTTCGGTGTTGAAGATGGTGGAGTGGCGGTTCGGTCTGCCGCCGCTCGCGGCGCGCGACGCCGCGGCGGTCAACCTGGCCGAAGCGCTGGACCTGACGTCGCCGCCCCGCACCGACAACCCGACGATCCCGACGGTGCTCGGCGCGCCGCGGCTTGCGTGCACGCCGTTGAGCACCGCCGGCTCGCGTCCGAAGCCGATCGGCTCGACCGTCACCACCGCGGTGCCGCCGACGACCCCGCCCAAGAGCGGCGTCGCCGCCGGTCAGTTGGCGCGTACCGGCCTCGATCTGCCGCTCCTGGAAGTCGGCGGCGGGCTGCTGCTCGGCGCGTGGGGCGCCTACCACCTCAAGCGCACCGGCGACACGGGTCCGCTGCCGCTCCTGCCAGAGCCGGAGCCTCCCGAAGGCGCTTGATCGAATGAAGGCGGTTCGCGGGCTGGCGGCGGTCGTCATGCTGGCGCTGGCATCCGCCGCGGGACCGGCCAAGGCGGCGAGCCCGTACATCAACATGTCGGAGACGGCGTATCAACCAGCGACCGTGAATGTCGACGTCAACGACGACGTGTTCT
>DASRJI010000042.1:0-23004 GCA_035649535.1 Acidimicrobiales bacterium | reverse complement strand
TCTCCCGCGCGCACGCGTCGGGCCTCGAACTGAGGGGCGGGTGGGGTGGGGTCGGCGTAGGCCGGCGGCGCCGGACGAGGGCTGACGGGCGCGCCGGCGCCGCGGGTACTTGCCGCCGAGCCGCGATCGGCGGGTGGGGCGGGCCAAGCAGGCGCGTCAGCTGCATCGCTGCTGCCAGCCGGGTCGGCGTCGGCGACTTCATCCTCGCTCGGCGCGGCGCGAGGCGACTTGCGCGGATCATCGCTCGCAACGTCCGCGCCGCTCCCGCGGGACGACGGCCGGGACGGCTCCGAGAGCACCGGCGTGGTACTCGCCTTTTGCACCGGCGTGGTACTCGCCTTTTGCACCGGCGTGGTGGGGCGTTGCCGCCACCACGCCGGTGGCCGCAGCGGGCGTTCGGACGCGGACTGGCGCTCCGCCCTCGTGCTGCTCGGCCACGTCACCTCCTCGCCGCCGCCGGAGGCGAGGGGCGATGCCCCTGCGGTGGCGAACGGAGCGAGCGGTGGCTCCGTGGACGCGTCCGGCGGCCGTTGTGGCGGATCGAGTAGGTGCGGTGCTCCCTCTGACACACGCTCGACCCAGTGTGGCGGCGGGCCGTCGGTCACCGTTGTGTGTGCGGTCGCGTGCGCGCGCTGTTCCGCCGCGGCGAGATACGCGTCAAGACGACGCGCCCACGCCACCGACCGGGCGATCACCCACCGGAGGAGCCGGCGCGCGCGGACCCAGATCACAGGTCCCCTCGGCTACCCGTGGTCGCGGTTTAGTTCGTCGAAGACCAGTGTCACGCTTTCGATGGCCACCTCGCGTCGGAGCGCGTCGAGCGGCGCACCGCGCCACTCGGATGGCCATGCGTTTACGAGATTCCACCTGGTCGTTTCGTTTGCTCCCGCGCTGTCGAGCATCAGCACCGACACGTTGCGACGCTGGACGTTGCCGCTCACTGCTGACATGAACCAATCCCACAGCTCGGTGGAGTCAGTCAGGCCGTATCGCAACGTGACGTCTGCGTACTCCAGCTGGCCGGGAACGCAGTGCGTGACCTGCGTGTTGCCCGCCTCGCGGTACTTGATCGGGTGAACCTTCACGCCGAGACTGCTGCACTCGGTGAAGTGTCCTGCGGTCACGCCCTGAATCTGCAGCTTGAAGTTGTATGCGCGATACGGGTCTACGTAGTCGGCGGCATTGGCCATTGACTCACTCCTCGGTTTCGGGCTCGGCGCCACCGGCGTACTGGCTGATCTGGAAGATGATGAACTCGGCGGGCTTGACCGGTGCGATGCCGATGACGGTCACGACGCGGCCTGCATTGACGACGTTCGGCGGGTTGGTCTCCTCGTCGCACTTGACGAAGAAGGCCTCCTCCGGGACGCGACCCATCAGCGCGCCGTTGCGCCAGATGAGGGTCAGGAACGCGGTCACGTCGCGTCGAATCGACTTCCACAGCGTCCGATCGTTGGGCTCGAACACGATCCAGCGAGTGCTGAGCTTGATCGACTCCTCGATCATGTTGAACAGTCGGCGTACGTTGAGGTAGCGCCACTCGCCGGCCCCGTCCGCGATCGTGCGTGCTCCCCAGACCCGGATCCCCTCTTGCGTGAAGAACCGGATGCAGTTGACCCCTCGCGGGTTGAGTTCGGCCTGTTCGGCGTCGGTGAGCACGTACGTCACGCCCAGCGCGCCGCGGATCGCCTCGTTCGCCGGTGCCTTGTGAACGCCCCGGCTCGCGTCGTTGCGTGCCCAGATCCCCGCCATGTGTCCCGATGGCGGCACCGCCACCGTCAGCTTCGGGTTCAACGCGTCGCGCACCCGGATCCAAGGAAAGTAGAACGCGGCGAACCCGCGGTCCGACTGCGGCGGTCGCAGCCCGGCCGATGCGGGCGCCGGCGCGTCGGCCGCCGCCGCGTCGCCGTCACCCCGGCGCCGCCGGGTTGCGCCACTTTCGGATTCGACGATCGTCAGGACGTGCGGATCCGGAACCTCCTCGGGCGGGTCGAGAATGGCGACGCGGTCCTGAAGCGTTTCGCAGTGGCCGATCAGGTCGGTGTGGGACGCGAGATCGCTGAATCCAGGGGCGGCGACGATCGCGACCTCATCGATCTGGGCGAGTGCATTGATGCCATCACGGCCTGTGGCGCCCCGAATCGTGTTGCCCGGTCCCACGTTGACGACGTAGCAACGTTGGCCACCGTTCTGGAAGAAGCCGAAGACGCCGTTGCACAGGTGCGTGCTCTCCGTCGACTCACCGACGAACTCGCGCACGAATTGTGTCCAGTTGTTCACGCCATAGGGCTCGTTCAAATGGGCGTCGCCCAACGGAGCAACGCCGACGAAGCCGGCCGTACTCGTACCGACGGCCTGGATCGGGCGCGGGCCGCCGGGTAACTCTTCGACGTAGACGCCAGGTGTTTGCGGATCGATAGCCACGGTTCATCAGCCTCCAGGTGGGTCTACGCGAATGATCAGTGGGTCCGGCGCGTCGGACGCAGCTGCGACCGAGATGCGACGGCCCTTTGTGGTGAGCACCAGTTGGCGCTCACCAGTGGTTGGCGGCACCGCCGCCAGCCGGAAACGTCCGCGGCTGTCGGTGCGCGTGGCTCGGCCACCGCTCGCCAGTTCGACCCGCACGTCGACGAGCGGCACGTCGTCAGGACCGACGACCATGCCCCTTACATCGACCGGCGCGGTGCCCTCGACCTCCAGTTCATGCAACACCGGTTTCGCGGTGTCGAGCGGCCGGGGCACGCGTACCAACTGCGCGATGCCGAAACACGGGCGCGGCGGCGAACCGATGGCTTGCCACTGGGCGGGCGCCCACGGCTCCGATTCGACGACGAAGTCGCCCTCCTCGAGCGCAGCGACCAGGAGGTCTCCAAGGATGCGATGCTCATCGCGGGGGTCGCGCGCCGCGACGGTGACGAGGTAGCGCGCCCACAATTGGTGCGGCGGCCGATCCCAGGTGCTACTCGGCAACTCGTACGAAAGAGAGTGCATGTAGAGCGCGATCTCGACCTGGTCGCCAATGGCACCTGGCGCGGACAGGACGACGCCCGCGTCGGGCGCGACCGCAGTAGCCCATTCGATGAGCCGGTCGTCGACCTCTTCGATCACGGTGGCGTCGATCCGATTGCGTCCACCCACACCGCCCACCCGCCAGTCACTAGCAACGCGCCCTCCCCTAACACGTACTGTGCAAGGTCGCTTCTAAGCGCGTTGGTCCCCGGTGTCAAGCCTCATGACGAACGTCACCCCTCGGTCGGCGCCAGGTCGAGGGCGAGTCCCGAGTCGTCGGCATGAGGGAAAATGGCTTTGTATCGGTGTTCGCTCGCGAGGGCGTCGTCGTCCCACACGAGCGTTTCCTCCGATCGGTAGTTGAACCACAACTCAGGATTGCCGCCGCCGTGCACGATTACCCGGGCAATGGCTTCGGGGTCGGGATGGTTGAACACGTCCCCGTTCGTCGAGACGAGAAACCGCGGGCAGCGGACGAGGCGGAGCACGTCTAGCGTCACGTTCGCCGCGCTGGCGTGATGTGGAAGCTTGAAAGCGTCGATTGCGAGGGTTTCGAGCCCGCGATCGATCAGCAGCCGGTCGAGTCCTGCGGCCAGCACGTCGGGGTGGGCATCTGCGCCGAGGAGGATTCGTTGCTCGCCGAATTCGGCGAGCAACGCGATGCTGCTGCCGTTGGCAACCGCGCCGTCCGATGCCGTCTTGGCCGCGGCCAGTGCCCGCACCGCGATCCGCTCCTCGCCCAGCGTCAGACCCTGAAGCTTCTTTGTCGCAGCGAGCTTGGCTAGCGCTTGCTTGGCGACACCGGGTTCGAGTCCGGCGCGGCGCACCTCGGTCGCCCACGTGGCCCGCAATTTCATGAGTTGCTCCGGACCTGGCGACAAGACGGTCAGGCGCAGGCCGTTGACGTCAACCGTCGGCGGCGAGCCTGCTGCCGGGAGCACGACAGGCCCGCCGCCGAATGCGGCGTTCCACGGATGCCCGAACTCGTCGATTAGGGCCGAGAGGATTTCACCCTGGACAGGGCCCAGCGTGTCGGTGTCGGCGGCACCGAGGTGACGCCATCCGTTGAACCAGATGTCGGCAAACGACGCGCCGAGCTGACGATCGCCGAGAAGGCGCACGATGCCTTCGATGTGGTCGGCGTCGACATGCGTGACGACGAGGAGGTCGAAATGCCGGTCGTTGGCGTCGAGCGCGGTGATGCGCGAATGGATGTGGGCGTAGGTCGGTGCGGTGCCGCCATCGACAAGGATCCGTCGTGGCTTCGAAGCCGGTCCGACTTCGATCCACAAGGCATCGCCGTGCGCTGCGGGGAGCATCTCGACGCGGAACACGGGCTACTCAGTGCGGCTCGGCCAGGCGCCAATCCGCGTCGCCGTATGCCGTGAGGGCAAGGGCCATCGCATACCCCTTGCCGACGAGTTCGCGCCGTGCAGCGCGCAGCACGTCACCGAATGTCGAGCCAACCTGGTCGTCGACTACCGCGGCGTGTAAAGCCCCGACCAAAGCGGCGGCGACGGCCGCTGCGTGATAGCCGAGCACGGTGGCCGTCGTGCCGACGATCATTGCCGCGCCCTTGCGATGGAACGCATTGACGAAGTTCTCGTATTGGACGTCATTGAGGGCCGTGTCACACCCGAGAAGCAGGACGATCGGCGGCGAGCTCCCCTCCGCGGCGACGTGCTGCTCGTCGAGATACGCGCAATACAAGGCATCGTCGGCACCGATCGCCAGACCGGCTTGGTGGGTCGACTCCTCCTCGACTGTGTGCGAGAGCAGCACGAGGAGCGTCGGGTGTCCTGTGGCGACGGCCTGTGTCCACTCGGCCCAGGTCGCGGCGACGACCGGCGGTGTCTCGGTGACGGAGCGCAGCGCGTCGATGACTGCGGCCGAGGTACCGGGCTTGGCCCGGTCGACCCGCTCGTGAAAAGCGATTAGGCCGCCCTTGAGTGCGTCGAGCGATCGGCGGCCGGTACCCGGTTCGGCGTTGATGGCCAGGTCGGCGTGACCGCGGATGGCCTGCACGCGCTCGGGGCTGGAGGCATGGCGTTCGATGACCCGCTGCATGCACCAGAACGACAAGGGGCACACCACCGGGAACGGCGCGTCTTGACCGGTCGGACACGTGGATGGACAGGACCCATCGGCAAGCGCCTTGGCGGCCCCTTCGCATATCGGTGCGTCCAATGCGGGCGCAGGCCGGTCGTAGATGAACTCGATCGGGACGAACGCCTCCGGATGGACCGAGACGACTTGGAGTTTTTCCTGGTCAAGCAGGCTCGCCTCGGCGACCTGATCCCCAATGAGGCTGTCGCGCAAGAGTGCGCCTTGCACCGCGAGGAACCTCATCAAATCGGTCATCGCGGGTGAGTCCGGGCTCGTCTGTGCCTCTGGGCTCGACGCGACCGCCGTGAGCCGCTCTTCGATCAGCTTCACGACCTCGTTCATGCCTTCGAGGGAGAGGAGCTGAGCGTTGGCGCCGGCGACCGCCATGACCTGGGTGTCGCCACCGGCTGTCTTGTCCACGACCACCGCGGCGCCGAACTTCCCTCGGTTCTTCAGGTCGCCGATGTCAGTGCGAACGACGGCGTCTGTCGTCACCTTGATCGCGTCGCCATCAGGCATGGCGTCGGTAGTGCCCTCGATGACCGCGCTCTGTAGGACGCGGTTGTCGTGGATCATCGTCACCCGGAACCGCAGCGACGCCAGGTCGGGTGGCACCTCGACGGCAAATCGGCATGGGTCGCTCGCGCCGTGCCGCGGGAGCCGAAGCTCGCCAACCAGCGGCTTGGGCGCGACCGTAGGCTCGGAAAGCGTCACCGTCAGCGTGTGCCAGTCTTCGTCGCCACTAAGCCGGTGCGACGGGAAGACGTCCGGGCTGGAAAGCCACGCCGCGTCGCTCGGCCCGACGCGAACAGCAACCGTGCACGCGCCGCTCGGGAACCGCGGCCGTGCCGCGCCATCCGGCCCAGAGACCTGGGCCTGAATGAACCGGAGTTCATCGGTTGGCTCGTCGTCGGCGACTCGCGCCGCGGACCGTGTCGTGGTCGCGGCTGTCGGCGGGGCCGGAGCCGAGCTCGCTTCGGCGGCGGCCGACGGTGCGCTTGGCGCCGCGGATCCGCCCGACCCCGCCGGGTCGGCGGTCGCGCCGCCACCGCCGCGGAACCGCGCCATCAACTTTTGTGCGACGAAGCCGGCCCCGCCGGGAACGCCCGTGAATCCCAGCATCGACTTCGTCGTTAGTTGGCCCCCGCCGTGCTGCTGACTGATGACGTTCGCAGCGAGGCCGAAGAGCGCGCCGCCCAGGAAGGCTCGGCCGCCGCCGCCACCGCCGGGCTTGGCACTTCGGATCGCCGTGGCCAGCAACGCGAGACCACCCACGGCAACGAGGGCGGCTGCCGCGCCAGGAATAGTCGTCCACGGCGAACGCCCGACGAGGTTGACCCACACAGTCGTCTCGCAGTCCGGTGCGTGGACGACGACTTGATAGCGGCCCACACCGAAGATTGCGTAGCGGCCGACATCGACGGTTGCCGTCCAGGCGTCGCCCGCCGATGTCCCGTTGTAGATCCCAACGCGGGCGGGCCCCAGCCTTAGGGCGACGGTGACCGCGCCCTCGCTCCCGGCGGCGCCAGCGAGTGCGAGGTCGTCGCGCACGTCGACTCGGACGGCATCGTCTGGCGAGGCGCCATGTTCGAGCGGTTGGCCGTTGACCAGCAACGCGCAACCGGGCGACGAGGGCTGCGCCGCCCCGGCATGCCCTACGCCCAGGCTCCACACCACCGCGCCGATCCCGAGCGCCGCCGCGCGACCCCAAACGCGCCCGCGCAGCCTCACGTCATCACACCCAGCTGTACTTGCCTTTTCGGGGTGTTCCGCCGATCTTGTACGCCCAGGTCTCCCATGGGTTGTCCAGGTACGCGATGTCGGTCACCGTCTGATACCACGACTGTTTACGGCCGAGCGACACGAACGTGCCCACGATGGCGCCGACCAGAAACCAGACCCCATAGGTCGCCTGGAAGAGCGGCCCGAAGGCGCGGCTCTGCCAGATGTGGAGGGTCTCGTGTTCGACCAGCTTGTTGCCCGTGCTGTTGTTGAAGTTGCTTGTGACCAGTCCTTGTGTGAAGGCGTAGCCCGAGAACCCAAAGCCACCGTCGTAGAGGTAACGGTTTTTTCCACGACTCAAACTGTCGTTGTACTTCCGACCACCGAACCAGAAGAGATTGACCGTATGCAGGAGCATTGCGATCGTCGTCCCGACGAGACCCCAGGTGTGGTCGAGGAGGAAGGCGAGCCACCCGACGGGCGAACTCCACTTGTAGATGCCCAGTAACGCGGCGATGACGCCGTTTAGCAGGCCAATCCCGCCGGCGGCGACGATGAGCGGGCCGCCGCCGTCAACGCTGAGCAGTGACAGGGCGATTGCGGTCGCCCCAGCCGCTAGGGCGGACCCCGCGGCCCCTTCCAACACAACGGCACCGAGCTTCCGCAGCCAACCAGGCATCCCCCACCTCCGGTTTGTGTCGTTGGCGGCGACGCTAAGGATGCGCAGGCGTCCTGTCAACGACTCGTCGCCGCCCGTTCCCGCCCGCGCAGAGTGCAGGCCTACGCTCGCACGCGGTTGAGGGGAGGGGTATGAGTCGTCGACGGGAGTCATCAGCGCCGGAAGCCGATGGCCGCCGTAGCTTGCGAGGCCGTGGACACGCGGCTCCCGAACACGCGTGGGGGCGTCGCTTTCCCCGGTTGCGACTCCTCCGGAATACCCGTTCATCCGACTGGCTGCTGAGCGGCATCGGGGGAGCGGGCCCGGTCGAGGAAGACATCGCCGCCGAGATGGCGGCGGCGAGCCCGCTGCTGTCGCCGGCGAGTTTCGAGGAGGCGCATGCCGCGGCCATGCACGCCCTCGAGGTCCTCGGCCGCAACGGCCCTCGACCGCCGAAGCAGGTTCGGGCCGGGCCGATCACGCCGGTGCTCCAGTTCCTGGTCCAGCGTGTGATCCGCTACATCGTGCGCGGCCACCAGCGGCGCGTAGCCAAGTCGATCCGCAACCTGTATACGCAGCGGCTCGGGTGGATATACAGCGGGGACCCCAGCCGGCGTGCCGTCGCCCGAGGCCGCCGCGACGTGGAGCGGGCGGCCGAGACCTATCCCCGTCGGCGGAGCGGGGTGCCGACGTTTCTGCTCGGAGGCGCCGTAGCGTCGTCGCTCTCGCGCCTGGCCCAGGTCGTGGCCGATACGATCGGCGGATCGACCTGGGGCCTCGCCGCGGCCTGGGCGGCCGCTGTCGGGCTGGCTGCCGGGTCGTCGTGGGTGGTTCTGCGCGGCGCATCGATCGCCCGCCGGCGCATCCGGGTGACAGTGGAGACTCCGCTGTCGGAGCTGTGGGCGGTCTTCGGCGCGGCAGGCAAGCCGCCGCACGACGGCGCACGCAACCTGGCTCTGCTCGCCCTCGGCCTCACCGCACTGGGCGGAGTCCTCGCTTCAGCAGCGGTGGTGTGGCTGCCGTTGCACTGACGAGAGGCGACGCCCCCCGCTAGGAAGGTTTGTTGGCGACCGACGCCGGCGAAAGCTTCTGGTCCTTGTCCTTCCCAGCCCAGGTCGACAGCCAGCTCATGACGAGCGACAGCACGGCAGCCAGGCCAGCGATGGCGGCCCGCTCGAGTGTGCTGGTGTCGGCCATCGCCTCGACAAGGCCGAGTCCCGACGCGGTGATCTGGGCGATGAACGTCTGCACGAAGGTCTTCGCCAGGCGTTCAAGCGCATCCTTGACCCATGCGAGTGTCATTTTCGTTGCTCCCTCCCTGACTGATGCGGCCGCCAGGCTACGGCGCCGCCTCGCCGGGGCGCGGGATGGCCTTTCGCACGCTCGGCGGGGAGCCGATACACTGGCTCCTCCATCAATCGACGTCTGCGGGCGCCCACTTTGGGAACCCCGCAGCACAACTAAAAACCACGCTCCGCTCTGGGCACGCTGCCCGGGCGGAGCGTCCGCGTGAAAGCGAACAGAAACGCACCAAGATGGCTTCGAAAGCGATCGTCGGCGAGAAGGTCGGCATGACACAGGTCTGGGACGAGCAGAACCGGCTCGTGCCCGTGACCGTGGTCAAGGTCGAGCCGCTTCGCGTGGTGCAGGTCAAGACCGAGGCGCGCGACGGCTATAGCGCCGTGCAGGTCACCTACGGCACCGTCAAGGCGAACAAGCTCAACAAGCCCGAGGCCGGTCACTTCGGCAAGGCCAAGGTCGAGGCCGGTGTGCGCCTCGTCGAGTTGCGTCTCGACGACACCAGCGCCTTCGAAGTCGGTCAGGAGATCGCGGTCGACGTACTCGCCGCCGGCGAGAAGGTCGACGTGACGGCCGTGAGTCGGGGCAAGGGCTTTGCCGGTGCCATGAAGCGCCACAACTTCAAGGGCCAGGGCGCCTCGCACGGCAACCACAAGAAGCACCGGTCGCCGGGCGCAATCGGGGCGTGCGCCACGCCCAGCCGGGTGTTCAAGGGCACGAAGATGGCCGGCCAGATGGGCAACCAGAAGGTCACCACGCTGAACCTCGAAGTCGTATCGGCCGACGCCGACCGTCAGCTGCTGCTCGTCAAGGGCGCGGTACCCGGTCCTCGCGGTGGCCTCGTCCTTATCCGCAACGCAGTCAAGGCAGGCGGCTGATGGCCTCGGTCGATGTGAAGACACAGACCGGTTCAGCGTCGGGAAGCCTCGAGCTGGACCCCGCATTCTTCGCGGTGCAGCCCAACGTGCCGGTGATGCACCAAGTCGTCACCGCGCAGCTCGCGGCGGCCCGGGCCGGCACGCACTCCACGCTCACGCGCGCCGAGGTGCGCGGTGGTGGCAAGAAGCCGTGGCGCCAGAAGGGCACCGGTCGCGCCCGCCATGGCTCGACGCGCTCGCCCAGCTGGACGGGCGGCGGCGTCGCCTTCGGGCCCAAGCCGCGCGACTACCGGCAGAAGACGCCCAAGAAGATGGTGCAGCTCGCGCTCCGCGGTGCGCTGTCGGACCGGGCCAACAGCAACAAGATCGTCGTCGTCGACGCGTGGGAGTTCGCCCAGCCCAAGACACGCGAGGCCACCGACGCGCTGCATGCTCTCGGCCTCGAGGGCAAGGTGCTGGTCGTCCTGAGCCGCGACGACGAGACCGCGTACAAGTCGTTCCGCAACCTGGCCGACGTGCAGGTGCTTCTCGCCGGTGAGCTCAACCCCTACGACATCCTGTGCAACGACTGGATCGTCTTCACCCGGGCCACGCTGCCGGGTGCCCAGGGTGTCGAAGCGCCGCCCGCCGCGCCGACCCCGCCCACTGAGACCGAGAGCGAGCCGGCCGAGTGAACGACCCCCGCGACGTCATCATCAAGCCGGTTGTCTCCGAGAAGTCCTACTCACTCCTCGACAACGGCGTGTACACGTTCGTTGTCGCCGGCAGCGCCAACAAGATCGAGATCCGCCACGCGATCGAGTCGATCTTCAACGTACGCGTCGCCAAGGTGAACACGCTGAACCGCCACGGCAAGCGCAAGCGCAACCGGCGCACATTCACATTCGGCGCCCGTCCCGACACCAAGCGAGCGATCGTGACCTTGGCCGACGGCGACAAGATCGACCTCTTCGAAAGCTAGATCGATGGCCCTCCGCAAACGCAAGCCCACGAGTCCCGGTCGCCGCTTCCAATCGGCGTCGGACTTCCGCGAGATCACGCGGGACACGCCCGAGAAGTCCCTGCTCGAGCCCAAGCACCGCACGGGCGGCCGCAACGCGCACGGTCACAAGACGGCGCGCCACCGCGGTGGCGGTCACAAGCAGCAGTACCGCGTCATCGACTTCCGTCGCAACAAGGACGGCGTCCCGGCCAAGGTCGCGGCGATCGAGTACGACCCGAACCGCAATGCGCGCATCGCGCTGCTGCACTACGCCGACGGCGAGAAGCGCTACATCCTGGCGCCGGCCCGCGTGGGCGTCGGCGACGTCTTGCAGAGCGGTCACGGCAGCGAGATCCGCCCCGGCAATGCGCTGCCGCTTCGCTACATCCCCGTCGGTACGACGATCCACAACGTCGAGCTGCATCCCAATGGCGGCGGCAAGATGGCGCGCGGCGCCGGCATGAGCGTGCAGCTCGTGGCCAAGGAAGGCGACTACGCCACCCTGCGCCTGCCCTCCACTGAAATGCGGCGCGTGTCGATCGACTGCCGGGGCACGATCGGCGAGGTCGGCAACGCCGAGGCCGAGCTGATCAAGATCGGCAAGGCCGGCCGCAACCGGTGGAAGGGCGTCAAGCCCCAGACCCGCGGTGTGGCCATGAACCCGGTCGACCACCCGCTCGGCGGCGGCGAGGGCAAGAGCTCCGGCGGCCGCCACCCGGTGTCGCCGTGGGGCAAGCCCGAAGGCCGCACGCGCAACCCGAACAAGCCGTCCAGCAAGCTCATCGTCCGCCGTCGCCGCACGCGCGGGAAGCGGAGGTAGACGAGATGCCCCGGAGCCTCAAGAAGGGCCCCTTCGTCGACGACCATCTGTTGAAGAAGGTCGACGATCAAAACAGCAAGAACGAGAAGCGCGTGATCAAGACCTGGTCGCGGCGCTCCACGATCATCCCCGACATGGTGGGTCACACCATTGCGGTGCACGACGGTCGCAAGCACGTGCCGGTGTACATCACCGAGTCGATGGTCGGTCACAAGCTCGGCGAGTTCGCGCCGACCCGCACGTTCCGCTACCACGCCGGCCAAGAGCGTCAGGGTCGTAGGTAATGACCGGAATCAAGACCAACGAGCGTCCCGGCACGCGGGCCGAGCTGCGGCACGTCATCACCTCGCCGTACAAGGTGCGCGAGGTCCTCGACCTCATCCGCGGCCTCGACGTCGGCCTGGCCGACGACGTCCTCAGGTTCTGCGGTCGCGGCAGCGCGCCGATGATCGCCAAGCTCCTGCATTCGGCGATTGCCAACGCCGAGCACAACGACCACATGTCGCCCGAAGAGCTGTACGTGTCGGCGTGCTACGCCGACGAGGCCCGCACGCTCAAGCGCTGGCGGGCCCGCGCTCGCGGCCGCTACACGCGCATCCGCAAGCGCACGTGCCACGTCACGATCATCGTGAGCCGCCTGCCCGACGACCGTCTGGCCCGCGCCCGCGCCAAGCAGGCGGCCGACGTCACCGCCCGCCGCGCCCGCCGCGTCGCCGGTGGCCGCAAGCGCCAGGGCGACGCCCCGACCGAGGACGTAGTCGAAGAGACGCCCGAAGTAGTTGAAGAAGTCAGTGAAGCGCCGGTGGAAGTCGTCGACGAGCCGATTGCTGAAAGTGAGTCAGAGGAGGCCACTGCCGAGGTGGAAGCGGAACCCGAAGTCGTAGAAGAAAGCGCATCGACAGATGCGCCAGAAGAACAGAGCGCTGAGTAAACATGGGTCAAAAGGTCAATCCTTACGGGTTCCGGCTTGGGATCACGACCGACTGGAAGTCGCGGTGGTTCGCCGACCGCGAGTACCAGAACTACGTGATCGAGGACTGGAAGATCCGTGACTTCCTCACGCGCCAGCTCGAGCGGGCCGCCGTGAGTCGCATCGAGGTCGAGCGCACGCGTGATCGCCTGCGCGTCGACGTCCACACCGCGCGCCCCGGCATCGTCATCGGCCGGCGCGGCGCCGAAGCCGATCGTCTGCGCGACGGTCTGGCCAAGATCACGCACAACCCGAAGATCCAGCTCAACATCCAAGAGATCAAGCAGCCGGAGTTGGACGCGGCGTTGATCGCGCAGGGGATCGCTGACCAGCTCACCGGTCGCGTCAGCTTCCGCCGGGCGATGAAGCGCGCGGTGCAGACCGTGCAGAAGGCGGGTGCCCAGGGCATCCGCGTGCAGTGCGCCGGCCGCCTCGGCGGTTCGGAAATGGCCCGTCGCGAGTTCTACCGCGAGGGTCGCGTGCCGTTGCACACGCTGCGCGCCGACATCGACTACGGCTTCCGCGAGGCCAAGACCACCTTCGGCCGCATCGGCGTGAAGGTCTGGATCTACAAGGGCGACATCCTCCCGTACAAGGTCGCGTCGGAAGACAAGATCGCTCGCGAGGCGGCCATGGCGGTCGGCGAAACGTCGGGGCAGGGCGACAAGCCGCGCCGCGTCATCTCCGCGGGTGGCGGTCGCCGTCGGCCCGAGCAGGGCGGTCCGGGTGAAACGCCGACCGCCGAGACGGCGGGGGACACCCCTGCTGGCGAGGCGGCGGCCGACGAGGCCGAGGCCAAGCCGTTGGTCGCCGAGGTCGATCCCGAACTCGAGAAGATCCTCGCCGAAGAGGAAGAGATCGAGCGCCGTACGCGCGAGCACCACGAGACGCCCCACTTCAAGAAGGACAACTAGCCGTCATGTTGATGCCGCGAAAGGTGAAGCACCGCAAGCAGCAGCGCGGCCGCATGACCGGCAAGACCAAGGGTGGCGCCACGATCAACTTCGGCGACTTCGCCATCGAAGCGCTCGAACCGGGCTGGATCACGGCGCGCCAGATCGAAGCCGCTCGTATTGCGATGACCCGTCACGTCAAGCGCGGCGGCAAGGTGTGGATTCGCATCTTCCCGGACAAGCCGGTCACGCAGAAGCCGGCGGAAACGCGCATGGGCTCGGGGAAGGGCAATCCGGAGCACTGGGTCGCGGTGGTCAAGCCGGGTCGCATCATGTTCGAGCTGTCCGGCGTTCCCGAGGACCTGGCCCGCGGCGCCATGAACCGCGCCATCCAGAAGCTGCCGATCAAGGCCAAGTTCGTGTCACGTCGCCAGCTCCAGGAAGAGGTGGAGGTCTGATGGCCACCAAGCAAGCGACCGAGCTGCGCGTCCTCGACACCGGCGAGTTGGAGAGCCGACTGGTCGAGACCAAGGCCGAGTTGTTCAACCTGCGTTTCAAGCACGTGACCGGCGAGCTGCCCAACATGGCCCGCCTCGGTGATCTGCGGCGCGAGATCGCCCGCATCCACACGCTGCTTCGCGAGCGCGAGATCGCCGAGTTCGAAGCATTAAGCGAGGCAAAGAATGGCTGAAGTAAGTCGCCCTAACCGGCGCAAGATCCGCGAGGGCGTCGTGTCGTCGTCGTCGATGGACAAGACCGTCGTCGTCGACATCATCGAGCGCGTCCGTCACCGTCGCTACAACAAGACCGTTCAGCGCACCAAGCACCTCTACGCCCATGACGAGGCCAACGACGTGCAGCCCGGCGACCGGGTACGCGTCCAGGAGACCCGCCCGCTGTCGAAGCTCAAGCGCTGGCGCGTGGTCGAAGTCCTTGAGAGGGCCAAATGAGCGTTCTCGCAAGCTCGAACGCTTTGGCCCTCTGGGCGCACTCTGCTGGCTTTGGCCTCCTCCGGAGGCCGGCGTGATCCAGCAGGAGAGCCGCCTTCGGGTGGCCGACAACAGCGGCGCCAAGGAGGTGCTCTGCATCAAGGTGCTGGGCGGCTCCAAGCGGCGCTACGCCGGGATCGGCGATGTGTTCGTGGCCACGGTCAAGGACGCGTTGCCGGGTGCCGCCGTCAAGAAGGGCGAAGTCGTCAAGTGCGTGGTCGTACGCACCAAGAAGGAGCGCCGCCGCGCTGACGGCAGTTACATCCGCTTCGACGAGAACGCCGCCGTCCTCATCAACGAGCAGCAGCAGCCCCGCGGTACCCGCATCTTCGGGCCGGTGGGCCGCGAGCTGCGCGACAAGAAGTTCATGCGCATCGTTTCGCTAGCACCCGAGGTTCTGTAATGAGTGGCTTGAAGCTGAAGAAGGGTGACCGGGTCCGCGTGCGGACCGGGAAGGACCGCGGCAAGGAAGGCGAGATCATGCGCGTCCTGGTCAAGGCCAACAAGGTCATCGTCGAAGGCGTCAACGTCGCCAAGAAGAGCCAGCGCACGACACGGGCCACCATGCAGGGCGGGATCATCGACAAGGACATGCCGATCCCCGTTTCCAACGTGTCCATCATCTGCCCGGGTTGCGGCCCGACGCGCGTCGGCTACCGCTTCGACGACTCGCTCGGCACCGCCGACATCCCGGTGCGCCAGAAGGTGCGCGTCTGCAAGAAGTGCGGGAGTGACCTCTGATGGCGGCGTCGACCAAAGAGCGGCCGCGCCTCAAGCAGCGGTACGACAGCGAGATCCGCGCCCAGCTCAAGGAAACGCTGGCCCTGGGCAACATCATGGAAGTTCCGCGGTTCGAGAAGATCGTCGTCAACATGGGCGTCGGCAAGGCGACCCAGCAGGCGTCGCTCCTCGAGAACTCGGTCCGCGACCTCACGATCATCACCGGTCAGAAGCCGCTGGTGACCAAGGCCAAGAAGTCGATCGCCGGCTTCAAGCTCCGCGAGGGCCAGAGCATCGGCGCCAAAGTCACACTCCGCGGCGATCACATGTGGGAGTTCTTCGACCGGCTGGTGAGCATCGCCATCCCGCGCATCCGAGACTTCCGGGGTCTCAACCCGGCGGCCTTCGACGGTCGCGGCAACTACACGTTCGGGGTGACCGAGCAGCTGATCTTCCCGGAGATTGATTACGACAAGGTCGACATACCGCGGGGCATGGACATCACCATCGTGACCACCGCCCGTAATGACGCCGAAGGCAAGGCGCTGTTGGATGCCTTCGGCTTCCCGTTCCGACGCGAGGGGCAGTAACCGGAAACATGGCCAAGAAGGCACTAGTTGAGAAGCAACAGCGCAAGCCGAAGTTCAAGGTGCGCGGCTACACCCGCTGCCGGCGGTGTGGCCGCCCGCGCGCGGTCTACCGCAAGTTCGGCCTGTGTCGTATCTGCCTGCGCGAGCTCGTTCATGCCGGCGAGGTTCCCGGCGTGACGAAGGCGAGT
Source organism: Acidimicrobiales bacterium (assembly GCA_035649535.1). Lineage (GTDB taxonomy): Bacteria > Actinomycetota > Acidimicrobiia > Acidimicrobiales > JACDEA01 > JACDEA01. The sequence continues at coordinate 7,180 of DASRJI010000042.1, read as the reverse complement.
TGGTGATCGACCGATGACAATGACCGACCCCATCGCCGACATGCTCACGCGCATCCGCAACGCCAACGTGGCGATGCACGAGACCGTCCGTATGCCCTCGTCGAAGCTGAAGGAGTCCCTCGCCAAGCTGCTCGAGCGCGAGGGCTACATCACGGGCTTCTCGGTGAGCGACGACCAGGGCCGCCCTGGTCGCGTGCTCGAAGTGAACATGAAGTACACGCCCGAACGCGAACGTACGATCTCCGGGATCCGCCGGGTCTCGAAGCCGGGCCTGCGCGTCTATACGAAGGCCGACACCCTGCCCCGCGTTCTCGGTGGCCTGGGCGTCGCCGTCCTGTCAACGAGCCAGGGGCTCATGACCGACCGCGAGGCGCGCCAGCGTCGCGTGGGCGGTGAAGTCCTCTGTTACGTCTGGTGAGCTGATGTCACGTATTGGTAAGGCACCCATTCCCGTCCCGAGCGGTGTCGAGGTTTCCCTCGACGCCGGCCGGGTCGCGGTCAAGGGCCCGCAGGGCCGGCTCGAGCGCGTCATCCCGATGCCGATCACGATCCGGCAGGACGCCGGCGAATTGCTGGTCGAGCGTCCGGACGACGAGCGCCACAACCGCGCCTTGCACGGTCTCACCCGCTCGCTCGTCAACAACATGGTCGTCGGCGTGACCAGCGGCTTCGTGAAGGAGTTGGAGATCGTCGGCGTGGGCTACCGCGCCACGGCGCAGGGCCCGAACAAGCTCGAGCTCGCGCTCGGGTTCAGCCACGCGGTCTATGTCGATGCGCCCGACGGCATCACGTTCGAGGTTCCGGTGCCCACCCGCGTCATCGTCAAGGGCATCGACAAGGAATTGGTTGGCCAGGTGGCCGCCAACATCCGCAAGATTCGTAAGCCCGAGCCGTACAAGGGCAAGGGCGTTCGCTACCTGGGCGAGCACGTCCGCCGCAAGGCCGGAAAGGCCGCAAAGTGAGCCAGAGGCGAAGCCGGCAGGCGATCGGGAGATGCAGCAAATGACAACCGTTAAACACACGCACGAGCTGCGGCAGCGGCGGCATCGCCGCGTGCGCAAGAACGTGGTCGGCAGCGCCGAGCGCCCGCGCCTGGCGGTGTTCCGCAGCAACAAGCACATCTCCGCCCAGGTCATCGACGACGGCAGCGGCCGCACGCTCGCGGCGGCGTCGACGGTCGAGGCCGCATTGCGCAAGGGCGGCACCGGGAATCGGGACGCGGCCGGCAAGGTCGGCAAGTTGCTCGCCGAGCGGGCCAAGGCCGCCGGCGTGACTCAGGTCGTGTTCGACCGAGGCGGGTTCATGTACCACGGCCGAGTGGCCGCGGTCGCGGACGCCGCTCGAGAAGGTGGACTGGAGTTTTAGTGAGCGAGCAGAGCGAGCGAACCATGAGCAGAGTGGCACGTGCCATCTCGGCCGCCCGAAGGGCGGCCGTATAGATGGCGCAACGTGATGGTCGCGACAATCGCGACAACCAACAGCAGGGCTCGGGCGGCTTCGAGGAGCGGTCGATTGGCCGTCCTCGTCGCGTGGCCAAGGTCGTGCAGGGTGGCCGCCGGTTCTCCTTCACCGCGCTGATGGTTATCGGCGACGGCAACGGCCGCGTTGGTCTCGGCTACGGCAAGGCCAAGGAAGTCGGGCTCGCCATGCAGAAGGCGGTCGACGACGCGCGCAAGAACGTCTTCACGGTCCCGCTGGCCGGCAGCACGATCATCCATCCGGTCATGGGCGAGAGCGGCGCCGGACGCGTGCTGCTCAAGCCGGCGGCGCCCGGTACCGGCGTGATCGCCGGCGGCGCGGCACGGGCCATCCTCGAGGTCGCCGGGATCCACGACGTGCTGGCCAAGTCGTTGGGCTCGTCGAACGCGCTCAACGTCGCCCACGCCACCGTCGCCGGCCTGAAGGCGCTCAAGTCCCCCGACGACGTCGCCCGCATGCGCGGCAAGTCGCCCGAGGAAGTCACCCCGGCCGGTGTGCTGCGCGCGTACAACGAACGCAAGCGGGGCGGCCACGTTCCCGAGGAAGTTGCCTAGCCGTGGCGCTCAAGGTCACGCAGGTCAAGTCGTCGATCGGCACCAAGCCCAAGCAGCGCGGCACGTTGCGCGCGCTCGGGCTGCGCCGGCTGGGCCAGTCCAACACGCTCCCCGATAGGCCCGAGATTCGGGGGATGATTCGCAGGGTGCCGCACCTGGTCACCGTCGAGGAAGTGGAAAGCGTCGCGAAGTGAAGATTCACGATCTCCAGCCCGCACCGGGCTCGAAGAAGACCGCGATTCGTGTCGGCCGGGGTACCGGCGGCCGTCGCGGCAAGACCGCTGGTCGCGGTACCAAGGGCCAGGGCGCGCGCGGGCAGATCAAGCCCGGCTTCGAGGGCGGGCAGCTGCCCCTCGCCCAGCGGATCCCGAAGCTGAAGGGGTTCAAGAACCCGTTCCGCATCGAGTACACGGTCGTCAACCTGACCGCGCTCCAGGAGTTCGAGGGCACCCAGATCACGCCCGACACCCTGCGCGCCAAGGGCCTCGTCCATAAGCACGGCTACGTGAAGGTTCTCGGCCGCGGCGAATTGAGCCGCGCCGTCGAGGTGTCCGCCCATGCGTTCAGCAAGACCGCCGAGCAGGCGATCACCGCGGCGGGCGGCTCGGTCACCAAGATCCCGCTTCCCTTCAGCGGCGGGCGTCCGCCGGCCAAGGGCAACGCACTAACCAACCGCTAGGCAGCGAGGTCGCCCATGACGTTCTTGAACATGTTCAAAGTTCCGGATCTCCGGAACAAGATCATCTTCACCGTCTTCGTCATCGCGCTGTACCGCTTCGGATCGCACATCCCGGTACCGGGCGTCGACTTCAAAGCAGTTCAGCGGCTCACCGAGGCCGCCTCGAAGGGCGGCGTACTCGGGTTCCTGAACCTGTTCTCGGGCGGCGCGCTCACGCGCTTCGCCGTGTTCGGGCTCGGGATCATGCCGTACATCACCAGCTCGATCATCGTGCAGCTGCTCCAGGTCGTGATCCCGAAGCTCGAGCAGTGGCGGGACGAGGGCGCTGTCGGGCAGAAGAAGATCACGCAGGTCACCCGCTACCTCACCGTGGCGCTGGCCATCATGCAGTCGACCGGTTTGGCGTTCGTGTTCCACAACGGTGGCCAGGGTTTCCTCGGTCAGAGCGCGTCGGACATCGACGTCCTGCCCAACTTCAGCGTGCCTCGCGTGCTGCTCGTCGTGCTGTCGATGACGGCAGGTACGGCCATGGTCATGTGGCTGGGCGAGTTGATCAGCCAGCGCGGTGTCGGCCAGGGCATGTCGATCTTGATCTTCGCCAACGTCGTAAGCCGGCTGCCGTCCAACGGCGCGGCCATCCGGGCCGAGGCGGGCAACTTCAAGTTCGGGATCGTCATCTCCATCACGCTGTTGTTACTGGTGGCGATCGTGTTCATCGAACAGGGGCAGCGACGAATACCAGTCCAGTTCGCCAAACGAATAGTTGGCCGCCGGATGTACGGCGGGCAGTCCACCTACATCCCGCTGAAGGTCAACCAGTCGGGCGTCATCCCGATCATCTTCGCCAGCTCGGTCCTGTACTTCCCGGTCCTGCTGAGCAACGTGATCCCGTGGGTGAGCGTCCGCGAGTTCGTCAACAACCACCTCGTGGACCCGACCGACATCCTGTATGTCGGCCTCTACGGCATGTTGATCGTGGCGTTCGCGTACTTCTACACGGCGATCGCCTTCGACCCGCACCAGCAGGCCGACGTGATCCGTAAGCAGGGCGGGTACATCCCGGGCATCCGTCCGGGGCCGCCCACCGAGCGCCACCTCGCGGGGATCCTCAATCGCATCACGCTGCCGGGCTCGCTGTTCCTCGCGTTCATCGCTCTGCTGCCTGCGCTCGCGCTGTCGGTGTTCAACATTCACAACTACCCGTTCGCCGGTACGACGCTGCTCATCGCCGTGGGCGTTGCCCTCGAGACGATGAAGCAGATCGACAGCCAGCTCACGATGCGCAATTACGAAGGCTTCTTGAAGTAGTGAGAAGGGCCGCGTGATTCCGGGCGTGAGACTGGTGTTGTTAGGCAAGCAAGGGTCGGGTAAGGGCACGCAGGCCCTTCGGTTGTCGCGCCACTACGTCGTGCATCACGTGTCCACCGGCGACATGTTTCGCGCCGCGGTACGCGCCGGAACCACATTCGGCCGCAAGGCGCAGGAGTACATGGACGCCGGCGAGTTGGTGCCCGACGAGATCACGATCGGCATCGTCAAGGAGCGCTTGGAACAGGCGGGGACCAAGCGGCGCGGTTTCGTGCTCGACGGCTTTCCGCGCAACGTGTTCCAGGCCGGCGCGTTGTCGGACTACCTCGCGCCCGACGACGTTCATCTCGTGATCGACCTCGAGGTTCCGGCCGAAGTGGTGTTGAAACGGTTGGCGGCCCGACGGGTGTGCTCGTCGTGCGGCACCAACTACAGCGTCGAGGTCCCGCCGATGGAGAACTGGACCTGCGACGTGTGCGGCGGCGAGGTCGTGCAGCGCGCCGACGACACCGAGGCTGCGATCCGGCGCCGGCTCGAGATCTACGAGTCGGCCACCGAGCCGCTCATCGAGTGGTACAAGGAGCGCGAGCGGCTCGAGGTCGTCGACGGCGAAGGCCCGCCCGACGAAGTGACGACGCGGCTCATCGACACGGTCGAGCGCCGGCGCGAGGCGAGCATCTGATGCGCCGCTCGTCCGAGGAGCTGGACAAGATGCGCAAGGCCGGCAAGGTGGTCGCCGAGATGCACGACAAGACGCGCGCCGCGATCCGGCCCGGCATCACGACCCTCGAACTCGACAAGATCGCCCGCGACGTCCTCGATCGTCGCGGCGCGACGTCGAACTTCCTGAACTACCACGGCTTTCCGGCGGTGATCTGCACGTCGCCCAACGACATGATCGTCCACGGCATCCCGGGCGACTACGTCCTCGCCGACGGCGACATCATCTCGATCGACTGCGGGGCGATCATCGAGGGCTACCACGGCGACGCGGCCTACACCGCCCCGGTGGGCGACGTGACCGCCGACGCCGTCCGCCTCATCCAGGTCACCGAGGACAGCCTCGAAGCCGCCATCAAGCAGATGGTCGACGGCCACCGCCTGTCCGACATCGGCCACGCGGTGCAGGAGGTGGCCGAGGGCGCCGGGTATTCGGTCGTGCGCGAGTACGTCGGTCACGCCATCGGCACGGCCATGCACGAGGAGCCCCAGGTCCCCAATTACGGGGCGCCGGGACGGGGCCTGAAGCTGCGCCCCGGGCACGTGTTTGCCGTCGAGCCGATGGTCAACGCCGGCGGTCCGGAGACCAAGCTCATGCCTGACGGGTGGAGTGTGATGACGGCCGACGGGTCGCTGTCCGCCCACTTCGAGCACACGATCGCGATCACCGAAAACGGCCCTGAGGTGTTCACCCGTGCCTAGCGCGGGCTCCCTTGGGGAATTTCCACAGAATCCGCTAGAATTTTCAGTCGGCCTGGCGCCTGAGGGCGTCGGCCGGCCAACCCCGCTGTTCGCCCCCTCACAACCGTTTTAGGAGGAGATTCAACCTGCCTGTTCAGAAGGACAAGGAAGAGGACATCGTGCTCGAAGGCACGATCGTCGAGGCCCTCCCCAATGCCATGTTCAAAGTGGAGTTGGAGAACGGCCACAACGTCCTCGCCTACAGCGCCGGAAAGATGCGCATGCACCGCATTCGCATCCTCCCGGGCGACAGGGTCCAGGTGAAGATCACTCCGTACGACCTCACTCGAGGTCGCATCACGTATCGATACAAGTAGCTAGTAGAGAGCCATGAAAGTTCGCCCGAGCGTCAAACGAATCTGCGAGAAGTGCAAGGTCATACGCCGTCACGGCAACGTGATGGTGATCTGCACCAATCCTCGCCATAAGCAGCGGCAGGGGTAGGAGAGGTATGGCCCGCATTTCCGGCGTCGACATCCCGCGCGAAAAGCGCCTGGAGATCTCGCTCACGTACATCTTCGGCGTCGGTCGCACGACCGCGCAGAAGGCGTGCGACTCAACCGAGATCGACCGCAACACGCGCGTCCGCGACCTCACCGACGAAGAGGTCGTCCGTCTGCGCAACTGGATCGACGCCAACATCAAGGTCGAAGGTGACCTCCGCCGCGACATCGCGCAGGACATCAACCGCAAGAAAGAGATCAACTCGTACCAGGGCATCCGCCACCGCCGCGGCCTGCCGGTGCGGGGCCAGCGCACCCACACCAACGCCCGCACGCGCAAGGGCCCGAAGAAGACCGTCGCCGGGAAGAAGAAGGTTCGCAAGTAGATGCCCAAGCCCAAGCCCGGCGGTCGCCGGCCGCGCAAGCGCGAGCGCAAGAACGTCAGCCACGGCGTCGTTCACATCAAGAGCTCGTTCAACAACACGATCGTGTCGATCACCGACAGCGAAGGCGCGGTCCTCGCATGGGCGTCGGCCGGCAACGTCGGTTTCAAGGGATCGCGCAAGTCCACGCCGTTCGCCGCCCAGCTCGCGGCCGAAGCCTGCGCCAAGCGGGCGATGGAGCACGGCGTCCGCACCGTCGACGTACTCGTCAAGGGCCCGGGCTCGGGTCGCGAGACGGCCATCCGTTCGCTGATGAACACCGGCATCGAGGTCATGGGGATCAAGGACGTCACCCCGATCCCGCACAACGGCTGCCGCCCCAAGAAGCGGAGGCGCGTCTAATGGCCCGTTATACCGGTCCGGTCTGCCGGCTCTGCCGGCGCGAGAAGATCAAGCTCTTCCTCAAGGGCCCCAAGTGCGACTCGATGAAGTGCCCGATCGAGCGTCGCCCGTACCCGCCGGGTGAGCACGGTCGCGACCGCATGCGGCAGGGTTCGGAATACCTCGTCCAGCTGCGCGAGAAGCAGAAGGCGCGTCGCATCTACGGCGTCCTCGAGAAGCAGTTCGCCAACCTCTACGAAGAGGCGAACCGCCAGGACGGCATCACCGGCGAGAACCTGCTCCGCATGCTCGAGCAGCGACTCGACAACGTCGCGTTCCGCGCCGGCTGGGGTGCGAGCCGCTCCCAGGCCCGCCAGTTCGTGCGCCACGGCCACGTCTCCGTCAACGGCAAGCGCGTCACCATCCCGGCCTACATGTTGCGCAAGGGAGACGTCGTCACGTTGCGCGACAGGGCCAAGCGCATGATCGTCG
>DASRJI010000041.1:0-21035 GCA_035649535.1 Acidimicrobiales bacterium | reverse complement strand
CCGATCCACCACCCAGCCCGGCGCCGACCGGGATCCGCTTCTCCAGTCGCACGAATGACCGGCGGCCGACCGCCGCCAGTGCGTCGGTCACCAGCGAGGGCTCGAAGCGCACCGTGTCGACGAGCGGGATGAGCTCAATGCCGTCGCCCGCGCCGAACAGCAACGTGTCGGCCAGGTCGAGCGTGACCATCTCGGCGTCGAGCAGGTGGTAGCCGTCATCTCGCACGCCGACGACGCGCAGCGAGAGCGTCAGCTTGGCTCGGGCGAATTGGACTTCCACGCCGCCAGCCTGCCCCATTGCGCGATGTCGAGGTCCTCGGCGCGCGCCGTGGGCGCGACGCCGGCCGCGGCGAATGCGGCATCGTCCACCAAACCGGCGAGCGACCGCCGCAGCATCTTCCGTCGCTGCCCGAATCCGGCGGCGATAAGCCGGAACAACGCGTCGCGATCGGCGTCGACCGCCGGTGCGTCGCGCCGCTCGACGGCGACCAACACCGACTCGACGCGCGGCTTGGGCACGAACACCGTGGCCGGCACCCGGCCAACGACGCGCGCCGTCGCCCAGTACGAGAGCCGCACCGACGGCGCGCCGTACGCGGCGTCGCCCGTACCCGCCGCCAGTCGCTCGCCGACTTCGCGCTGCACCATCACGAGCATCCGCGCGATGCGGGGCGCGCCGGCGAGGAGGTCGAGCACCAACGGCGTGGCGATGTTGTACGGCAGGTTGGCGACCAGCACCCATCGATCGAACGCGGAAAGGAGCGCGTCCCAGTCGGCGTGCATGGCGTCGGCCTCGACGACCGTCACACCGTGCGGCTCCACCACGCCGCGCAACACGGGCACGACGTGGCGATCGATCTCGACTGCAGTCACCGCCGCGCCGGTCGCCGCCAACGCGAGCGTGAGCGAACCGAGCCCGGCGCCGATCTCGACGACGTGATCGCTGGGGCCGACGCCAGCCAGGTGGGCGATCTTGCGAACCGTGTTCGGATCGGCGACGAAGTTCTGACCGAGGGCGCGGCTCGGATGGAGGCTGTGCTCGGTTAGCAGGTCGGTGATGTCGGCCCGGCTCAGCAGCCGGGGCGCGTCACCAGGTGAGCTTGACGTCGATTACGCCCTCGGACAGCGAGGCGATCGAGTTGAACGCCTCAGGCGACAGGTCGACGATGCGGCCTTCGACGTACGGACCGCGGTCGCCCACCTTGCAGGTCGTCGACTTACCGGTCTCGACGTTGGTGACGGTGAGGATCGTGCCCATCGGCAGCGTCTTGTGCGCGCACACGATGGGGTCCGACGTCTGGTACCAGGTCGCCTGCCCGATCTCGGACTGGCCGGTGGACTCGGCCGCCGCCGGCGGGTGGTACTCGCGCAGCTTGGGCGGCGACGACGACGTCTTGGCCGCCGGCTTGGCCGTGGTGGTCGTCGCCGGCTTCGGCTTGTGCGTGGTCGAGGTCGTGCGGTGACGGACGGTGGTCCGCGTGGTGGCGCTCGTGGGGGCGGCGGCCGCCTTCTGGACGACGACCGTGGTCGGCGGCAGGCCGGTCGTGGTCGTCGTCAGGGCGACCGAAACCTCAGTGGGGATCACCGGCGCCGCGAACTGCCGGCGCGAACTCGAACGGCTGGCCCGCTGCGGCGATAAACGCGCGGCGAGCTCAAGGGACGAGGGGTTGGCGTCCATACGCGACGCCGAATCCTGCGGTCGGACCTCGTGATGCAGGGATACCAATGGCAACAAGACCGCGCTGCCCGAAAGCAGCACCGGCAGGAGCCAGCGGACCCCAGCTCGTTTCTCCTCCAGGACTCCACCCTTTCGTTGGAGGCGTCCCCCCAGGGACTCGAAGACCCTAGGTGGAGGGGCTCTGGCGGCGCAACAACAGCCAGTTCGACGCGTTTTCCCAGGTCAGAGCCTCGACGGCCTCGACCGGGATGCCGCGAACCTGGGCAATTGCCGCGCCGACGACCGTCACCCAGGCGGGCTGATTTGGCTGGCCGCGATGGGGCACCGGGGCCAAATAGGGCGAGTCGGTCTCGATCAAGAGACGGTCGGCCGGGCACATCGCGGCGGCGCCGCGCACGTCGTCGGCGCTCTTGAACGTGACGATGCCGCTGAACGACAGCGTGGCGCCGCGCTCGAGGCACCGCTCGGCTTCGGCCGGTCCACCGGTGAAGCAATGAAAGACGGTGCGGGCAGGAACGCCGACCTCGTCGAGGATCGCGAACGTGTCGTCCCACGCCTCGCGGGTGTGGATGACCAGCGGCAAATCACGGTCCTGCGCCCAGCCGATCTGCGTGGCGAAGACGTCCCGCTGGACCGGCCGGGGCGAGTGGTCGTAGTGATAGTCGAGCCCGCACTCACCGACGGCAACAACGACGTCGTCGGCGAGCAACTCCTCGAGTCCGTCGGTGCCGTTCTTGGCGTCGTGGGGGTGCAGACCGACGGTCGCCCATACGCCCTCGGTAGTCCGGGCGACGTGAACGGCGTGCCGGGACGACTCGAGGTCGGTCCCGACGGTGATCATCCGGGTGACGCCGCTCGCGACCGCCGCGTCCACCACCGCGACGTCATCGATGTGACAGTGCGAGTCAGTCCACATTCAGTCGCTGCGGCGGGGAAACAGCGGCGCGCCCTTTTCGACGGCGAGATCGCCGGGATAGCCGCCCCACGACGCCGCGCCGGGCAACCGTTGCTCGTCGGGCGCGCCCGCCAGACCGAGCCGTCGCCAGATCTCGGCGGCCGTCGACGGGATCGCCGGCGACGCCAGGATGGCCACGATGCGCAACGCCTCGAGCGCGTCGCCGAGGACGCCCGCCACTTCGGGCGATCCCGCCTCGGCTTTCCACGGTTCGTTGGCCTCGAGGTACGAGTTGGTCTCGCGGATGAGCCGCCACGTCGCCTCAAGCGCTTCGCTGGGCGCGACGCGATCCCACGCCGCCGCGGTCGCCGCGTAGGCGTCGGTCGCGACAGCGGCCAACGGACTGCCGGCGCGCGGCGCGGCACCGACGCCGTCGCACTTGCTACCGACGACAGTCGCGACGCGCGACAACAGGTTGCCGAGGTTGTTCGCCAGATCCGAGTTGTACCGGTCGACGACGCGCTCGTAGGCGAAGTCGCCGTCCGGGCCGAAGGGTACGTCGCGCAACAGGTGGTACCGCACGGTGTCGACACCAAAGTCGTCGACGAGGTCGGACGGCGCGATCTGGTTGAGCGCGGTCTTGCTCATTTTCTCGCCACCGACGAGAAGGAAGCCGTGCACCCATACGTGGCGCGCCGGCTGCAGTCCGGCGGCGAGCAGCATTGCCGGCCAGTACACGCAATGGAACCGCAAGATGTCCTTGCCGATCACGTGGTTGGCCGTCGGCCAGAACGCGTCGAACCGCTCCTGGTCGGTGCCGTAGCCGATCGCGGTCGCGTAGTTAACGAGCGCGTCGTACCAGACGTAGAAGACGTGCTTGTCGTCCCACGGGACCGGCACGCCCCAGTTGATCGAGGTGCGCGTGATCGAGATGTCACGCAGACCCTGTTTGATGAGCCCGAGCGCCTCGTTGCGCCGGGTGTCGGGCTGGATCGCGTCGGGATCGGCGGCGAGCCAGTCGAGCAGCGGCTGCTCGTACTTCGACAGCTTGAAGAAGTAGTTGTCCTCGCTGAAGAACTCGACCGGCCGCCCGTGGATCGGGCAGTTGCCGTCGACCAGCTCGTCCTCGCCGTAATAGGCCTCGCACGACACGCAGTACGGGCCCTCGTACCGCTGGAGCTCGATGTCGCCGTTGTCGTAGATCGCCTGGAGGAACTTCTTGACCGCCTCGTGGTGCCGCGGCTCGGTCGTGCGGATGAAGTCGTCGTTGGAAATGTCGAGCAACTTGGCCGCCTCGCGGAACCGCTCGCTGGTCCGGTCGACCTGCTCCTGGGGCGTGAGGCCGACGGCTTCGGCCGACCGCTGCACCTTCAGGCCGTGCTCGTCGGTGCCGGTCAGGAAGAACACGTCCTCGCCGAGCAGCCGGTGCCAGCGGGCGACGGCGTCGGTATTGACCGCCTCGTAGGCGTGGCCGACGTGAGGCGCGTCGTTTACGTACGGGATCGCCGTAGTGATGAAGAACTTGGCCACGTTTATAAGGTACTGAGGCCAGGAGGGCTCTCAGTGACGATAAAGCGAGTCGGAGGCGGAGACGGAAGACGAGCGGGGGGTAGAGGCAGCGGCATTGCTCGCAAGGTCGACGAGTTGGGACGCATCGTGCTCCCGGTCGAGATGCGGCGCGCCCTCGGCCTCGGCCCGGGCGACGAAGTCGACATCGCCCTCGACGACAGCGCCATCGTGATGCGGAAGGTCGAGGCCCGCTGCACCTTCTGCGGCCAGACCGACGATCTCCGCGCGTTCCGCGGCCGTCAGGTCTGCTCGTCCTGCGCGGCGGAGCTGTCGGGCAGCGACAAGGCGTAGACCCGCCGTCGCGGGACCTCGAGTTCCTTGGCGACGGCGGTAACGGCGGTCTTGCGGTCCTCGCCGCCCGCCATGTGGTCGGCGAGGGCGCCGACGATGGCGGCGTCGTCGGCTGGCTCGCTCGGCAGGGCGCCGCCCAGTACCAACACGTACTCGCCGCGTGGCTCGCCGACACCGCTCGCCGCGTGGCGGAGCTGGCCGCGCCAAATCTCCTCGTGGAGTTTCGTGAGCTCGCGGGCGACCGCGACAACCCGATCGCCGCCGCACGCCGCCTCCAAATCGACGAGCGTCGCCAGCACTCGGTGCGGAGCCTCGTACAGGACGATCGTCCGCCGCTCGGCCGCGATCGCGGCCAAACGCCGCGTCCGATCGCCGCCCTTGCGCGGGAGGAATCCCTCGAACACGAAGCGGTCCGTCGGTAGCCCGCTCGTGATCAGCGCTGTAAGCAGCGCCGACGGCCCGGGGATGGCGATGGCCTCGAGCTTCGCTCCGGTCACCGCCTTCACGACCTTGTAACCCGGATCGCTGATCGCCGGTGTCCCGGCGTCGCTCACCAGCGCGACGTTCTTGCCCGCTTGCAGCCACGTCACGATCTCTTGGGCGCGCGCCGCTTCGTTGGCGTCGCGCACGCTCACCAGTTTCGGCCCGCTGATACCCGCGTGCTGGAGCAGCCGCCCGGTGCGTCGCGTGTCCTCACACGCGATCACATCGACCTCACCCAGCACGGCGACGGCGCGGGGCGATAGGTCGTCGAGATTGCCGATCGGCGTAGCAACGAGGAACAGACGACCACTCATCCGGTGATCTCGAGGTGATCGCCCGGCCGCAACTGCCAGCGCTCGAACGCGCCGGCCTCGGCCTCCACGACGCACCGGGCCCGCAGGCGCGGCCTTCCCAGGCGAGCGCGGCGCATCGTGGTCGTGGCCAAGACCGTCAGCTCCCGGTCGCAGAACGCCACGTCGATCGGGAACCGCATTCCGAAGGTGTGCACCGACTTGGCCTTCATGATCACGAGCACACCGTCGCAACTGTCGCGTCCGACCAGCCCGCGCAGCCGCGCGCCGAGCGACGCCGCCACCTCGGCGCTGGCCAGCACTTCCCCCTCGCGCATCAGCCAGGCCATCGGCCTAGACGTTAAAGCGCACTTCCAGCACGTCGCCGTCGTGCACGAGGTACTCCTTGCCTTCGACGCGCAACTTGCCGGCCTCCTTGGCCTTGTGCCACGAGCCGAGGTCGAGCAGCTCGTCCCATCGGATCACCTCGGCCCGGATGAAGCCGCGCTGAAGATCGGTGTGGATCACGCCGGCACACTCGGGCGCCTTGGCCCCGGCCCGGAACGTCCACGCGCGCGACTCGTCCTCGCCCGTGGTGAGGAACGTCTGGAGCCCGAGGATGTCGTACGCGGCGCGGATGACGCGCGGCAGCGCGCCCGTGCCGAGACCGAGGCCCTCGAGCATCTCGGCCCGTTCGCTGGGGTCAAGGCGGGCCATCTCTGCTTCCAGCTGCACGGACACCGCGACCACCTCGCCGGCGGCACCCAGCGCGTCGACAACCGGCGCCGAGAGCGCATCGGCGTCGGCCAACTGGTCCTCGCCCAGATTGATGACGGCCAGCACCGGCTTGGCGGTGAGGAGGAAGAACGGCCGCAGAGCGACTCGCTGCTCGGCGTCCAGCGTCGACCGGTAGATCGGCGTGCCGTCGTTCAGTTCGACCAGTGCGGCCTCGAGCACGGCGACCTCACCCACCAACGACTTGTCACCCTTGGCGGCGCGTCGGCGCCGGTCGAGCTGTCCCTCGGCCGAGGCCACGTCGGCCAGCACCAGCTCCAACTCGAGGACTTGGAGGGCGTCCAGCGGGTCGCGATCGCCCACGACGCCCTCGTCCTCGAAGGCGCGCAAAACGAACAGCAACGCGTCGACTTCACGGATCCCGGCCAGGAAGCGATTGCCCATGCCTTCGCCGCCGGCCGCCCCCGCGACCAGGCCGGCGATGTCGACGAATTCGGCGGTGGCGTACACGATCTTGCGGCTGGCGCTCATCGCCGCCAGGCGCTCGAGCCGGTCGTCAGGCACGTGGGCGACGCCGACGGTGGTCTCCACCGTCGAGAACGGATGCGGTGCGACAACCGCATTGCCGCCCGTCAGCGCATTGAACAGCGAGGACTTGCCTGCATTGGGCAGCCCGATAAGGCCAAGTTTCTCCATGTCGCAGTCAGAGTAGGGTTATCCGCTTATGTCGAAGCGCACGAAGAAGGCGAAGGCCCGGGCCCGCCGCAAAAAGGCGAACCACGGCAAGAAGCCGAACCTGGGCCGTTAGCCCAGCCGGGCCGCTAATTCGGCGGTCGGGAACTGCCGGGCGTTGTAATACTTCACCGGGGCGAAGCCGAGGGCGATGTTGATGGCGAGCATGGGCTCGTTGGTCCCGGCGTTCCACGTGTCGATGCGCCGGATGTTCGGCCGCTCGTCGAGCAGGCGCAGGAGCATGGCCGCCTTCAGCCAGCGGCCGAGGCCCTTGTCTCGATGCCCGGGATCGACGGCGGTGCCGCCCTGCCACGCCAAGTCGGTGGCGTAGCTGACCCACTCGATCTCGGTGAATCCGGCGATGTGGCCGGTGGGATCGTGGCGGGCGAGCAATGACCATCCGACATCGCCCCGCTTGATCGCCCGCGCCTCGCGCTCGCGGAGTCGCTCCGGGGTCTCGTGGTCGTCCTCCATCTCGAGGTCCTCGCGCGGCGCCGTGTTCATCACGTCGATCGCCGCCAGGTACCTGTCGAGCAAATCGTCGGGACACACGACGTCGAACCCGATGAGCGAGTAGTCGGCCGCCCGTTCCTTGGCGCGCACGGTCCAGTCTTCGAGCATCGTGCGGTCGAGCCCGCCAATTTCGAGTCGGCTCCGACGCTCGACGTAACGCGTGTCCTGGCCGAGCGACGCGGCGAAAGCGTCACCCGGCGTGTCGACCGACGTCCAGGACTCGAGAATGCTGCGCCCGTCGGCCGCGGCGGCCTCGACCAGCGGACGCAGCAACTGCGTGGCGATTCCGTGGCGCCGGTGCTCGGTGTGGACACCGATGTCGAACTCGGCGATGTGCCGGTTGCTCTCGAGGTACTTAAGGTCGAGCCTGGCTCGCCCGACGATCCCGCCGCGCTCGTCGCGTGCCACCCACCGACGATGGCTCGTCCATGACGGCGGCTCGCGGTAGTCGAGCGCGGCGCGCTCGAAGGGCGGCGTGGGATCGTCCGGTTCGACCTCGTGCTCGAGCGCGACGTCGAGCACGTAGTAGTCGCGCAGCTCGTCGTCGGACGCGGTGGCCGCGTCGAACGGCTCGATGGTGGTCATCGTGACGCGAGTCGAGCGACGATGCTCTGAAGCGGGATCTGGTATGTCGGATGTTCCGAGATGCACCGGAACCCGAGCGCATGGTTGATGTTGAGCATCGGTTCGTTGCTACCCGCGTTGTGCGTGGTGACCCGGCGAACGGCGGGACGCTCGTCGATGAGGCGGAGCAGCATCGCGGCCTTTAGCCAACGACCCAAGCCTTGGTTGCGGTGCGCCGGGTCGACGCCGGTATCGCCCTGATACGCGCGACTCGGCCAATGCCCGGGCAACGTCAACTCGGTATAGCCCGCGATGTCGCCCGTCGGCTCGTGGATCGCCGCCAGCCACCACGTGTCAGCCTTTCGCTCGCGCCACGACGCTTCGCGCTTGCGCAGTTGGTCGACGGTGAAGACCTCATCCTCGACCTCGAAGTCTTCCTTCGGTGCGGTGTTCATGATCGACTGCGCGCCGATGAAACTCTCGACGCGGTCGTCCGGGCAGGGCGCGTCCCAGCCGTCGAGGCGATAGTCGGCGGCGCGCTCCTTCGCTCGATCCACCCAGTCGTGCAACATCGTCAGGTCGATGGCGTCGACGTCCAGCGCGTTGACGCGGCCCGTGAACGCCAGCCGGCCTCCGATCCCGTCAAGGAACGGCTCGCCGGCGGGGATCCCCGGCCGCGCAAATGCGTCGAGCAGCGTCCGGCCGTGGACACCGGCGGTCTCGACGACCGGCTCGAGCAGGCGCAGCCCGAGTCCACGGCGGCGCGCCTCTGGGCGAACATCGACCCAGAACGAACCAAGGTCGCGATTCGTGGGCTCATCCCAGAACATGAAAAAGCTCACCCCCAGCATCCGCCGACGCTCGTCGTCCCACGCCGCCCAGAGGAAGCAATGTCGATGCGTCGGGCCGTGCTTCACCCACGCGATGTGTTCGGCGAGCGGCATGGGCTCGTCGTCGGGAACCGCCTCGGCGTCGATGCTGGCGACCAGGTCGTGGTGGGCCGCCCACTCGGCGTCCGAGACGGTTCGCGGATCGAAGGGTTCGATCGTCACCGAGCCGGTCTACCCCCGGACGCCGGTCGGGTCGACCGAATAACTACGGTGACGCCAATGGCAACGATTGCGTCGTTGGAGGTGGCCGACCCGCCCGCCGCGTGGGCCGACCTCGGGTTCGCGGTCGACGGTGACGTGTGCCCGATCGACGGGATCGCCTACGTGCTGGGCGCCGCCGGCAAGGGCGTCGTCGCGTGGGCGGTTGACGGGATAACCGGAGACGTCGAGGGATTGCCGGCCGGCCGTCGCATCGACGCCGCGCCGGACCCGGGTCACGCAAACGGCGTCGTCGCCCTCGACCATCTCGTGATCTCCACGCCGAATCTGGGCCGGACCATCGAGCGCTTCGAGGAGGCCGGCCTCGAGCTGCGCCGCACGCGCGACGCCGGCCGCATCCACCAGGCGTTCTTCAAGGCGGGCGACGTGATCCTCGAAGTCATCGGCCCGCCCCAGCCGAGCGGCGACGGCCCGGCCCGCTTCTTCGGACTGGCGTGGACCGTCGCCGACCTCGACGCGACCGCCGCCTACTTGGGCGACCGGCTACACCCGGCGAAGGACGCGGTGCAGAAGGGCCGACGCATCGCCACGCTCGACAAGAACGCCGGCAGTACGGTCGCCCACGCCTTCATGTCCGCCTAGCCGCTAGCCGGCTAGCACCGCGGCCAGGATCGACGGGCGGTCGGTCATGATCCCGTCGACGTCGAGCGCGAGCAGCCGCCGCATCTCATCAGCGTCGTCGATCGTCCAGACATGCACTGCGAGCCCGACTTCGTGGGCGCGGGCGACGAACCGCTCGTCGACGATCGTCGTGTCCTGGAACGACGGCGGCACCTGGAGGGCCTGGTGCTGCGTCGCGCCGTCGGGAGTGGCGGTGCCGTCGCGCACCGCTTGGTAGAACGCGGCGACCGTCGCGGTTCCCGCCGAGGTGTTGATCTCGGGGGCGTGTTGCTTGAACACGTCGGTCGCGCCATCGAGGAACGACGCGACGATCACGTCGTCGGCGCGCCCGTACTCGCGCAGGAGGTCGGCGAGCCGCGCTTCGTAGGGCGCGACCACGGGGGCGGTCTGTTTGATGTCGAGGTTGAGGAACACACCCGGCAGCGCGTCGAGAACCTCGCGGAGCGTCGCGATGGCGAAGTCGCGGTCGGTGGGGGCCCGACCCCGATAGACGTAGTCGGCGTCGGGTCGGTCGGTCGCCACGACTTCGCCCGGTACCCACCAGTACGCGTTGTCGAGCGCCTGCACCTCGGCCAACGTCAGGTCGGCGATGGCCCCGGACGCGTTGGTGGTGCGATCGACGGTTGCGTCGTGGCACACGACCAGCTCACCGTCGGCGGTGGCGTGCACGTCGAGTTCGAGCGCGTGCGCGCCGTTGTCCATCGCCTGCCGCAATGCAAACAGCGTGCTGGAGGGCGCCTCTCGGGCGCCGCCCTGATGCGCATAGTTGAGGACGCGGCGTTCGAGCCAGGGGTTTCCGCTCACGCCGGAAGAGTACGTTCCCGGCAATGACCGAGATCCTGCTTCGCGACGTCGACAACGGTGTTGCCGTGCTCACGCTCAACCGACCCGAGGCCCGCAACTCGCTGAGCACTGAGCTTCTGCGGGCGCTCCCGGCGGCAATGGCCGAGGCCGCGCCCAGACCTAACCGCGATCGACTTTGTTGCAGTTGTCGTTCTCCCAGAACGACAACTGCAACAAAGTCCGGGAGTTAGGCCAGTTCGCGGGCGGCGAGGTCGGCGAGGGAGACCGCGGGGCGGGGGCCGATGTGGCTGATGCACTCGCCGGCGCACAGATTGCCCAGCCGGGCGCAGCGCTCGAGGTCGTAGCCGTGGGTGAGGCCAAACAGGAATCCGGCGGCGTATAGGTCTCCGGCGCCGGTGGTGTCGACGAGCGGGCCGATCGGATGGGCGGGTACGTCGTGGCGCTCGCCCTTGGCCACGACGACCGATCCCAGCTCGCTCCGCGTCACCGTCACGATCTCGCACGTCTCGCTCGCTATCGCCAGCGCCGCGTCGAGATCGTCGATCTGGAACAGGGAGAGGATCTCGCCCTCATTGGCAAACAGCACATCGACCGAGTCACCGAGCAGCCCGACGAACTCGTCGCGGAAGCGGTCGACGCAAAAGGAGTCAGACAAAGTGAGCGCGACGCGGGCGCCCGCTTCCTTGGCCAACGCCATCGCTTGCCGGAACGCGTCCTTGGCCACCGGCGGGTCCCACAGATAGCCCTCGAGGTAGACGACCGACGCCCGCGCGATCAGAGCGGGATCGACGTCGTCCGGCGCGAGATCCGTCGATGCGCCGAGGAACGTGTTCATCGTCCGCTCCGCGTCGGGCGTGATGATGATGAACGACTGGGCGGTGGCCGGGCCCGACTCGGCCGGCGCGACCGTGAATTCGACGCCGGCGGCGCGGAGGTCGTGGGTGTAGACCGCGCCAAGCTGATCGTCGCGAACCTTGCCGATGAAACCCGCCGTGCCGCCCAGCGACGCCACGCCGGCGGCGGTGTTGGCCGCGGATCCGCCGGAGGCTTCGACGGCCGGGCCCATGTCGTTGTAGATCGCACCGGCCCGGTCCGCATCGACGAGCTGCATGCTCCCCTTCACCAGGTCATGCTGCGCGAGGAACGCGTCATCCTCGTTGGCGAGGACGTCGACGATGGCGTTGCCCAGCGAAACAACATCTAACCGGTCGTTGGTCACGGTGGGCGAAAGTAGCGTGGCCCGCATGGCCACGCGATCACATCGCCTCCCCCGCAGCGCCGAGCCGCAGCGGTACGACCTGACATTGACGCCCAACCTCGGCGACGCCACGTTCACCGGCGAGGTGCATGTGCGCTTGGTGGTGCACGAGGCGGTAGACGAAATAGTCCTCAACGCCGCCGAGCTGGAGATCCTCACCGCCGAGCTGGTCAGTGACGACGGCACCATGCTCGAGGGAACGGCGACGCACGACGAGGAACTTCAGCAGGCGCGCGTCGCCCTTTCCGGCACCGCGTCCCCCGGCCACTGGAACCTCAATCTCACCTTTACCGGCATCCTCAACGACAAGCTGCGCGGCTTCTACCGCAGCACTTACACCGACGACGACGGCACCGAGCATGTGATCGCCACGACCCAGTTCGAGTCAACCGACGCCCGCCGCGCCTTCCCATGCTGGGACGAGCCCGACTTCAAAGCGGTGTTCGCCGTCCGCCTGATCGTCGACACCGACCTGACCGCGATCTCGAACGGTGCCACCGTCGAGGACGTCGATCTCGGCAACGGGAAGCGCCAAGTCACGTTCGCCGAGACCATCCGCATGTCGACCTATCTCGTTGCGTTCGTCGTCGGGCCGTTCGAACTCACGCCACCGGTCGACGTCGACGGCGTTCCGCTACGCGTGGCTGCCGTGCGCGGCAAAGCCCACCTCTCCGCGTGGGCGCTGGAGACCGGGGCCCACTCGCTGCGCTTCTTCCGCGACTACTTCGGCCTCCCCTACCCGGGCGACAAGCTCGACCTGATCGCGATTCCGGATTTCGCATTCGGCGCCATGGAGAACCTGGGCGCGGTCACGTTCCGCGAGACCGCGCTGCTCGCCGATCCCGATCTCGCATCGCGCGCCGACCTAGAAATGATCGCCGACGTTGTCGCCCACGAGATCGCCCACATGTGGTTCGGCGACCTCGTGACGATGAAGTGGTGGAACGGCATCTGGCTCAACGAGGCGTTCGCCACGTTCATGGAACTGCTGTGCGTCGACGCGTTCCGGCCCGACTGGGAACGCTGGGTCACGTTCGGCATCAGCCGGTCGGGCGCCATGACCGTCGACGGCCTGCGCTCCACCCGACCAATCGAGATCGCGGTCGAGCTTCCCGAGGAAGCCGAGGCCATGTTCGACGTGCTCACCTACCAAAAGGGGGCCGCCGTCCTCCGGATGCTCGAGCAGTACCTCGGTGCTGAGCCGTTCCGCCAGGGCATCGTCCACTACCTCACCAAGCACAGCTACGGGAACGCCGAGACGACCGATCTGTGGGACGCGCTCGAGGAGTCGACCGGCGAGCCGGTGCGCGGGCTGATGGACACGTGGATCTTCCAGGGCGGCTACCCGATCGTGACGGTGGACGCCGCGCCCGACTCGACCTCCCTCACGTTGCACCAACGCCAGTTCCGGTACGTCGACGACGGTGACGCGGCGGCGCGCTGGCAGGTCCCCGTTCTCGTCCGGGCCGGCGATGCCCGGCAGCGCGCCCTCGTGGCCGACGCGGAGGGAACCATCGACCTCGGTGCCAAGACCGACGGCGCCGTGGTCAACGACGGCGGGTGGGGTTTTTACCGCGTTCAGTATCCGGTCGAGCAGCTGCCGGCGCTGGTGCGGGGCGGCCTCTCCCGCCTCGAGCGGTTCAACCTGGCCAGCGACGTATGGGCGTCGGTCCTCGCGGGGCGAGCGCCGTTGACCGACTTCGTAGAGCTCGTTGGTCTGCTCAAGGACGACGACGATCCCAACGTGTGGTCCGCGCTCCTCGGTCCACTCGCGCTGCTCGACCGGGTGGTGCCCGACGACGGGCGCGACGCGGTACGGCGGTTCGTCCGGGATGTGGCCCGTCCGGTATTCGACCGCCTCGGCTGGGAGCCGGCGGCCGGTGAAGCCGAACGAACTGCGCGCCTGCGCGCCACGATCGTTGCCGCGCTCGGCGTCACCGGAGCTGATCCCGACGTGCAGCGCGAGGCGGCGGCGCGCCACGCCCGCTACGTCGACGACCGCACTTCGCTCGACCCCGATTTGGTGGCACCCGTTATCTCAGTCGTCGCCCAGGGAGGCGGCGAAGCCGAGTACACGACGTTCCTCTCCGGTTACCGCGCCCCGGCCACGCCGCAGGAGCAGATCCGCTACCTCTACGCCCTCGCCGAGTTCCCGTCGCGAGCGCTCGTGCAGCGGACCCTTGACCTGGCGGTCACCGAGGTGCGGACCCAGAACGCGCCGTTCGTGATCAACGTGGCGCTCGGCAATCGCTTGGCCGCCGATCTGGTCTGGGACTTCGTCACGTCGCGGTGGAGCGAACTCGAGGAGCGGTTCCCTCACAAGATGATGGACCGCATGGTCAGCTCGGCCATGTTCCTGACGAAGCAGGCCGAGCAGGTTCACGCCTTCTTCGCCGAGCATCCGATCCCGACCGGCCAGAAGCAGCTCGACCAGACGCTCGAACGCCTCGACATCCACGCCGCCTTCGAAACCCGCGAAGCGGACCGGATCGCCGAGGCGCTCAGCTAGCCGGCGAGGCTGAACACCGCCGCGTAGTGCGCGGCGGCGGCGAGCACGACGAGGGCGTGGAAGATCTCGTGATAGCCGAACGTGGCTGGCCATGGGTTGGGTTTGTGGAGGGCATAGATAACTGCGCCGACCGTGTAGAGCACGCCGCCGATGACGATGAGGGCCAGTTGGCCACCGGTCAGCGCGTGCAAGTACGCGGGGAGATCGACCAACGCCAGCCAGCCGACCACCACGTACACCGTCGCCACCACCGGGTACGGCGCGTGCAGCCAGAACATCCGGATCAGCACGCCGATCAGTGCCGCGAGCCACGTCACGATGAGCAGAACCGTCCGCGTGCGACCGTGGAGGCCCAGCGTGATGATCGCGGTGTACGAGCCGGCGATGGCCAGCAGGATCGTCGAGTGATCGACGCGCTTCAGCCGGCTCACGGTGAGCGGTGAGAGCCGACCGCTGTGGTACACCGCGCTCACGCCGAGCATGGCGGTAACGCAGATGCCGTAGACGATGACACCGGCCCGATCGCCCGCGGTCGACACCCGCGCCGCCAGGATGGCGAACAGCACGACGAACGTGGGGGTGGCCCACCGGTGGATCACGCCGCGCAGCCGCGGCCGCACGAGCACTCCCACCGCGTCACTCATCGCTAGCCGCCGTCCTGCAGTTTCTCGATCCGCTCCTGCACACGGGCGAGTCGGTCGGCCGCCAGGGCGTGGAGGCGACCGGCTTCCTCGTACAGCGCGGCGGCCTCCTCGATGCCGATGTCGCCGGCCGCCATTCGGTCGGTGATGCCTTCGAGTTGGGCGAGCAATTCCTCGTATGTCGGCTCCCGGTCGGGACTCACTGCGCCACGTCCTCAACGCGAACGCCGATGCGGCCCCCGGCGAGTTGCACCGCGAGCACGTCGGCAATGGCGACGTCGTCGGGCGCGCGGACGACGCGGCCGTCGGTCGTCCGCACGACCGCGTACCCGCGTTCGAGAACGCGCGCCGGCGACAGCGCCTCCATCTGGCGATGGGTGGCGCCCAGCCGGGCCGACGCCGCCGGCAGCAACCGCACGGGATTGACAAGTTTCAGCCGCGCCGTCGCTTGGCGCAGCCGGGCGTCGGCGACACCGAGGCCGGCGTCGAGCGCGCGCCCCGGTGCGATGGCCTCGAGCCGGGCCGCGGCCCTGGCGTATCCCTGCTCGACAGCGACGTCGGCCTGTCGCAGCAACTCCGCCAGCGCGCGTTCGAGCTCGACCAACGAGGGCACGACGGCGGCGGCGGCAATCGAGGGCGTGCCGCAGCGCAGGTCGGCGACCTCGTCGCACAGCGGCCGGTCGCCTTCGTGCCCGATGGCGGACACAACCGGAGTGGCCGACGCGCCGATCGCCAGGCAGAGCTGTTCATCACTGAACGTGAGGAGCTGGGTTGCGTCCCCGCCACCGCGAGCGAGGACGATCACGTGCACGTCGTCCCGATCGTCGAACGCTCGCAGCGCGCCGATCACCGCGTCGGCCGCGCCAGGCCCCGACACGGGCACTTCGGCGAACTCGATCGGGTAGCCGGGAAACCGCTCGGCCACCACCGATTCGATGTCGGCCCGCACCGCGGCTTCGCTGCCGCATACGACGCCGATGACATCGGGCAAACGCGGGATCTGACGCCGGACCCGATCGAGAAGACCCGCCTCGGCCAACCGGCGCCGCGCGTCGGCGATGGCGGCGGCGACCGCGCCGGCGCCGACCGGATTGACTTCGTCGGCCTCGAACTGCAGTTGCCCGCGCTCGTTCTGGTACCGGAGCAGCCCGGTGACGAGGACCCGCTCGCCGTTGACCGCGCGGCAGCGCGCGGCCTTGGCCGGCGGGCACCACACCGAGATCTGGGCGACCCGGTCCCGCAGCGTGAAGTAGACGCCGCCGCTCGGGCGCTTGTTGGGACGGTAGACCTCACCCTCCACCGAGACGCGGCCGACGCCGGCGATCGAGCGAGCGATTTCGCCGCTCAGCTTCACCAGGCTGAGTTTGCGCGGCGGCGCGTCAGCAGCAGGAAACAACGTCATGCGCTGGAGCGTAACGAGAGACTGCGCGCTACTTCTTGGTGGTGGTTGACGCGGCGGTGGTGGCCGTCGTGGCCGAGGACGGCGCCGTCGTCGGCGCGCTCAGCTTGCAGACCTTGGTGTTGTAGTCGGTGATGTTCTTCTGGGCCGCCTGGTACTTGGTGCCCAGATCCTCGAGCTTGGCCTTGTTGGCGGTGGCCTTGGCCGGGTCGACCGCGGCCTGGAAGCGCAGGTCGATGTACTCCTTGAGCACGTCGTAGTCGTCGCTGATCTCGGACGGGGCGTGCTTGGAGATCCGGTCGAGCGCCTTGTCGAACGCCACCTGGAGGGCCGCCATGTTCGGAGCGGAGGTCGACGTCGAGCTGAGTGCGTCGCTGGCGGCGTCCTTCAGCTCCTTGCAGTACGCCGAACTGGAGCCACTACCACCACCGCCGCCGCAGGCGCCCACGAGGAAGGCGACGGCGAGGACGAATACGGACAAAGAGCGGCGCATGGCCGGGCAGCGTACC
This sequence comes from Acidimicrobiales bacterium, assembly GCA_035649535.1. Taxonomy (GTDB): domain Bacteria; phylum Actinomycetota; class Acidimicrobiia; order Acidimicrobiales; family JACDEA01; genus JACDEA01. Next base: position 4,435 of record DASRJI010000041.1, on the reverse strand, counting down.
TGCCCGGCCATGGCGACCCCTGGTCAAGCGGCGGGCAGGGGGACCAGAGCGGGTCGACGGCGCCGCGAGGCGGGAACGCTGGGAATGTGCGGCATGAGCACCCGGCGAGCCAGCCCGGGAATCTCGTCGAGCATCCCGAGGAACTCACGCCGGCCCATGACCAGCAGCCGGAGCTTGGTGTCGGCAGTGACGGTGGCCGCCACCGGTTCGTTGCGAAGGACCTCGATGTCGTTGACCGGGTCGCCCGCCGTCACCAGACCGACGTAGTGGCCGGCGACGCGGCGCGTGGCCTGACCGTCGACGACTGCGTAGAACCAGCGGCTGGCCTCACCCTCGTTGAGCAGCGACGTCCCGGCGGGAACCTCGATGAGATCGGCGTGCCGGCGGATCCATGCCCGCTCGCGGCTCGAGCAGAGAGCCAGCCACTCGATGTCGTCCAACGCGTCCTTGACCACGGCGGGCCTCCTTGTTTGCACTGCTGGTGAACGTACGGAGATGCGGCGAATCGGGCATCGCCCCCGCGCACGGTTCCTCACACCGTCCTGACGAGGGGGGCGCCTCCGCCTGGCGGAGGAGAACGCACCCGACTCGTGACGCGGGTCACGCGTACGCTTCGCGGCCGTGCCTGACCGCGTTGTCGTCGTACTGCTCGACAGCCTCAACCGTCACATGCTCGGCGCCTACGGCGGCACCGAGTTCGCCACGCCGAACCTCGATCGCTTTGCGGCGCGGGCGGTGCGGTTCGACCGCCACTACGCGGGTTCGCTGCCCTGCATGCCGGCCCGCCACGACATCCTCTGCGGCGCCCTCGACTTCCTCTGGAAGCCCTGGGGGTCGATCGAGCTGTGGGAGGATGCCGTCACCGTGCCGCTCCGCGCCGCCGGTGTCGTCACCAAACTGGTGACCGACCATCCGCACCTCTTCGAGGTGGGCGGCGAGAACTACCACAGCGACTTCAACGCGTGGGACTACCAACGCGGCCACGAGAGCGACCCGTGGAAGACGCGACCCGACCCGAGCTGGCTCGGCGCGCCCTCCTTCGGCCGGCCGCGGATGCCGTACGACGACTCGCGCGGGTACTTCCGCGACGAGGCCGACTTCCCAGGCCCGCGCACGATGGCGGCGGCGGCCGAGTGGCTCGAGAACGACGCGCCGCACCACGATCGCTTCCTCCTCTTCGTCGACGAGTTCGACCCGCACGAGCCGTTCGACACGCCCGAGCCCTATGCGTCTATGTACGACGACGGCTGGGAGGGAGCCCACCTCATCTGGCCGCCGTACATGCGCGGTGCCGTCGAGAAGGGCGTGCTCAGCCCGGAGGAGGCGCGCCAGATCCGCGCCCAGTACGGCGCCAAGCTCACGATGATCGACGCCTGGTTCGGCCGGCTGCTCGACGTCATGGACGCCGCCCAACTCTGGGACTCGACGGCCGTCGTCGTCACGACCGATCACGGGCACTACCTCGGCGAGAAGGACGTGTGGGGCAAACCCCAGGTGCCGATCTACGAGCCGCTCGGCCACATCCCGCTGCTGATCGCGTGGCCGGGCGTCGCCGCGGGATCACGCGACGCGCTGACGACGAGCGTCGACATCAACGCGACCGTGTGCGCGGCGTTCGGCGTCGAACCGCGGCAGCAAACGCACGGCCGTTCGCTGGTGCCGGTGCTCGACGGCACCGCGTCGACGGCGCGCGAGTGGGCGGTCGCCGGCGTGTGGGGGCGCGAGGTCCATCTGCTCACCGACGAGGGCACGAAGTACGCGAGGGCACCGGTCGGCGACAACGCGCCCCTGTCGATGTGGTCGAACCGATGGTCGACCATGCCCACGTTGCGCGGGCTTCAGATGCCGGTGCCCGACGATCGCGCCGCGCTCGACCGCATGCCGGGTTCGTCGATTCCGGTGATCCGCCAGCCGTTCGACGTGAGCGACAACGTTCCGTTCTGGGCGCTGGGCCGCTTCAGCGGCAACCACCTCTTCGCGGTCGACGACGATCCGTCTGAGGACAACAATCTGGTCGGCACGCCGGCCGAGAAGACGGCGGCCGACGCGCTCGGTGATGTGCTGCGCGAACTCGACGCGCCGCGCGATCAGCTTGTGCGGCTGGGTCTCGCGTAATTGCGCGCGTAGTCCGGCGCCTCGGCCGGCGCCGCGTACGAGGTGGTGACGTCGACCACGCCGGCCCATGCGGGGAGGGCAAGGTCCTCTTCGTCGTCGATGGGCCCGCCGGTGCGCACCTTCACCGACACCTCGTCGAGGGGGAGTTCGAGAACGAGGGTGGCGCGCAGTTCCTTGTCGGACGCGCCGCGCGCGTCGGCGGTGCGGCCGGGGACGATGTGCTCGACCACGATGTCGAGGGCGCGGCGCTTGTCGTCGAGATCAGTAATTGCCGTGGCCGTGCCGAAAGCGACGACCGAGCGGTAATTCACCGAGTGATGGAACGCCGACTTGGCCAGGACCAGACCGTCGATGAGCGTCACCGTGACGCACATCGGCGTGCCGTCGCCCAGCGTGCGCAGCATGCGGCTCGCCGGGCTGCCGTGGATGAGCAGGCGCTCGCCGTCGCGGGCGAAGTTGGTGGGGATCACGACGGGATGGCCGTCGTCGCCGACGAACCCGATGTGGCACACGAAGGCTTCGTCGAGGATCGCGTTAGCCGCGGGCCGGTCGTAGCTTCCTCGCGCCGGAAGACGGCGGACCTGGGTGCGATCGGTGACCTCGAACGTGTTGGTCATACGCCATTCTCCTAGGGTCGCGGCGTGCGGTTCAGCGATTTTGAACGCGAGCAGTTCGCGCGGGACGGCTTCGTCATCCGCGAGTCGGTGTTTTCGGGCGACGAAGTGGAGGCGCTCCGCGTAGCGGTCGAGGACGTGGCGGCGCGGGTCACGGCCCGGGCGACTCGAGAGGGCGCCGGGCCTGAGCGCACGATGCACGACGGCCACCGCATCCAGAGTTCGAGCATGGCCAACATCCAGTGGGAGTGGCGGGATGGCTCGCAGGAGATTCGGCTGGTCGAGCCGTGCACCCATCTCGACGACCGTCTCGACGCGCTGTGGAACGACGCGAGGTTCATCGAGCCGATGAAGGACGCGCTAGCCGTCGACGACATCGGGCCCTTCACCTCGAAGCTCAATCTAAAGCGAGCCAAGGAAGGCTCGCCGTTCCCGTTCCACCAGGACTACCCGTACTGGTACATGGCCGCCGAGTCGGCGGCATCCGACATCGCCACCGCGATCCTGTACCTCGACGACGCCCGGGCCGAGAACGGCGCGGTGCGCGTCGTCGCCGGCTCGCATCACAACGGGCCGGCGCCACGGGACCCGAACGCGGCGGATCCGTCGCTGGCCGACCCGGCCAAGGTCGACCTCGACAAGGAAGTCATCGCCGAGGCGCCGGCCGGATCGGTGTTGTTCTTCGGCGCGCTGCTCGTCCACCGCTCCGCCCCCAACACCACTGGCGGCCACCGTCGCGCCCTCCTGCTCTCCTACCAACCCGCAGGCCGCCCCCTGCTCAACCAACTCCCCTGGCGCCCCGAACTACTCGCGGAACTGCCGTAGTTCCGCGAGCCATCGCGCCCGACGCGGGGCGATCATTGGACCTGCGTCCTTCCCCCTCCAGAGGAGTGAGCGCAACCGGCTGCGGATTCGGACCGAATCGCCGAATTCAGCGACCACAAGCGCTCAGTCGATTGCGAGGACTACGGGATTGCGGCGATTTATCACTGTCGAGGACTTCCGGGCGCAGGGACTCTCGAGAGCAGCGATTCGTTGGGGCGAACAGCGCGGTCGCTGGCGCCACATCGTTCGTGGTGTCTACGGCGACGGCCCCGCCGAGCCGACATCGCTCGAGCGTGCGGTAGCGACGGTTATCGCAGCCGGCGGAGTTGCGTGTGGACGGCTGGCCGCGGTGCTGCTCGACCTCGACGGCATCGACTTCCGCGGAGCGGAGTTCTGCGTCGCGCCTGGATCGAGTAATGCCCGCGCTGGCGTTCATCGGCGAGATCTTCCTCTCGACCGCATAATCCACATCGGGCAGGTGAGGTGCACGGACGCCACGCAAACGCTGGTGGATCTTGGGCGCGAGGTGAGCGACCTGGTCTGGGAGCAGCGCGCTCGACGCGTTCTTGCGTTGCGGCCTCGCCACGCACCAGCCACCGAGAGCTTGCTCGAGACGTTGATGGTCCAGCTAGCGAGAACGATTCCGAATCTGTCGCCACCCACTCGGCAATACGAGGTCTACGACACGCACGGCAACTTCGTGGCGCGCGTCGACCTCGCGTGGCCCGAATTGGGACTCTTCATCGAGCTCGACGGTCAGCAACACAAGGGCCAGCCGGTGTACGACGCCCGTCGCGAAACAGCCGTGGTCGCGGCGACCGGCTGGCTGTGCGGACGCTTCACCTGGCGCGAGGTGGTGACACTGAACATGGTGACTGCCC
>DASRJI010000040.1:0-2975 GCA_035649535.1 Acidimicrobiales bacterium | reverse complement strand
CGGGAAGGGCGCGAACGCGCGAACGGGCCTGAAGTACCGAGGCATGAAGGCGCTGCGCGTCCGCCTCTCGCGCGGGACCTACCGCTACGGCAGCGACCGCGCAGGCCTGACGAAGCGCCTGCGCGTCCGCTAGCGGTCCGGGCGCTACTTTCTGAGCTTGAAGAAGGCGTAGATCGCCGAGCCGTCGTGGAACTTCACCGAGGCCCGGTAGCAGGTGTCGGTGCTCCCCGATGGCGTCTTCCAGTTCTGGATGAACTGCGCGCCGTCGTAGCGGAGGCTCGTGTTCCCCGTCGTGATGAAGTCCACCGCGGCCTCGCCCTCGCCCGTGGTGCAGCTCAGCTTCACGGCATCGAACGACCGGATGTCCGCGACGTTCGTCCGCTCCGCGCCGCCCCGCGAGGTGTAGAGGTTGAACTTCAGCGGAATCGTCGAGCCGCCCTTCGCGATGTTCCACGTCGTCGACACCGGGCTCACGGCCGGCGGAGCCCCGGGTGACGTGACGAACTGCGAGTTCCCGATGCCGACCGGGGCGTAGAAACCCGTCGCATTCCAGGCGCCGATGCAGGCCGCGACGACGGGCTGCGTGAGCGTGTAGTTCGCGTTGTCGAGCCCGCCGATGGCCAGGCCGGAGACCTGCACGGCGCACGTGCCAGGAGCCGAGCTCGTGAACGCGCCGGTGGCCGCGCCCGTTCCGAGGCTCACCCCGTCACCGGCGACCGCGCCGACGAGGGACGCACCGCTCACGTCGAGCGTGGCCGAGGTGTTCCCGTCATACGGCTTGTCGCTCGCCGTGATGCCGCTGACGGTGAGGTTCCTCGCCGTGATCACACCGTTGGCGGCGTTCAGGAAGGCGACGGCGTAGTTCTGGCCGCCGTTGCCGTCCAGCACCGAGCCGGAGGGGATCAGCGTCTTGCCGCTGCCGACCGTCTTGGTGGCGAAGGCCTGGCTGAGGGCGGCCGTGTCGCCGGCGGCGATCGTGCCCAGGCTGATGGTGGGCGTCTCGTCCGAGCTGGTGGTGCCGTCGTAGACCTTCGTGTCGGCGACCGCGCTCACCGTGAGCGGGCGCTTGAAGATCTCGGCAGTCGTCGCGGCGCTCGCGCTCAACAGCTGGTAGTTGCCTGCGTCCGCGCCGGAGATCGAGATCCCACTGACGCTGACGCTCTTGCCGGGGCCTGCGTGCTTGCTGGCAAAGGCGGCGCCGCCGTAGGACGCGTTCACGCTGTCGCCGGCGAGCTTGTCCGTCGAGAGGGTGACCGTCGCGGCGTTGGTGCCGTCGTAGGTCCTGTTGACGCCGTGCGCCGTCACGGTGAGGTCGCGCCTGGTGATGTCGGCGAGCGCGGCGGCTACCGAGCTCAGGCTGTAGTTGTCCTTGTCGGCGCCGACCAGGGCCGCGCCGCTCAGGGTGACGGGCTTGCCGGTGCCGACGTTCTTCGTGTCGAAGCCAGCGGTACCGCCGCTGAGGCCGACGTCGTCGCTGCCGAGCACGCCGCTCAGCTGCCGATTGGTGGCGGCGGCCGCGACCGAACCGTCGTAGACCTTGTTCGCAGAGTCGAAGCTGCCGCTGATCGCGCGTGGCGTGATGTCGGCCTTCAGCTCGCTGGGCTGGCTCACCGTGTAGTTGCTGGCGTCGTCGCCCGAGAGCGCCACGCCCGTCACCGTCACCGGCTTGTCGGTGCCGACGTTCTTGTCGGCGAACGAGGCCGAGTAGCCGGAGTGGTCGATCGCGACGGAGTCGCCTGAGACGACGCCGGCCAGGCTCGCCCCGCTGAAGTCGGCCGTCGCCGAGGCGGTGCCGTCGTAGGTCTTGTTGTTTGCCTCCGCACCGGTGACAGTCAGGGCCTTGGCGCCGATCGTCCCGGCGGCCGTGTGCGTGTGGACGTCGTAATTGCCGCCCGAGTTGCCATCGTGGACCGCGTAATCCGTGACGCCGAGCGTGCTGTTCCCCGGGCCGAGCACGTTCTTGGACTGGAAGGCCTGGCTCAGCCCGTCGACGCTGTCGTTGCCCTTGACCTGGCCGCTCCCGACCGTCGGGTTTCCGCTGGAATCGGTGGTGCCGTCATACGTCTTGCTGTCCGCGGCGGCGTAGATGTCCAGCCGCGCCTGGCCGACGTCGGCCTTTAGGTCGCTCGGCTCGCTCACCGTGTAGTTGCCCGCATCGCCGCCGGAGAGCGCGACCCCGGTCACCGTCACCGGCTTGTCGCTGCCGACCTGCCTGTCGTCGAAGCGGGCGTCGTACGCCGCGTGGTCGATTGCGACGTCGTCGCCTGTGACCACGCCGGAGAGGTTGGCACCGCCCCAGTCGACCGTCGCGGCGTCAGTGCCGTCGTACGTCTTGTCGTTCGCAGTAACGCCGCTGATCGTCAGACCCTTGGCCGAGATCGTGCCGGCGGCGGCGTGAGTGTGGATCTCGTAGTTGCCGCCCGAGTTGCCGTCGTGGACGCTGTAGGCGCTCACCTCAAGGGTGCTGTTGCCGGCTCCCAGCACGTTCTTCGACTGGAAGCGCTGCGCGAGCCCGTCGACGCTGTCGCCGCCCTGCAGACCGCTGACCGTCGGCGTCCCACTCGAGTCGGTCGTGCCGTCGTAGGTCTTGCTGTCGGCGACGGCGGAAATCTCGAGGTCGGCCTTCTCCAGCGTGGCGCTGGTCGAAGCCGTCCCGGTGGTCAGCTGGTAGTTCGCCTGGTCGTCGCCGCTGAGCCCGACGTCGGCCGTGACGGTCTTGCCGCTGCCGGCATTGGCGTCCGCAAAGTGGCCGTTGGAGGCCGCGCAGTCGACATCGTCGGGCGAGACGACTCCGTGGCTGTCGGTTGCCGACTCGAGCGAGCAGCCGGTGATCTCGGCCTCGGTGCTGCCGTCGTAGGTCTTGTCGGCGGCGGTGATCGAGGCCGTAACCTCGCGCTTGTCGATCGTGAAGCTGGTCGAGTCGCTGCTGCCGGTGTGATTGGCATCGCCCGCAAAGGTCGCCGAAGCGGTCGCCG
>DASRJI010000039.1:0-67335 GCA_035649535.1 Acidimicrobiales bacterium | reverse complement strand
GTGCAGGGTTCGGCGTCGATGGCCCGACGCGCCAGCGCGATCGCGGCGCTGATCTCGGCCTCGCCCGGCACGTGCGGGCGGTGAATCCCGTCGATGCGAAGGTCGCGCAAGACGTCGACCGCGACGCGTACATGGCGCGCGGTCGTCAGCGGCGACACGCGAACGGCGACCTGTGTCGCCGCCCGGCTGGCGGTCTTGACGCCGCCCCACACTGCGCTGATGAGGTGCGCCCGCTCGATCGCCTCGGACTCGGCTCTCGGTGGTGAAAGGGCCGTCGCGGTGGTGCCGTCGGGAATGAGGTGCACGTAGACGTCGCCGGCGAGCAGCACCTCTGGGTCGACGTAGGCCTCGCCGGCCCGGGCGCCGAAGTGCAAGGACTCGCCGGCGGTGCCAATGGGCGTGCCCGCGCTGACTCGGTTGCCCCGGGCGACGGCGACTGTGCGAAGGAACGAGTAGCTGGTGCGAATGCCGTCGGCGTGGAGGACGACGACGTGCAGGCTGTTGCCGACCGCGCCGGCGAAAACGACGTCGCCCGCCGCCGCCGCGTGCACCGGCTCGCCGCGCCTGGTCGCGTAGTCGACGCCGCGATTGCCGGCGCCGTAGGGGGTGGCCGGCGGTCGGAATGGATCGGTTATCGGGCCGTCTACCGGGGCGCTGTACGTAACAGCAACCCGTTCACTGGCTGCCGCGGCGGCGCGGCCGCTGGCGACGGCCACGATCGCAACGGCGGCAACGCAGACCAGCCAGCGCACGGGACAACCCCCGACGGATCAGGACAACGGCATCGGGGAAAGGGCGCACCAGCACGGTACCGCCGGACTGCGCGGCGGTGGAAGGGGCTACGCGCGCGGATGGGTCTCGTCGTACACGGTGACGAGACGCTCTTTGCTTACGTGCGTGTAGATCTGGGTGGTCTGGAGGCTGGCGTGGCCGAGCAGCTCCTGCACGACGCGCAGGTCAGCGGCGCCGTCGAGCAGGTGGGTAGCGAAGCTGTGGCGGAGGGCGTGCGGGTGGGTCGGTTGTACGGCGCGGCGATCGATGATGCGGCGGACGTCGCGCGGCGTGAGCCGGCGGCCGCGGCGATTGAGGAAGGCGGCGGCGTCGGGCGTGGTCGCGGCGGTCATGACGGCGCGACCGTGATCGAGCCAGCCACGCACGGCGGCGACGCACGGCTCGCTCATCGGCACCTGTCGCTGCTTGTTGCCCTTGCCCCACACGGTGACCGTGCAGTTGTCGAGATCGAGCGCGTCGATGTCGAGGCCGCAGGCCTCCGACACGCGCAGCCCGCTCCCGTAGAGCAGCTCGAGCACGGCGTCGTCGCGAAGGCGGATGGCCGGCGGATCGTCGTCGACGCGCGCCGGCGGATCGTCGAGCAACGCCCCGACCTCGACGCGCGTCAGCACGTGCGGCAGTCGCGCCTCGCCCGACGGCGCCGCGAGCCGAAGCGCCGGGTTGACGTCGAGCACGCCGATGCGTCGCAGCCAGCCGAAGTAGCTGCGCAACGACGACGCCTTCCGTGCGACCGTGCGCCGCGCGTACCGACGGGTCGTGAGAAACGCGAGATAACGACGCAGTAACAGCCGATCGACGGCCGCGGGTCCACCGGCACCACCGCGTGTCGCCCAATCGACGAAGTCGACGACGTCGCGCTGGTACACGACCACCGTGGCGTCGCTCGCCGCAGTCAACGACGCCACGTACGCCTCGACGCGCCACTCGGCCTCGGCCACCAACCCACGGTACCGGCCGAACTGACACCAGAAGGGTGACCTATTGACCACGTTTCTGGTGTCAGTTCGCGGCGAGACGTTCCCACCAGCCGGCGGTGCCGCGGACCCAGCCGTCGGCTTCGAGGTGGGTGAGGGCAACGGCGACGTCGGTCGGCGACAGACCCGACCTGATCGTGATGCTGTCGAGCGTGCTGGGCGACCAGCCGACGGCGACGAGCACCGCAGAGCCGGAGGCGTCGGGAGGCGGTCGCCGATCCCGCTCCCGGCGCGGCGCGATCGGGTTGAGCCCGATGGCGACGAGCACGTCGTCGACGTGGGTGACCGGCGGGCAGCCCTCGGCGAGCAGACGGTTGGCGCCCGCCGAGGCCGAGCTGGTGATCGGTCCCGGAACGGCGAGGACGGGCACGCTCCGGTCGATAGCGGCGGCGACGGTGTGATTCGAGCCGCCGGCCGGGTGGCTCTCGACCACGACGACCGCTTGCGCGAGCGCAGCGATGATCCGGTTGCGGGCCGGGAACCGCCACGGCTCGGGTGCCGCGCCAGGCGGCGCCTCGCTGACAAGCAGCCCGCGCGATCCGACGTCCTCCCACAGCCGAGCGTGTCGGCGCGGGTACACGACGTCGAGGCCGCTGCCGACGACGCCGACAACCGGCGCGCCACCGGAAGCCGCCAGCGCGCCCGTGTGGGCGGCGCCGTCGATGCCGAGGGCGAGGCCGGAAACAACGGCGACGCCCGCCTCGGCCAGGTCGCGACCCAGGCGGGCCGCGACCTGGCGTCCGTAGTGCGTGCAGCGGCGCGTGCCGATGATCGCGACACGAGGCCGGTCGAGGACCGCGAGGTCGCCCCGCCAGTACAGAACCGGCGGGGCCTGATGGTCCTCGGCGAGCAGCGCCGGGTACGCCAGTTCACCGAGCGAGACGCGGTTCACGGCGACACCTCCCCACGCGGCAGGGCGGCGCGCAACTCGAGCGCCGCGCACACGTGGCGCTCGTCGACCATGGCGCCGTCGCCGTCGAGGTCGGCCAGCGTGCGCGCGACGCGGCGTACGCGGTCGAGGCCGCGGGCGCTGAGCGCGCTGGTGCGCAGCTTGTGTTCGAGCACACGATTCGCGGTCGACGTGAGCGGCGCGATCTCATCAAGTTGGGCGGTCGTCAGTTCGGCGTTGGTGCGAACACCGCGCTTCGCCGCCATCGCCCGCGCCGCCGTCACGCGCGCCGCAACCGTCGCGCTGTCCTCGCCGGGCGGACCGCCAAGCAGGTCCGAGACATCGGGCCGGTTGACGATCACACGCAGGTCGAAGCGGTCGAGCAGCGGCCCCGACAGCCGCCGCGTGTAACGAAGCCGTTCGGCCTCGCCGCAGTAGCAGCCACCAGGCCCGGCCGCGTCGCCGCACGGACACGGGTTCATCGCGCCGACCAGCAAGAAGCGCGCCGGGTAGACGACGGTTGCCTTGGCCCGGCAGACGCGGACGATGCCTTCCTCGAGCGGCTGGCGGAGCCCGTCGAGAACGTGGCGGCCGAACTCCCCCATCTCGTCCATGAACAGCACGCCGTTGTGGGCGAGCGAGATTTCGCCCGGCCGCATGGCCGCCGTGCCGCCCCCGACCAGCGACACGTCGGAGGCGCCGTGATGCGGGGCCCGGAACGGCGCCCGGGCGACGAGGCCGTCGACGTCGGCACCGGCGGCCGAGTGGATGCGCGTGGTCTCCAGGGCCTGGGCGGCGTCGAGGGGCGGGAGGATCCCCGGCAAGCGCGTCGCCAGCATGGTCTTGCCCGATCCCGGCGGGCCGACCAGCAGCAGGTGATGACCGCCGGCCGCCGCCACCTCCAGCGCCCACCGCCCAACGTGCTGGCCGCGCATCTCGGCCAGATCGGGACCGGCGTACGGCGGTGTGGCCGCCGGTTCCGCGGCAACGTCGGGCCAGGGCTCGAGCCCGGCGAGGACGTCGACCAGTTCCCGCAGCGTGCCGACGCCCTGCACGTCGTGACGGCCGACGAGCGCCGCCTCGGCGATGCACGGGCGGGGAACCACAACCGTCTTGGCCGACAACGCGTCGACCAGCGGGACGATGCCGCCGACACGACGGATCGTGCCGTCGAGGCCGAGCTCGCCGACGAACGCACAGTCGCGCGCCGCATCGGGCGGGAGTTCGTCGGCGGCGACCAGCAACGCGACCGCAATGGCGAGGTCGAGCCCGGCGCCGCCCTTGCGGATCCCCGACGGCGCCAAGTTCACGGTGACCTTGCGAAGGGGCCAGGCGATCTTGCTCGAGAGCAACGCGGCGCGAACTCGGTCGCGCGACTCGCGGCAGGCGGCGTCGGGCAGGCCGACGATGGTGAAGCCGGGCAGGCCCGACGACACGTGGACCTCCACGTCGACTGGGCGTCCCTGGACGCCGAGCAAGGTTGCCGATGGGACGGTTGCAATCACGACGCGCTCCCTCTCGCAGGTTGACGAGGGAAGCGCTACGACGAGGGTAGCGAGGGGGTGCGCGGCCGACCGACGATACTGGTGGGCATGGGGTTCAACCCGTTCCGGCAGCAGAAGCGGCGCACGTCGGACTACGTGTACGTGGCCGCCGCCTTTCTCGTCGCCGCCGCGCTCATCCTGTGGGCCCTGATCCCTCGGTAGCGGAGGACGTCGAACTCCGCGTCGTCCATCCGTTCCAAGCGACCAAGCAGTACCTGTGTCCCGGGTGCAACCAGGACATCGAAGTCGGCGTCGGCCATCTCGTCGTCGTCCCCCTCGAGGACACCGACCTACGCCGTCACTGGCACCACGCGTGCTGGGAACACCGGCACCGCCGCCGCCCCGGCCGCTGATTCATTCTGGGCGGATTTACACGGGCTGAGGACGTATGAATCCGCCCAGAATCAGAATGCGCCCTGGAGGATCTCGAGTTGGCCGGCGAGGATCGACGCGACGTCGAAGCGGATCTCGCGGGCGCGGATCGGCGACTCCTCTAGCCAGCGGGCCGCGAGCCGCCGCAGCCGCGCCTGCTTCTGCGGCGTGATGGCCTCGACCGGCGCGCCGAAGCGGTCGGAGCTGCGGGCCTTGACCTCGCAGAACACGAACGTGCGACCCATGCGGACGATAAGGTCGAGTTCGCCGTCGCGGCAGCGCCAGTTGCGGGCGACGACTTCGTAGCCCTGGGCCTCGTACCAGGCGGCCGCCGCGTCCTCGCCCGTGATGCCGAGCGTGCGGTTGTGGGCCGTCACAACTCTTTTTCGGGAAGCTCCTCGACGTTCACGTCCTTGAACGTGACCACCCGGACCGAGGCCACGAAGCGGGCCGGCCGATACATGTCCCACACCCACGCGTCGCCGAGCTCGATCTCGAAGTAGGGCCGACCGTTCTCGTTCTTGGCGTCCATCTTGACCTCGTTGGCCAGATAGAACCGCCGCTCGGTCTCTACGACGTAGCGGAACATCGGGAGGACCGCCCGATACTCCTGATAGAGCTGGAGCTCGATCTCGGACTCATACCGTTCGAGATCTTCGGAGAAGCTCATCCGCTCATCGTACGACGCGCTTGCGCGTTCACAAGAAGCTTGCGTGCCCAAAGGGCCAGACGCGCACAATGGCCCGACCCACAACCTTGCTTTCCCGTATCGGACCGAAGACGCGGCTGTCGCCCGAGTTCGTCCGGTTGTCTCCCATCACCCAGAGCTGGCCCCTGGGAACCGTTATTGGCGCGAACGTGCTGGTCGTCACCGATGGTTGGAGATACGGCTCCTCCAGCAACCGGCCATTGACGTAGACGTGACCCTGGCGCCCCTCGACGGTCTCGCCCGGCAGCCCGATCACCCGCTTGATGAACTCGTCGGTGCTGGGCTGCACGACGCCGACGGCCTTGCCCACGCCGCGAACCGCCTTGATGACTGCGTTGTCGTCGTCGGCCGCTTTGGCCGGCCGCGGGTACGGGTTGTCGAACACGACGATGTCGCCGCGGCGGGGATCGTGCAGCTTGTAGGCGACCTTTGAGACGACGACCCGATCGAGGATCTGGAGCTGCGGAAGCATCGAGCCGGACGGGATGTAGAACGCCTGGGCGACGAACGTGCGAACGACGAACGCGATCACGCCGGCGATCACCAGCAGGATCGGCAGTTCCTTGAGCGCGCGCGTGGGTGACGCCGGCTTCTCGACTGCGAACGGCGGCAATCCGGGCGGAGCGTCCTCGTCGAGGACGGGCTCCCAACTCGTGAGCGTCATGACGTCGAGACGGTAGCGTCCCGCGGTCATTTACTAGCGTCGCTTGCGTGCTGAGTCGCGTCGACGAGGCTCTGAGCGCCGGGCGCAGCGGGCGCCATGTCGCGTTCGCCCCACGCTATGAGCAGGGCGACGTCGAGTTGATCCGCGACATCGTGGCCATGGCCAACTCGGGCGGTGGCGTGATCGTGATCGAAGCCGACGGCATCAACACCAACGGCGATCTCCGAGACCTCGTCGCCGGCTACGTCGGTGAGCGGTTCGACGACATCGACGTCGAACCGCGGACCTACGACCAGCACGCCATGACCGCGATCGTCGTCGGGCCCCGGGTCGGGTCCCCACTCGTCTTCGAGAAGGACTCCCCCGCGTTCGCCGCCGGGACGGTGTACGTCCGCCACGGTTCCAAGAGCGGGCCGGCGCGCACACGCGACCTCGAGCGCTACGCGCGGGCCGAGTCGACCCGCCTCCGCCGCGAGCTGCTGAAGAACGTCCGCAAGGTGTCACGGGCGCCGCAGGGCGCCGAGGTCATCGTGGTGGCGCCCAGCGCCGCGCCCGACGTCGCGGTCGAGCGGTTCCGCGTCGTCGACGACGTCGATGCGCCCGCGGTCGCCCGCACCGACTTCGACGTCACCCACCCGTACCGGCAGAAGGAACTCATCAGCGCGCTCAACGCCCGCGAAGGCGCCGCGGTCGTCGGGCCCTACGAGATCCTCTGTGCGCGCCGGGTGCACGGCATCGACGATCGGCCCGAGTTCTTCCATCGGCCCAAGTTCGGCTCACCCCAGTACAGCGAGGCGGTCGTGCGGTGGTTGCTCGACGAGTACCACCGCGACCCGCAGTTCTTCGAGAAAGCCAAACGCGCGTACCGCGCGCCCCACGGGTAGTTACAGGTCGGCGGTGGCCAGTTCTACGTGGCGCACCGACTTCTCGTACAAGTGCGGGACGTCGCGGTAGTAGGTCATCCCGCGCAGCGCCGGCACCAAGACCCAGCCGCGGGCGCGAATCTGCGTCGCGTCGTCGAGCCCGACCTCGTCGAGGAACGTGCGCCGGTCGGCGCCCGTGAAGTGCGTCCACGCCGGCATCAGGTCGCACGCTGGGTCGCCGACCGCGTAGCCCGAATCGATGGCGCCAACGAGGCGGCCGTCACGCGCGATGAGGTTGCCGGGCAAGTCGCCGTGGAGCCACACGGGAGGGCGGTTCCAGCCGTCGGCGGCGCGCACGAGCTCCCAAACCGCCTCGGCCTTCGTCGTGTCGTAGTGACCGGCAAGATCGTCGAGCGCCGCGCGCACGAACGCTTCGCCCTTGCGTATCGGCGCGCCGCGAAGCGCATTGGCCCCGTCGGGACGCGGACCGTCGGTTGTGTCGCAGACCTGCAACGCCTTGATGAACCGCGCCAGGTCTACGGCGGCCTGCGGCGCGTCGATGTTGTCCGCCGTGGCTTGGTCGCCCTCGATCCACCTGACGATCGACCAGATGAACGGATAGTCATCGCTCGGCTTACCCATCGCGAGCGGCATTGGCAACTCGAGGGGAACCTGCGGCGCGAGGAACGGCACCCATCGCGCTTCCTTCCGCGTCTGCGCGGGGATCGGCTCGTGGATCGGCATGCGCACGACCATCTCGCCGCCCAGGCGGTAGATCGTGTGGTCCGTCCCCTGCGGCTCGAGCAACGACATCGGGAGGTCGGCCCACTCAGGGAATTGCGCGCGCAACAGTCCGCGGACGAGCGGCTCGTCCACCAGGAACTCGTCGTCGTGTCGCTTCACGGCTGCCATCGCGTACCGGAGTCCACCCGCGCCCAGCGCTCTGTGTCGACCGATTTACAGGCGGAGAAAGTCGCCGTAGAAGATCGACAGCGCGAGGGCGGCACCCAGTCCGCTGACGATCCAGAAGCGCACGATGACGGTCGACTCCGGCCACACGAGTTCGAAGTGGTGGTGGATCGGTGCCATTCGGAACAGCCGGCGACCGCCTGAGATCCGGAACCACCACCGTTGGAGAAAGCTCGACGCGCCCTCGGCGACGTAGAGCGCTCCGAGCACGGGTACGAGCAACGCCACGTTCATAGACAGGGTCAGCGCGGCGATCCCGGTACCGAGCGCGAGCGATCCGACGTCGCCCATGAAAATGGTCATCGGGTTGGTGTTCCACCAGAGGAAGCCGACGCAGCCGGCACCGATCGCGCCGGCGACGATGGCCAAGTCGAGCGCGTCGCGCACGCCGTAGTCGCCGAGGTGACGGAACTGCCAGAACCCGATCACGGCCAACGCGGCGAAGCTCATCGCGCCGCTGCCGGCGAGCAGTCCTTCGAGTCCGTCGGTGAAGTTGGTTGCGTTGGCGGTCACCCAGACCAGTGCGATCGCGAACAGGGCCCACACCACGGGCCCAAGCCGGAGGCCGGGCCCGTGACACCGCGTCACCGCGATGGCGTCGCACGACCCCGCCGTCCGCCCATGTAGGACGACGAACGTCACGGCGACGATGAGCAGCCCGATCGTCTTCTGCCGCTCCCGCAGACCCAGGTTGCGTTCGTGGCGGACCTTCAGCCACTCGTCCACCCCGCCGACCACCGATGCACCGACGACGGCCGCCACCACGAGCAGACCAGTCCGCGACGGCCACGAGCGCAATGCAACATGGCCCACCGCGTAGCCGACGACGAGCGCGACGGTGATGATCGCTCCGCCCATTGTCGGCGTGCCGGCCTTCGCCGCGTGCTGGCCGACCTCGTCTTGGATTACCTGGCCGATGTTGGCGGCCCGCAGTCGTGCGATCAAGTACGGCGTCGTCAACAGCGCGGTCACCGCCGCAGCTGCGGCCGCCACCAGCAGACCGATCACGTCGTGACCGTAGGCGCTTGGATCTTGCGAATTCGCGATTAGTTCGCGGTCGTGGATCCGTCTGGGGGGGGTAGGACGACGATGGAGGAGATACCCATGCCCACAATCACGCCCAATCTCTGGTTCGACACGCAGGCCGAGGAGGCCGCCGAGTTCTATGTCTCGGTCTTCCCGGACTCGAAGATCACCGACGTCACCCACTACACCGCAGGCGGCCCGCGCGAGGCTGGCCTCGTCCTGACGGTCGACTTCGTTCTCGACGGTCAGGAGTACACCGCCATCAACGGTGGACCCGAGTTCACATTTGATGAAGCGGTTTCGTTCCTCATCAACTGCGCCGACCAGGAAGAAGTCGACCACTACTGGGGCAAGCTCACCGAGGGCGGCGAGGAAGGCCCGTGCGGCTGGCTCAAGGACAAGTACGGACTGTCGTGGCAAGTCGTGCCCGACGGGCTGGGAGAGCTGGTGACCAATCCGAGCGAGCGCGGCCAGCGAGCCATGAAGGCGATGATGGGAATGAAGAAGCTCGACCTCGCCGCGGTCCAAGCCGCGTTCGACGGGAACTAGCCGGCGACGCGGATCAGCTCACGTAGTCGACGAGAACGCCCGGCCCTCGGTCACGTCGACGCGCAATCGCAACGTCCGCATGGGTCTTGAGTCGGCTCAGTGAAGGATCGGGGTCACTCCGACCCTCGTCGGCACAAGGGTCGAGCGCGAGTACACGGAGTCCGTATATGCGGTTGCGGTCGGGTTGGCCGCGCATGAGCTCGCGTACGGGTTCTCGCCATACACAGTGACGCCCATAAGTACCACCCAACCATTGGGCGTCGATCCGAGAAGTGCGCCACCGCTGTCCCCCACACACACGTCGAGGTCCGTTCGAATTTGGCCGTAGTAGAAGACCCCGTTTAGATAGCGGCTGTAGAACGGATTCGTGATCTTGCCCGGTGTGAAGAGACCGCTCGTCTTCCCAATGCGGGCCACCGGTTGGTCTTTCTTGTAGTCCACCTCTTGTGCGTTGGCGAGATACCAAGCCCACGTACTAGCGCCGATGTAGTGCGACGGGGAAATGAGGTTCCCTGCGAGCAGCGGGCCGATCACCATGCAGTCGCAGTCGGTCTGGTTCCCGACGCCCGGATAGTTGACGTTCATGGCATTGCCGATGTTGGGCGCGGGTGAGGTCGTAAGCGGCCAGCCCCCGCCGTAACGCCAGCTGCCGCTGCACAGTGGCCTGCGCTGATCGCGTAGTAACCGTTGCTCCCAGCACCTATCCCGGCGATTGAGCACGTGATGTAGCTGCCAGGCGTTGGCTCGCGCAGGATCTGCTTCCCCCCTCGAAGCGGCGGAACGCCATCCCACAAGGTGTCGACGAGTCCGGCGGGCCGATCAGTATCCTCAGTGACGATCGCTGGACTGAGGCCCTCGACGCCGCGGCGGTCATCAACCAACGCACCTCGCTCGACGCCGACGACAACTCGATTCTCCCAGTCGTTCAAACTCACCCAGCGAAGCCGGCCCCGAGGGCCGGCTTTGTACGCAGCCTCGTTGGCCTTCGCCCACGCGTCCTGTAGCGCCATATACGAGTGCGCGACGGGCACGGCCGCGTGTGCGATTCCTGCCTCGACGCGATCGGCGAAGCGATCCGCAAGGCCCGGAGTCGCGTCGCTGGTTACCGCCACAGCTACTTGACGTGCCCTGAACACCCACCAGGCACCGCCGAAACCCGGGTCGGAGGCGAACCCTGCGACCGCGGACCCGACGCGCGCGGACCGAGCGATGTCGAGGTCGAGTTGAGTCCCTTCGTCCGGCGTCAGCGGTATCCCCAAGTATCGGTAGGTCTTGTCCGGCCTGTTGGCTACCTGCCGGACATGTTCAGGGTCCGTATTGAGGCCGTAATCGGCGCGGATGCCCTGGGCCCTGGTCGTCTCGCTGTCCTGCGGCGTTGCCGCTGCTGCTCGAGGCGCCGGGCTGGTCGCTACCGTCGCTAGGACTGAAGCAGCGAATCCGACTGTCAGACCAACGACCAGCCGTCTTGACTTCATGAAGTCCTCGCGCGCGTAGCCCAATGTTGAACGTACGCTCCGGGCGCGCTTGGCGCTACGAGAAAACTCGGGTTCGCTGTCAACCAATCTGATGCATCGGTCGTTAGGCGATAGGTGAAGTGCCAGATTCCTTCGAAGCGCGTTTTCCTGGGCTGTTCGACACGGCTTACCGCACCGCGTTTCGCTTTCTGGGGAGCAGAACCGCCGCAGAGGACGTGGCAATCGAAGCCGTTGCTCGTTGCGAGACTCGGTGGCGAACGGTCGAGGAGTACGCCGAGGCGTGGGTTAGCCGCGTCGCTATCAACCTTGCTATCGACGAACTACGGCGCGACCGCCGGCGGCGCGGGCTGTCGTTCCGCACGAGCGAGGCGCCATCTCAAGAAGCTGCCGTTGTTGCCCGTGATCAACTGCAACGCGCAGTCGCGCGACTCCCAGCGCGGCAGCGAGAGGCAGTCGTTCTTCGCCTTGTTGCTGACTTGCCCGAGTCCGAGGTGGCGCGGCTGATGAGAACCAGCATCGGGACCACAAAGCAGCATTTCGCCCGTGGCGTCGCTGCGTTGCGAAGGCATCTCGTGGAACAGGAGGAACCATGAACGCTGACAGCGATATCGAGGCGCTCATCCTCGGCCTTGACGATCCGGCGCCGCCAACACCGGGTAGCGACCAGCGGTTACGAAGCCGCGGGCGTGCCAAACACCTGCGACGTCGGCGGCGAGCCGCTGCCGGCGGGGCGTTCGCCCTAGCGGTGCTCATCGTTGGCGCTGGGCTTGCGGCCACGCCTTGGGAGGGACGCAGAAACGTGGTGGCGGGGCGGGACACAACCAACGCTCCGAGCGATGCGCCAGTGCAACTGCTCGTCGTGCCCCGAACGGTGAACTCCTCGCAAGGCCAGTTTGCGCTGACCGTCGTCAATTCCACAGACGGCAGCATCACGATCGGCGGCGGATGGACGCGTCTCGAGCGAAGCTCAGAAGACGGGGCTTGGGAGTTCGTCGCCCAGCTTGGGCCCAGTCTCTCCGGCGAAGTCGATGCTGCCGGGCGCGTCGAACGACAGGAGACTGCTGACGCCTTGGCCGGCCCAGCGCGTGTTGTTGGACCCAACACGAGCGCGTCTCTTGGTCGCTTTCAAATTAGAGAGCTGGAGGCCGGCTCATATCAACTCCTGCTGTCGTGGAGCCATGACGGAAGTCGGGGCCTACGTGACCGCGGCACAGCCAGGGCGGAATTCACCGTCGCATAGTCGAATCACCGCTGCGAGGTGGCAGCGGCCCGAGGTGTCGGTGCTCAGTTACCGAAAAGGCAGACGTGACACCGACACTCGCTAGGACTCTTCGGAGGTCTCCGCGGCGGGCGGTGCTTCAGCAGCGGCCGCGGCTTCGGCGGCCTTCGCGGCGGCCTTGGCCTGCCTCGGCGTTAGCGCAGCGCGCTTTTCCTTGATCTTGGCGGCCTTACCAACGCGGTCGCGGAGGTAGTAGAGCTTGGCCCGACGGACGTCGCCCTGGGTGACCACTTCGATCTTCTGGAGGATCGGCGAATGCACCGGGAACGTGCGCTCCACGCCGACGCCGAAGCTGACCTTGCGGACGGTGAACGTCTCGCGAATGCCCGAGCCCTGGCGGCGCATGACGGCGCCCTGGAAGACCTGGACCCGCTCGCGGGTGCCTTCCACGACGCGCACGTGAACCTTCAACGTGTCGCCGGGGGCGAACTTGGGAATGTCGTCGCGCCGGCTGGTCTGGTCGACGAGATCAGTGGGATTCATGGCGCGTTGGCTCCTGCGGTCTTCTCTGGAGGACCGCTCAGGATAGATGATCCGGGGCGAACTCCTCCAACAGAGCCCGGTCGGCGTCGGAGAGCCCACCTCGCGCCTCGATCAGGTCGGGCCGGCGGTCGACCGTGCGGGCCAGCGCCTGGGCACGGCGCCAGCGGGCGATGCGGCCGTGGTCACCCGAGGTGAGCACGTCCGGCACGTCCCACTCGCGGAACGTCGCCGGCCTCGTGTACTGCGGGTATTCCAGCAGACCGTCGCTGAAGGACTCGTCGGTCGCCGACGCCTCGTTGCCGAGCACGCCGGGCACGAGCCGGGCGACCGCCTCGACCACGAGGAGCGACGCCACCTCTCCCCCGGCGAGCACCACGTCACCGACCGACAGCTCGCCGTCGACGAGATGGTCGGCCACCCGTTGGTCGACACCCTCGTAGCGTCCGCACAGCAGCGAGAACCCGTCGCCACTGGCCAACTCGGCCGCCACCGACTGGTCGAACCGACGACCGCTCGGCGACAGGAGAAGCAGCGGACGCGGCGGGGCGGCGGCCTCGACCGCCGCGAACAACGGCTCGGCCATCAGCACCATCCCCGCGCCGCCGCCGAAGGGCGAATCGTCGACCGTGTGATGCACGTCGGTCGTGCCATCGCGCAGGTTGTGCACTCGAATGTCGAGCGCACCGGCAGCGCGCCCGCGACCAATGACGCTGCCCTGCAAGTACGCGTCCACCAGGTCGGGGAAGATCGTGAACAAGTCGATCCTCACGTATCGAACAGTCCTTCAGGGACGTCGACGACGACCTCGCCGTCGCGCTGCTCGACGACGAATCGCAGCGGCACGAGCGGGCCAGTGTCGAGAACGAGCAAGTCACTGGCTGGATTGGCCTGCACCGACTCGACGACGCCGCGCGCGACGCCGGTCGCGTCGATCACCGTCGCGCCGATGAGTTCGTGGACCCACAGTGCGTCAGCGTCGGCGAGCGGCTCGGCCAGCAGGAGTGTCCCCCGCAACGCTTCGGCGGCGTCGAGTGTGTCGACGCCCTCGAACGTGACGATCCAGCGATGCTGGTGTGGCGCCGCCCGCGTGACGGTCAGCTGGCCGTCGTTGAGCACGCTGCCGGCAGCAAGTCGCTCGCTGCGGTTGGTGCTGAGGGCCACGATGACGTCGCCCCGGAGGCCGTGGGGCTTGATGATCCGCCCGACCTCGAGCATGCGGAGCTAGTCGACGATGTCGACGCTGGTGTCGACGCCCTCGGACGCGCCGGCGGCGCGAACGACAGCGCGGATGGCCTGCGCGACACGACCGCGCTTGCCGATCACCTTGCCCATGTCGTCGGGCGACACGTGCAGGCTCAGCTCGATGCCACCGCGGCGCGATTCGCCCGCGTCGACCTCGACGGCATCGGGCTCGTCGACGATCGCCCGGGCGACGTACTCGAGCACCGACTTCGACAGCGGGGCGCCGGGACCGCCGTCGTCATCAACCGCGTCATCGACCGCGTCGTCGACGTCGTCGACCTGGTTGATGTCGCCGTCTTCGTACTCGACGTCGCTTTCGGTCATTCGGTAGCGGCGGGGGCCGGCGCCGAGGCGGCGATCTTGATGAGCTTGGCGACGGTCTCGGTGGGCTGGGCGCCCTGCGAGAGCCACTTCTGCACCTTGGCCTGATCGAGCTTCACCACCGACGGCTCGGCGCGGGGCTCGTAGGTGCCCACGATCTCGATGAAGCGCCCGTCGCGAGGCGACCGGCTGTCCGCCGCCACGACGCGGTACGTCGGCTGCTTCTTCTTACCCATCCGCATGAGGCGGAGCTTGACCACGTTGTTTCTCTCCTAACGGGGGGCGGTCACACGACCGCCCTTCTTCTTCTTGGTGCCCTTGGCTTTGCGCATCATCGCCTTGCCGCCAAAGCCCTTCATCATCTTCTGCATCTCTTTGAACTGCTTGAGCAGATTGCTGACGTCGGACGACGACACGCCGCTGCCACTTGCGATCCGTGTTCGCCTCGATGCGTTGATCAGGGAGGGATCTTCACGCTCTGCTGGCGTCATCCCCCGGATGATGGCTTCGATCCGGGCGATCTCCCTGTCCTCGATCTCGACGTTCTTCAGCTCTTTCGGGACCCCGGGAAGCATACCGATGATGTTCTGGAGGGGCCCCATCTTCTTGAGCGCCTGCATCTGCTCGAGGAAGTCGTCGAAGGTGAGACGGCCCTCCATGAGCTTGGTGGCGGCGTCGGCGGCCGCATCGGCGTCGTATGCCTGCTCGGCCTTCTCGATGAGCGTGAGGACGTCGCCCATGCCCAGGATGCGGCTGGCCATCCGGTCGGGGTGGAAGACGTCGAAGTCGCCCAGCTTCTCGCCGATCGAGGCGAAGGCGATGGGCTTGCCAACGACCTCTTTGACCGACAGCGCGGCGCCGCCACGGGCGTCGCCGTCGAGCTTGCTGAGAATGACGGCGTCGAGCGCGAGCGTCGAATGGAACGCCTCGGCGGTGGCCACCGCGTCCTGGCCGGTCATGGCGTCGATGACGAGGAACGTGTAGTCGGGCTTGACCGCCTCGGAGATGCGGCGGACCTCGTCCATGAGCTCGGCGTCGATCGACAGGCGGCCCGCGGTGTCGACGATGACCACGTCGCGGCCGACTCGGCGCGCCTCAGCGATACCGGCGGCGGCGACGGCTACCGGGTCGGTGGGCTCACTGAAGACGCTGACCGACGCTTGCTGGCCGAGCACGCGCAACTGCTCGACGGCCGCCGGGCGCTGGAGGTCGGCGCCG
The DNA here is from genome assembly GCA_035649535.1 of Acidimicrobiales bacterium. GTDB lineage: Bacteria > Actinomycetota > Acidimicrobiia > Acidimicrobiales > JACDEA01 > JACDEA01. Next base: position 51,966 of record DASRJI010000039.1, on the reverse strand, counting down.
ACGAGAAGCGGGTGACGGCCCTGCTGGCGGAACCAGCGAGCGAGCTTGGCCGCCGCCGTCGTCTTACCGGAACCCTGAAGGCCGGCGAGCAGCACAACCGTCGGCGGGTGCGACGCGTAGGTGATGCGAAGCGTCTCGCCGCCGAGGATGCCGACCAGTTCCTGGTGGACGATCTTGATGACTTGCTGGGCGGGCGAGAGGCTCTGCGACAAGTCCTCGCCGACGCACTGCTCTTTGACGCGACGGGTGAACTCGCGAACGACGGTGAGGTTGACGTCGGCCTCGAGCAGGGCGACGCGGATCTCACGGAGGACCTCGTCGACGTCCTCGTCCGACAGCCGGCCCCGGCCCCGCAGGCGCGTGAAGATCGCGTCGAAGCGGTCGGACAGGGAATCGAACATGAGCGGTCCAGGTTAGGCGTCGAAGAGGGCATCGACGAACTCGTGGGGATCGAAGTCCACGAGGTCGTCGGCGGTTTCACCCAGGCCGACCAGCTTGATCGGGACGCCCAGTTCCTTCTCGATCGCCAGCACGATGCCCCCTTTGGCCGTGCCGTCGAGCTTGGTGAGCACCACACCGCTGACGCCCACCGCCTCGCCGAACTGCTTGGCCTGTACGAGGCCGTTTTGTCCGGTGGTGGCGTCGATAACGAGGAGGACCTCGGTCACTTTGCCCGGCTCGCGCTCGGCGACCCGGCGCACTTTCTTGAGCTCCTCCATGAGGTTGACCTTGGTGTGCAGCCGGCCGGCGGTGTCGGCCAGCACGAGCGTGACGTTCTTGGCCGCGGCGCGCTGCACCGCGTCGAACACGACCGCACCGGGGTCGCCGCCCTCGTTGCCCCGCACCAGATCGGCGCCCACCCGCTTCGACCACAGTTCGAGCTGCTCGGCCGCCGCGGCGCGGAACGTGTCGGCCGCCGCCATCACCACCGGCGTGCCCGCCTCGTTGAACCGTCGGCCGAGCTTGCCGATCGTCGTCGTCTTGCCCACCCCGTTGACACCCACGAACAACCACACGTTCGTCACCCCGGCGTCGAGATGCAGGCTGCGGTCGGCGTCGCCCAGCGCGGCGGTCAGATCGGCCTTGAGCGCGGCGATCAACTCTTGCGGGGTCGTGATGCCCTCGCTCTTCACGCGAGCGCGCAGGTCGTCGAGGATTGCCGTCGTGGTACCGATCCCGACGTCGGCCAGGATCAACGCCTCCTCGAGGTCGTCCCACGTGGCGTCGTCGATCGACGTACGCGAGAGCACGTTGCCCACGTAGCCGGCGAACTGCGACCGCGCCTTGCCGAGGCGATCGCGAAACCGCGGCTTGGGCGCGACGACAACCGGCTCGGGCTGTGGCTCGGGTGCAACGACGACCGGTTCGGGCTCGACCGCCACCGGCGCCTCGGGCGCCACAACGACGGGCCGGGGCGCCTCCGGCGGCCGGGTTACCGGCGGCTCGAGATACGGCGCGCGGCGCGCCCGCCGGCGACCGACGGCGATCATGCCGACCGAGCCGACCAGCAGCAGCACGGCAAGAACGATGAGAACCAGCAGCACTCCCATGAGGCGATACAGCCTAAGGGGCTAGGCCCGCGCCTCTATCCGCTCGCTGACGACGCGGCTCGAGCCACCAGGTTGCATGGTGACGCCGTAGAGGCAGTCGGCCGCTTCCATCGTGCGCTTCTGGTGGCTGACGACCAGCAGCTGCGCCTCCTCGCGAAACTCGTGGATGAGATCGAGGAAGCGGTGGAGGTTGACGTCGTCGAGCGCGGCCTCGACCTCGTCGAGCAGGTAGAAGGGCGACGGCCGGCTGCGGAAGACGGCGAAGAGGAACGCGAGGGCGGTGAGTGAACGCTCGCCGCCCGACAGCAACGACAGCTTGCGGACGTTCTTGCCCGACGGCCGCGCCTCGACCTCGATACCGGTGTTCAACATGTCGTCGGGATCGGTGAGGCGCAGGCGGCCGGTGCCACCTGGGAACAGCGTGCTGAACAACTTGGTGAAGTTGTCGGCCACGTCGGTGTAGGCGGCGGAGAACAACTCGACGATCTCGGCGTCGATCGCCTTGATGACCTTTGCCAATTCGCGACGGCTGGTCTTCACGTCTTCAAGCTGCGCTTCGAGGAACTGGTGCCGCTCGTTGAGCGCGGTGAACTCCTCCAAGGCCAACGGGTTGACCGGGCCCATCAACCGCAGCTCGCGCTCGAGCTCGCGCGCCCGGTTGGGTGCGCTGGTGCCGGGCGGCAACTCGGGACATTCGGCGACGACCGCGGTCTCGGGCTCGACGTCGTGTTCGCGACGCAGGGACTCCACCGCCGCTTCGAGCCGCACGCGCGCTTCGGCTTCGTCGACCTCGGCTCGCTGCGCCTTCTCCCGCACCTCACCCAACTGCCGCTCGGCGGTCTGGCGCTCGCGGCGCAGTCCTTCCAGCGCGCTCGACGCGTTGCGCACGCGGTCGGCCTCGATCTCGCGATGGGTGCGGACGCGCGCAATCGCCTCGTCGAGCGTGGCGATACGCGCGTCGACGAGGCCACTCAGGCGGGTGACGATCGCTGCTTGCAACTCGGGCTTGGGCGACACGGCGACGGCTTCGCCACCAAGCCGTTCCAGCCGGGCCACTACCTCCGCGCGCCGATGGGCCAGCAGGGCGCGGCGTTCCTCGATGCCGGCGGCCCGGCGCTCGAACGTCGTGCGCTGCGCCAGCAATTCCTGCTCGGCCGCGGCGCGATGACCGCCCACGACAACCCGTTCGTTCTCGAGCGTGTCGACTTCGGCCTTGGCTTGGTCGGCGGCGGCGGCCGCCGATGCGACTGCGAGTCCGGCGGCCGCCGCCGCGTCCCGCGCGTCGTTGAGCGCCCTTCCGGTGGCGGCGGCCATCCCTGCCCCGGCCCGCCAACCCGCCGTCGAGAACCGGTCGCCCTCGCGCGTGACGGCGACGATGCCCGGGTGCGCCAGCGCGACGTCGAGCGCCTCCGGCCATCCGCCGTCGACGAGCACCGCGGTCGCAAGCAGCGAGTCGAGGAGCGAGTCAACAGAGGGGCGGCTGGCGACCGAGTGCACGTGGGCCCGCACCGGCTCGCCGATCGCAGTGGCGTCGAGCGAAAGGCTCGCGGGCGCCGACGCCACGTCGAGCGGCAACACCGCGCCTGGCTCGCCGCGCTCGTGCAGCTGACGGAGCGCCTCGCGCGCTGACCCCACGCCGTCGACGACGACGGCGGCGATCGCTTCGCCGAGCGCAGCCTCGAAGGCCGCTTCCCAACCGTCGTCGATCTCGACCAAGTCGAGCAGGGTGCCGACGACGCCGGCGACACCAGCGAGCCGCTCGGCACCCGCCCGCGCTCGCGATTCGTCGAGCGCCTGGTCGAGCGCGTCGGCGCGAGCCATCCACGTGCGCCGCTCCTGCTCGGCGGCGCGCTGCGCGTCGCTCGCGGTTTCGTGGCGGCGGCGCGCGTCGTCGAGGGCGGCGTCGACCGTCTCGAGCTGCCGGGCGACTGACCGCAGTCGTTCCTCGAGGTCCGGCTCGGTCCCGGTGCGGTCCTGGGTGAGCCCAGCGGCGTCCTGGTCGGCCGTGATGAGCTCGGCGGCGAGCTGATCGGCCTCGGCAGCCAGGCTGGCGACCACGCTGCTGTCGGCCTCGGCCTCGCGCTGACGAGTGATCGAGCGGCGGCGCTCGGCCAGCACCGCGGCGAGGCCGCGCGCCCGCTCGCGCAACGCATCGAGTCGTCCGACGGCGTCGGCCAGGTCCTGCGACGTCAGCGATCCGGACTCCTGCTCGGCGACCAGCACGTCGGCGTCGAGGCGAGCGAGGGTCGCGCGCAACTCGCGCTCGGTGTTGGCCGCGCTGGCACGCGCCGCGTCGGCCGCGCCCAGTCGGCCTTGCAACCCGGCGACCTCGCGCCCGCCGAGGTGGATGCGAAGCGCGTGCAGTTCGGCGGCCAGCGAGTCGTGACGGCGCGCCGCGTCGGCCTGACGCTCCAGTGGTCGCAATTGCCGGCGCACCTCGCGCAGCAGATCTTGCAGGCGAACGAGATTGCTCTCGGTGGCGTCGAGCCGGCGCTGCGCCTTCTCGCGGCGGCGCCGGTACTTGAGGACGCCGGCCGCTTCTTCGATGACGAGCCGCCGGTCCTCGGGTCGGGCGTCGAGAACGGCGTCGAGTTGGCCCTGCGACACGATCACGTGCTGCTGGCGTCCCACGCCGCTGTCGGAGAGCAACTCTTGGATGTCGAGCAGGCGGCAGGGGACGCCGTTGATCGCGTACTCGCTCTCGCCCGAGCTGCGGAACAGCGTGCGGGTGAGCGTGACCTCGGAGAAGCCGATCGGAAGCAGACCGGCGGTGTTGTCGATCGTGAGGGCGACCTCGGCCCGGCCCAGCGCGGGCCGTTTGGCCGAGCCAGCGAAGATGACGTCCTCCATCTTCGAGCTGCGGACGGTGCGGGGGCCCTGGGCGCCCAGCACCCACGCCACCGCGTCAACGACGTTGGACTTTCCGCTGCCATTCGGCCCCACGACCACGGTGATGCCGGGCTCGAATTCGAGCGTGGTGGTTTCGGCGAAGGACTTGAAACCCTTCAGCGTGAGCGACTTCAGAAACACAGCAGAGTCAACCTAGCGACGCCTAGGCGCTACGTCGTGGATGGGCCTACACCTGGCATTGCTCGCACAGGAACGACGAGCGGCCGGCGATCTTGACCCGCGCGATCACGCTGCGACACCGGCGGCAGGGCTCGCCTTCCCGGTCGTAGACCTTGTGCTGGCTCTGGAAGTCGCCGACCTCGCCGAAGAGGTCGCGGTACTGCTCGTCAGCCAGCGACGAGCCGCGGTGCTTGATGGCGTCCTGGAGCGTCTCGACCATGGCCCGGTAGAGGCGGCGGACCTCCTGCGCGGTGAGCGACTCGGAGTCACGGTCGTAGCGGAGACCGGCGGCGAACAGGATCTCGTCGGAGTAGATGTTCCCGATGCCGGCCAGGAACTTCTGGTCCATTAGGAGGGCCTTGAGCTTGGTCTTCTTGTCGTGGAGCATGTCGCCGAACCGGGTCCAGCTCATGACGTCTTCGAGCGGGTCGAAGCCGAGGTGCGCCAGCTCGGGCACCTCGTGGTTCAGCTCGTCGGGCTCGGTGACGAACAGCTCACCGAACGTGCGCGGATCGACGTACCGGAGCTGACCGCCTTGCGTGAAGGTGAACACGACGTGCGTGTGCTTGAGCATCGGTTCCTTGGCGCTCTTCGCCCGCAGCAGCTGGCCGCTCATGCCGAGGTGGACGACCAGCAGGTTCCCGTCGTCGAGCTTGAGCAGGAGGTACTTGCCCTTGCGCTCGACCGCGTTGATCTTGCGACCGTCGAGCTTGGCCGCGAAGTTCTTCTTGGTCTTGTGGCGCCGGATCGTCCGGAGGCCCGTGGCCTCCACCGACTTGATGCGCTTGCCGACGACCTCTTTGTCGAGGTCGCGACGGATGGTCTCGACTTCAGGTAATTCAGGCACCTAATTCCCCCCGTACTGCCCAATGTCCGCCGAAAGCTTCTCCCAGGCAATGCGGGCCGCCGCCTGCTCTGCCTGCTTCTTTGATCGACCTTCGCCCTCGCCCTTGGGCTCGGCACCGAGGTACACGGTGGCGTGGAATTGCTTGGCGTGATCGGGACCCTCGGCCAGGACCACGTAGTGCGGCAGCTCCTCGAGGAAGCGGGCCGACAGCTCCTGCAGGCGGGTCTTGTAGTCCTGGCCGCCCGGCCCGGCCGCCGCCTCGTTCATGCGCTCGCCGAACAGTCGCATGACGACATCGGTCGCCCCGTCCCAGCCCTGGTCGAGGTACACGGCGCCGATCAGCGCCTCCATGGCGTCGGCCAGGATCGACGGCTTCTCCCGCCCGCCCGACTGGTCCTCGCCCTTGCCGAGGAGCAGCGCCGAGCCGAGGTCGAGCGAGGCGGCCACTTCGGCCAGCGCGGACGAGTTCACGACCGACGCCCGGACCTTGGCCAGCTCGCCTTCGGGCAGCTCGGGATAGGTCCGGTAGATGTAGTCGGTGACGATGATGCCGAGCACGGCGTCGCCAAGGAACTCGAGCCGCTCGTTGGACTGGGCGGCGCCGCTCTCCGCACACCAGGAACGGTGCGCCACGGACTGGTTGAGGAGGGCGGGGTCACGACACGTCCAGCCGAGCCGGGCCGCCAAAGCGTCGAGCTCGGGGGGGTTAATCAGGTACTGGCCTCGAGCTTGGCCAGGACGTAGTCGACGGCATCTCGGACCGTTTTTAGATCCTCGAGGTCTTCATCTTCGATCCGGAAACCGACGCTGCGTTCGCCCAGTTCTTCCTCCAACGCCTCGACCAGCTCGATGAGCGCGAGCGAATCGGCCGACAGGTCCTCGGTGAAGGACGCGCCCTCGGCGATTTCACCGGGCTGAATCTCGAGGATGTCGGCTAGGCGATCTCGGATGAGCTCGAAGACCCAGTTGCGGTCCATCGGGCCCCGTTCGACGTGTGTCTCAGCGGGCAAATCAGGCTCCTGAGCAGCGGATTGGTGCGCGCCAGCCTAGCAGAACCCCGCTTGTACCCTTGTGAACCCTGCCTATTACCGGACAGAAGCCGCGATTGCCCCCACCAAATCGGCCTCGACCATGTCGCGGGCGACCCGAACGGCGTTGACGACCGCCCGGGCCGACGACGATCCGTGCCCGATGATGCACACGCCGTTGACCCCGAGGAGCATGGCGCCGCCGTGGCTGTCGGGGTCAAGCTCGTCCGCCAGCGGTGCGAGGGCGGGCATGAGCACCTTGGCGGCCTCTTTGGCCTCGTCCGTGGCGACCATGGCGCCGAACACGGCGCCGACCATGAACCGCATGCTGCCCTCGAGCGTCTTGAGGGCGACGTTGCCGGTGAACCCGTCGGTGACCACCACGTCGGCCGCGTCGCTGATCAGGTCCCGGCCCTCGACGTTGCCGATGAAGTCGATGCCCGACGCCTCGCGGAGGAGGGCGTGGGTCTCCTTCACCAGCGGCGTGCCTTTGGTGTCCTCCTCGCCGATGGACAGCAGGGCGACGCGGGGCTTCTCGATGTTGAACCGGTGACGGGCGAACGCGGCGCCCATCTGGGCGAACTGCACGAGCCACTCCGCTGAGCACTCGGCGTTGGCGCCGGCGTCGAGGAGCACGGTTGGCGTGCCGCCGGGTACCGGGATCGGTGTCGCGATCGCCGGCCGGGCCACGCCAGGCAGGCGGCCCATGCGAAGCAGAGCGCTGGCCATGGTGGCGCCGGTGTTGCCGGCACTGACCATCGCGCTGGCCCGGCCGTCGCGCACGGCCTCGGCCGCCCGCACCAGCGAGCTGTCCTTCTTGCGCCGCACGCCCTGCGCCGGGTCGTCGTGCATCTCGATGACCTCGGACGCGGCGATGACCTCGAGGTCGGTGTCGCCGATCGCATCGGGCCGGCCGACGAGGACGACGGGGATGCCGTGCTCAGTGGCCGCCTGGGTTGCGCCGGCGACGATCTCTTCGGGCGCCTTGTCGCCGCCCATGGCGTCGACCGCGACAGGCAGCATCACCAACGGTTCTTTGATTCTTTGCTGGCGTGGAAAGTCGTCAAAGAATCAAAGAACGGGGTCAGTCGACTTCGATGGCCTGGCGGCCGCCGTACCAGCCGCAGTTCGGGCACACGACGTGCGGCAGCTTGGCCTGGTTGCACTGCGGGCAGATGCTGCGGGGCGGCGCGTCCAGCGTCCACGACGATGCCCGCCGCATCCGCGTCTTGGCTTTGGAGGTCTTCTTCTTGGGGACAGCCACGAGGATTTACGTCTCTTTCAACTGGTCGAGTGCGGCCCACCGGGGGTCGCGCAAATCGGGTTCGTGCCCGCAGTCGTCGTCGTTCCGGTTGGCGCCGCAGACGGGACACAGCCCCGCGCAGGCCTCCCGGCACAGCGGCGCCAGCGGGAGTTCGAGCAGTACAGCGTCGCGCACGAGCGGCTCTACGTCGACTTGATCGCCCTTGATCGGGTAGGTCTCCTCGCCGTCGCTGCCCGCCTCGAAGATCTCGCGCACGTCAGCGGTAACGGTGCCGACGGCCTCACCCAGGCATCGGCGGCACTCCCCCGTCCACGCGGCCGACACCGTCCCGTGGGCGACGAGCGAGCCGCCGCCTAACGACTGGAGCTGCAGGTTGGCGCGGACGTCGCCGTGCACTTGTGAGGCGCTGGTGGCCACGTCGGCGATCGGACCATCGACCTCGACCCGACGTACTTCCCCGGGATGCCGGAGCAGCTCGGCCACCGGGATACGAAACATGACTACTGGTCTTGGTCGAAGAACGCCTCGTGCTCGCCGGTGGGCGGCCCCTCCATGAGGTCGCTCCCGTCGAAGCCGATCGCGCCCTCTTGTGGCCCACTCGGGGTGACGCGCAGCTTCTCGCGCCCGCCTTGCACGGTCTTCATCGTCCGCTCGAGGACGATCTCGAACGCGGCCAACTTCTGGTCGCAGTAGTCCTCGGCCTCGTGACGGAGCCGACGGGCGAGGTCCCGCGCTTCCTCGACCGTCTTCTCGGCTACGTGCTGGGCCTCGCGGACGATCTCGGCGCGCTGCACCATGCGCTCGGCGCGGACTCGCGCCGCTTCGAGGATCTCGTCACCCTCGCGCTGAACCTTGTCGAGGAACTCCTGGCGCTCCCGCAACATCCAACGCGCTTGGCGCAGCTCGGCGGGCAGCCGCTCGAGCGCGTCCTCCATCAGTTCGAGGACGTCGTCCTTGTTGCTGAGCAGGACCGATGACGACAGCGGCATCGACTTGGCGTTGTTCACGATGTCGACGACGCGACGCAGCAACGTCTCCGCATCCGGTTGCTCGTTGGCCATCGCAGTCGGGTCGTAACTCACGAAAACTTCTCCATCAGTCGCTTGGCGACGGGTTCGGGGACCATGCTGCCCACCCGCTCGGCGCCGCCGAACTTGGCGATCTCGCGGACAAGCGAGGAGGCGATGAACGAGCTGCGCGACGCGCACGGAATGAAGATCGTCTCGACGCCGGAGATGGCCTCGTTCATCTGCGCCATCTGCAACTCGTATTCGAAGTCCGACGCCACGCGGAGGCCGCGGACGATCCAGCCGGCGCCGACATCCTTGGCCACGTCCACCGTGAGCTTGGTCATGGCCACGACCTCGACGTTGTCGAACTGCGTCGTGGACTCCTGGATCATCTCTCGGCGTTCGTCGAGCGTGAACATCGGCTTCAACTTGCCGGGATTCCGGATGACGGCGACGACGACGCGATCGAACAACTTCGCGGCGGGCTCGATGACTTCGAGATGCCCGTTATGGATGGGGTCGTAGGACCCGGGACAGAGGGCGGTTCTCAACTCCCACCTTTCCGTTGCGCCACAGTCACAACCGTACTGCCGTAGCGCCGCACCTTGTTGACCAGCCACTTCGCGCCGACGTCGAGCTCGCGGTCGGACTCGAGGACGGCCAAGTCGGCCTGAATGACTTCGAGAAGCGCGGGCCAGCCATCGAAGGCATACGGAGGATCGACAAAGGCGACGTCGACGGCGGTCGAGAACGTGGATGCGTCGCCCCGCACGACCGTGGCACGGTCGCCCAGCCCAGTTGTGTCGAGATTGGCGGCGATGGCCCGCAATGCGTCGCGGTCGTTCTCGACGAACGTCGCGTGCGACGCCCCGCGCGACAAGGCCTCGATGCCGAACGCACCGCTGCCCGCGAACAGATCAGCCACCGTCGCGTCGTCCAGCGCGTCGCGACTGCTGAGCATGTCGAAGATCGCTTCGCGGGCGCGGTCGCTCGTCGGTCGCGTCCCCGTGCCGTCGGGCGCGACCAACCGTCGTCCTTTGGCCGATCCGGAAACGACACGCATGGACCGAAAAGCTACGGTGCGCGCATGCCCGTCGACCCGCAGGTACGCGCCCTTCTCGACCAGCTGGCCTCCGCCGGCGGTCTGCCGCTCCAGGAGATGACACCGGAGGCCGCCCGGCAGATGTTCGTCGGCATGGCGGCCCTGGCCGCGCCGAGCACCGAAGGGGTTACGACCGAGGACCGCAGCGTCCCCGGGCCTGGCGGCGACATCCCGGTGCGCATCTACACGCCGGCCGCCGGTTCGGCGCCCCGCCCGCTCGTCGTGTTCTTCCACGGTGGCGGCTTCGTGATCGGCAACATCGACAGCCACGATGCAACCTGCCGCTCGCTGGCCCGGCTGGTCGGCGCGGTCGTCGTGAGCGTCGACTACCGGCTCGCACCCGAGAGCGCAGCACCGGCGGCGGCCGAGGATTGCTACGCGGCGACCGTGTGGGCCGCCGAACACGCGAGCGAACTCGGCGCCGACGCGGCGCGCCTCGCCGTCGCCGGCGACAGCGCCGGCGGCAACCTCGCCGCGGTGACGCCGCTCCTCGCTCGCGACCGCGGTGGGCCGGCGATCGCGTTCCAGCTGCTCGTCTATCCCGTCACCGACCTCACAATGAGCCAGCCGTCGATCGAGGAGAACGGCACCGACTACATGCTCACCGCCGACGGGCTGCGGTGGTTCTACGACCACTACCTCGGCACCAAGGGCGATCCGAAGGAGCCGATCGTGTCGCCACTGTTCGCGTCCGATGTCAGCGGCCTGCCGCCCGCGTTGATCCTCACCGCCGAGTTCGATCCGCTGCGCGACGAGGGCGAGGCCTACGGCGCGCGCCTACGCGAGGCCGGTGTGCCGGTGACGTTCAAGCGCTACGACGGCCTCATCCACGGCTTCTTCAGCATGGACTTGGTCCTCGACGCGGCCAAAGCCGCCGTGGCCGAGACGGCCGAGCAACTCAAGGCTGCGCTGGCCGGTTGATTCGCTCGTCGGCCGCCACCGCGACCGCGGTGAGGTCTTCGACGCCGGCCACCCGCACCGCGCCAGCGCGGTAACGACGGCGCTGGCGCACTTCGAGGCGCCGGGCGATGCGACTCAACGTGAAGTTCACTGCGATGTAGAGCACGGCGGCCGCGGTCACCGACTGCAGCAGGTTGGCGCTGAACTCACCGGCCTGACGGCTCCGTCGCAACAGCTCGTCGTAACTGATCACATAACCCAACGACGTGTCCTTGAGCAGCGTGACGAGCTGACTGACAATCGACGGGATCATGCGCCGCGCCGCCTGCGGGACCACGACGAGGAACATGGCCTGCCAGTACGACATCCCGAGCGCGTAGGCGGCTTCGGTCTGACCGCGTTCGAGCGACAAGATGCCGGCCCGAAAGATCTCGCCGAGGACGGCGCCGTTGTAGATCACCAGCGCGATGACGATGCTCGTGAACGGCGACAACCGGATGCCGTACCTGGGGAGGCCGAAGCCGGCGAAGAAGATCAGCAACAGCAGCGGTAACGCTCTGAAGAACTCGACGTACGCGCTCGCCAGCCAGCGCACCGCTGCGGTCCGCGCCAGCCGGCCCAACGCCATCACCACGCCGACGCAGATCGCCAGGGCCATGCCCGCCATCGCCGCCTTCACGGTCTGGCCGAGGCCGATCAGCAGGAACCGGATGACGCCCCATTCGGTGAGCGGCCGCCACTTGGCCGCCGTGAGCTGGTCGTGATCGGCCAACCGCTTGATCGCGACCGCGACCGCCAAGGCAACGACGACGGCCGAGACGACGGTCGCGATACGAACGCGCCGCTTGGCGCGCGGCCCGAGAGCATCCGCCAGCACGACCGCCGTCATCGCTTGATCGCGACCCGCCGCTCGAGAACCCCGAACGCGACGCCGGCGGGCAGGGTCAACAGCAGGTATCCGATGCCGGCACCGAGGAAGGCGGCCACCGGCTGCGCCGACGCCGTCGTCACCCGGTCCGCCACCTCGGTCAACTCCAGCACCGAGATGATCGAGGCCAGCGACGAGTTCTTGGTGAGGGCGATGAAGAGGTTGCCGAGTGGTGCGACGACCGACCGCAGGGCCTGCGGAAGGATCACCAGCCGGAGGACTTGCGGGAACGTGAGCCCGAGCGCGCGGGCCGCTTCGGCCTGGCCGACGGCAACGGTGTTGATGCCCGATCGCACCGTCTCGCCAATGAACGCACCGGTGTAGGCGGACAGCACGATGATGGCGGACGTGAACGCCGAATAGCGGATGCCGACCTTCGTGAACCCGAAGAAGAACAGCACGAACAACACCGCGAGCGGCGTGTTGCGGACCACCTCGACGTAGGCGGTTGCCACCGCGCGCAGCGGCGGAATCGGGCTGACGCGGAACGCGGCGATGATCATCCCGATCACGAACGCGGCCGTGAACGACAGCAGCGTGAGCGCGATGGTTGTGAGCAGGCCGTCCCGGTACAGCGACAGGTTGTCGAGGACGACCCGCAATGCGTTAGTAGGCCGTGGTGGTGCTCGCCGCCGTCGTTGCCGTGGTTGCCGTCGAACCCGCTGTGTAGCGGTTGACGGTGGGCGGCGAGGGCGCGGTGAGCCCGAGCTTGCCGAGGGTGGCGGTGAAGGCCTTGGCCCAGTCGCCGTTCTCGAAGATCTGCTCGAGCGAGTCGTTCAAGAAGGTGCGGAACGCATCGTCGCCCTTCTTCAGACCGATGCCGTAGGGCTCATCGCTGAACGGGTTGCCGACGAGCTTGAAGGCGTCGTTGCTCGACTGCACGAGCCCAGCAAGGATCGTGTTGTCGGTGGTCACCGCAACGACGCGGCCATCGGTCAGCGCCGCCGCGCACTCGGAGTAGGTGCCGAACAGTGTGACGGACGCGGTCGGCGCCTTGGCCGTGAGGTTCTTCTCCGACGTCGAACCCTTGACCGTGCAGACCTTCTTGCCACCGAGGTCAGTGACGCTCTTGATCGACGAGTCGTCCTTCTTCACCATGATGTCCTGCTTGGCCACGAAGTAAGGCCCGGCGAAGTCGACGCGCAGCTTGCGGGCGTCGTTGATCGTGTACGTCGCGGCGACGATGTCGACGTTGCCGTTCTCGATGTACGGCTCGCGGTTGGCCGAGATCGACTCGACGAACTCGATCTTGTCGGCGCCGCCCGGACCAAAGATCCGGTTGGCGATCAGTTTGGCGATCTCGACGTCGAAGCCCTCGACCTTGCCCGTCGTCGGGTTGCGGAGGCCGAAACCGGGCTGGTCGAACTTGGTGCCGACCTTGATCTTCCCCGCGGCCTGAAGCTTGGCCATCGTCGTACCGGAGGCGAAGGTGGGAACCCGCCCGGTTGTGGTCGTGTTGTCGGCCTTCTTGTCATCGCTTCCGCACGCCGCGGCGACCACGGCTAGCAGGGCGACGACGGCGAACACCGCACGGCGCTTGATCATTGAGAGTCCCTCCTAGTGGACGAGGATCTTGGACAGGAAGTCCCGCGCTCGCGGGGTCTGCGGGTGGTCGAAGAATTGATCGGGCGGCGCCACCTCGACGATGCGGCCGTCGGCCATGAACGCCACGCGGTTCGCGACCGAGCGGGCGAAGCCCATCTCGTGCGAGACGACGAGCATCGTCGTGCCGTCATGAGCGAGGTCCTCCATCACTTCGAGGACTTCTTGGATCATCTCCGGGTCGAGCGCCGACGTGGGCTCGTCGAACATCATCAGCTTGGGCTCCATCGCCAAGGCACGAGCGATGGCGGCGCGCTGCTGCTGGCCACCTGAGAGCTCGGCCGGATAGCGATCCGCCTTGTCGGCGATGCCGACTCGCTCCAGCAGTTGCCGAGCCCGCTCGGTCGCCGCCGCCTTGTCGATTCGCAAGACCCGCCGCGGACCCAGCGTGACGTTGTCGAGCACCGACTTGTGCGCGAACAGGTTGAACGATTGGAACACCATGCCGATCTGGGCGCGGAGCCGGGCCAGCTCCTTGCCTTCCTCGGGCAACGGCGCGCCGTCAACGGTGATCGTCCCGCTGGCGATTGGCTCGAGCCGATTGATGGTGCGGCACAACGTCGACTTACCCGAGCCCGACGGCCCGATAATCACGACGACCTCGCCCCGCCCCACGTCGAGGTTGACGTCCTGGAGTACATGGAGGTCGCCAAACCACTTGTTGACGTCTCGCATGACAACCAGGGGGGTACCCGCCATCGGTCGGAGCCTACGCAGCGCGGTCATCCGGCGCGAGCCGGACGAGGTGGATGAACGCACCCACGCGCCGATCGTGGAGCACGTGTAGCAGCGAGCACCCAGCCGCGACGTATACCGCCTCCCACGCGTCGGAATCGGGCGGCGGCACACCCTGCGAGGAAATGAGTTGGATCCAGTCGTGCAGCGCCCGGCGCGGATCGAGCGGGACACTGTGACCCAGGACGCCGTAATAGTCCGCGACCACGAGGGTCCGGCCCGGGAAGACATGGCGCAACTCCGTCAGCCATCGGACCGCGCCCGATGGGTCGGGGTGGAACAGCTCGTTCGCCACATTCGACGCCACGATCGTGGTCGCGTCCCTCACCTGGTCCGGCAACGCGGCGGGCGCGAACACGTCCGCCTCGTAGAAATGCACGCGGCCTCGGACATCAGGGGCGGTGGCGAGCGCATGCTCGGCCCGAGCGAGCATGGCGGGATTGGCATCGATGCCCCAACCCTCGAAGGCAGGATCCCGATCCGCCAGCGCGAGTAAGAGCGCCCCGACACCGCAACCAAGGTCCAGGACGCGACCAAGCTTCAGGTCGGCGAGCAGGCCCGGCAGCAGCGCCTCGGCGGCTCCCGTGCCACGCGAGAACGCGGCGGCGTGACGAACGCGATTAACGAGACGCCGACCGAGGTCCGGCGCCGCCATCACCTCGGCCAGCGCGTGTGCGCCAGGACCGTATGCGCCCACGTACTGGTCGATCGCGCTGGCGTCGTTGTCGCCAAGTCCCGGCCCGCGCTTGAAACCGCGGCGTCCGCTGACGACGAGATCGGTTCGCTCCTCGAGCAGCTCCAGCATGCGCGCCAGAAGTGTCGGGTCGACACCGGCCTTGCCGGCTAGGGCTGCAACGCTTCGCTGGCGATCGTCGAGAAGATCCGTCTTGACGATGAAGTCGGCGGCGCAGGCAAGATGGAAGGCCTCGGCCAGCGACCACGCCGACCAGCGCTCATCGGTCATTCGCAGCGGCGTGAGCACCCACTGGCACGAGCAGCCCCGCCTGTAGTAGGTCAGGCACCCACGTCGCGACGGCGTCGGGGTCCGCGTTGAGCAACCCGGCGACAGTTGTAGGAGAGCGGCCTGTGCCGAACAGGTCCAGGAGTCCGATCACGGCTGGTGGAACCTCCGCGATGTGCGGATCGCCCGCCCACCGCACGTAGCTAGCGCGCGCCAACGCGCCTTCATCGATGTCCTCGCCCCGGTCGAGCCACGCGAGGACTTCGCCGATCATGTGCACGCCATGCAGCAACACCGCGTTGGGCGCAATCTGATACGTGCAACTGGCTCCGTCGTCGATCGCGGCCACCCGAGGGACGCTGGCCGGCTCGAGTTCCATAGTCGCGAATGAGCGGTAGCGAACGGCGGACGTCACCGGGTCGTCGTCCCCTAGCGCCGTGCGCACGTATGCGTCGAGTGGCGATGAAGACGCGACGTAGCGGCGCACAAGCGCCGAGAGACTGCGGCCGTGGCGCCGGATGAGCGCGGCCAGGACCCGAGGGTCTTCCTGCCTCAGTCGGTCAACCGCCTCGACGACGGCGACGTGGGTGTCGCGCTCCAATGCACCGGGGTAGTAGTGGTAGCTCGCGAACACCTCGGGCTGTCGACGGACTTCATCGCGATCCTCTGGGCGCAACAGCCACGCATTGAACGGCGTCGCGTACCCGTCGAACTCGAGTGACGGTCCGAACTGGTCGAAGAGCGGCGTTCCCGGTTCTGGCGTGAGGATGTGCAGCTGCGGGAGGCAGGTGCGAACTGGGCGCTCGAAGCAGCGGCCGAGCATGTCCAGCGTCGCGTCCTGGTCCTCTTCAGTCTCCTCGGGGTAGCCAGTGATGAACGACGCGGTCGACTCGATCCCAAGTCGCTCGCATGTGTCGAGGGTGGGATCCACAAGCTCGAGGCTGAGGCGCTTCGCACTGATCTTCTGCATCCGCGGCGACCCCGTCTCGATGCCGAAGTACATCCCCACGCATCCGGCATCGGCCATCGATTCGAGCAGCTTGTCGTCGACACAGTCGACGCGCGCCGAGACCCGCCACCGGTGGCCATGACCACGGACGGCATCGCAGAACTCCTCGACCTTCCGTCGGTGGGCGGTGAACAGGTCGTGGTCGAGCTTGAACTCTCTTGGCGCGTACCGGTCGCGGACGGCATCCATCTCGCCAACCAGTCTTTGCGGCGACTTGAGGCGATAGCGGCGCTGAAAGAACGTCGCGGTCGAGCAGAACGTGCACGCGAACGGGCAGCCGCGGCCCGCCTCGACCCGAATGAGGTCAAGGCCGAGGTCGGCCATCGGATACAGCTCGTAATCGAGCTGCGGCAGACCATCCAAATCGTCGATGCGCGGGCTCCCACAGGTTTCCCGCACACCCAAGCTGGTCCGCCACGTCACGCCCGGTACGTCGGCGAAGTCCCGGCGCTCCAGTCCCGCAAGGACAGCGCCGATCGTCTCCTCCGCCTCGTGGCGCACGACGACGTCAAAGGCGCGGTACCGCTCCAGGATCGCGCGGGCAAGCATCGTCGCGTGCGGCCCGCCCAACAGCAGCGGGAGATCCGGGGCACGGCGGTGCAATACCTCGCCGACCCCGACCACGAACAGGAAGCTGCAGCCCAGAGTCGTGAAACCGATCGCGTCGGACGCCTCGGCGAGCAGCTCGTCGGCGACGCGCTCGTACAACGTCGAGTCGTAGGGCAGCTCCCCACAGCGGACACGCCGCTTGGGGTCGTAGATCGCAACCTGATGACCATCGGCGATTGCCGCGGCGGCGACGGACAGCAGTCCCAAGTGTGGATGCAAATCGAGGAGTTGAAGGTCCCTCTCGGCGGGCAGCACCAAGTTGTCGACGAGTGTCAGCCGCACCCGGTCACATCTTCGTCTAGCGCGTGCCGCAGCGAAGCGAGGGATCCGTCGATCTCGAGTACTCGACATCGCCCATCGGATGCCCGTTCGTATACAACCGAGCGCACCTCACGACCGACGCCGGCGAGGTCGGGGTCGCGCTGGCGGAGCGCCTCCGCAAGCTCCAACGGGTCGGACGACAACTCGTGGACTACGGCGAGCGCGCCGTCGGCAGCCGAGAGGGTGGCGAGCGTGCGCTCATGGAGCAGGATGTCGCGCACGAGGCTTCGTGTTTGGTCGGCCGCGGCCCAGCCCTCCACGAACAATGCGAGACCGTCGAGCCGGTCCTCGAGCGACAGCAACCCCATGCGGCGCCGCGCCAGCGACAGCGCCGTGTAGTCGCGAAAGAACTCGATTTCGATACCGAGCAAGCGCAGGATGCGGAACGTCAGTGGTAGATCGTGGCGGCACGGGTTGTGGCGGATCTTCTCGGAAAGACCGGCAAAGTCGGCGAGCGAGGCAAGGTCTACAGCGTCTGGATCGATGCCGTAGTGGCCCAGCGCCGCCGGGTCGTCAAGCCACGCGTGGAGCCGTTCGGCGTCGGTAAGCGCGGCGGCGATCAGAGACTGGGTTATCTCGGCCGAGACTGGACCGGCGGCCGTCGTCACGCGCTCAACAACTCACGCGTGCGGCGGAGGTGGGTGACGACGACGGACTCGGGCATCGTCGAGGCCCAGTTGTACTCGAGCGTGACAGCGCGCGGCCGCGCCCGCGGCGTGATCTGGGCCAGGAGGTCGAAGGCTTCGTCCGGCGCGAACGCGGCGTGGTCGTCCCACCATCGGCCGGATTGCCTGGACATGCCCGATAGGTGGACCTCGACGACACGCTCCAGCGGCAACTGTTGGATCGACGCGACAGGGTCGAGATTCATGTTGCTCGTCGTGATCAAGAAGTGCGTGATGTCGAGAAGGAGGTCGACATCACAGTGGCGAGCAACCTCGGTGACGAAGGCAGGCATCGTCATCGTGCTCCCGGGGACCGCGAAGTATTGGGGCGAGTTCTCGAGGATGATCGGCGCCGTGAACCGCCGGCGGAGCCGGTTCAGGTTCGTCGCCACGCGTTCGACGGTTTCCTCGCTCAGCTGTGGGGCGATGGTGTACGTCAACTCGGTGGGAGCGGCGGACGGATCGTCGAGATCCGCGGCGGTGATGTACGCGAGGTGCTCTCCGATCCACGGCGTCAACGTTCGCTGCACGTGCCCCTCGATCGCGTCGAGGGTCGCGTCGGACGGCTCCGTGAAACCGGCGATCGACATGCTCGAGCAATGAAGCACGATCGGAACCTGGTCTTGGATGTCCGCGGTCGGCGGATGATGCCGCAGCTGCTCGAACGGCACTTCGACATAGTCGATCAAGTCGCGATGACGTTCGAGCAGACCCGTCACGATCGGGCCGTACGCCATCCCGACTAGCGGCGCCTCGTCGGATCCCTCGTCGAGGTACTCCACGGCGATCCCGCCGTCAGTCGTACAGGTACGGGTCTCCGAGGCGACCGCTCGTGAGCAGGTCGATGTCGGTGAACTTGATCGTGAGTCGACCGTTGTCGAGACACTTGCGAATCGCGGTCAGGTGTTCGTCAGTGAGTTCGAGGCTGAGCTCAGTGGCGCGCTTGATCTCGACCCCAGCAGCCTTCTTCCTCGGCGGCATGACTCCCCCTTCTCCTGGTCACGACCGTGCTAACACGCGGCTCGCGAGGGGTCAAGAGGCGGTTGAACAGAGCAGTTGACCGGCCGAGCCCGACAGCTGCGGCGGTCGCGTGGGCACGCCGCCGAGACGGTGGAGAAGCACTACGGGATCCGTCGATGGGAGCAGCGTGATGTCCATGCGCCAGTCCAGCTCCTGCGCGTGCGCCAGCACGGGAGCGCCCGCGGCGACCAGCGCCCGCGTCGCCCGTTCAAGTGTGGCAAAGGCGATCCGGCGCCCGAGACAGGCCCGGGCGCCGCCGCCGAATGCCAGCAGCTGCTGCCCCAGCATCGACGGGCTGGACCAACGTTGCGGCTCGAGTCGCGACGGGTCGGGATAGTCGTCGGCGCGGCGGTGTTCGGCATACGGGCAGAGAATGACCTCGCATCCCGGCGGGAGCTCGAGATCGCCGATCCTGGCCGCGGCGCGGGTAACGCGCATGAGAATCGCACTCGGCGGTGCCAACCGCAGCACCTCCCGGACCGTGCCCGCCAGCCATGGTCCCGCGCCGCCGGAGGCCGACTCTTCTCGGATCGCATCACCGAGGTCGGGCCGTTGCGTCAGGGCTAGAACGATCCAGGTCATCGCGGTGGCGATGGGCTCACTGCTCGACATGAACAGCACGCTCGAATGCGCGACAAGCTCATCCTCGCTGACGGTGCTGTCGCTGGCGCGCCGGCACAGCTGGCCGATGACGCTTTCCGCCCGGTCGGATGTGTCGACGCGGAGCTCTCGTACGCGCGCTCGGAGCAATGCATCGACGGACAAGCCTTGGTTGACTAGTTCGGCGCGCTCGCCGGCGTCGGCGCTCGTCGTGAAGCGGCGGCGTTGGTCGAAATAGCGCTGCAGTTCGCGACCGAGTGGCGCGTCGGTGCCGCTGCTGCCGAACAGCACCTCTTCGGCCACAAGGCGCGCCAGGCGGCGCATCTGATCGATCAGGCGAATCTCCTTATCCCGGTCGAGCGCGGTGAGGAACGCGCTCATGCCGCGGTCGATGGCTTCGTCGTGATACCGGGCACGTGAGGGACCCAGGACGGTGGCCAACAGCCGCTGGCTCGTGCGATGGGCGGGCCCAGTCATGCTGAAGATCGCCCGATTCAGATTCGCAAGAGCCGCCGGCAGGTCGTGGCGCTCCGAGACGGACACAGGCATCCCGAACGTCTCGATGTCCGTCAACACTGTCCGTACGCCGTCTGGCCCGAAAACGGCAACCGACCCGGTCGCGTTTGGCGCGCGCGCCATCATCGGCCCGTCTCGTCGCAATATCGCGTACGGCGCGCCGCGGCTCGCTGACAACAGCCAGGCAAGTGGATCACTCGCGAACTCGGTGCGGTCAACGCTGACCGCACCGTCCCATTCGGTCACCACCGGACGCTGACGGCGCGTTTGCCGAGATATTCGTCGATGCGGCGGAGGGTCGCACCGGACACCGGCTCCGGCAGGGCGTCGGGCGCGAAGAATCCGGTGTTGGCGATCTCGAGGTCGTTGGTCGGCCGCTGCTCGAAGTCGCGCACGACGTACACCGCGAGGTGATCGCTCTTGCCCTGCGTGAAGTTGGCGTACACGCCGAGCAGCGTGACGTTGTCGGGCGCCGTCGCCGTCACGCCCGCCTCCTCCTCGATCTCCCGCAGCGCGCACTCGAGCATGGTCTCGCCCCGCTTGATCCCGCCCCCCGGCAGCGTCCACCGGCGACCGGCGTAGCTCTGGCGGACGAGCAGCACGCGGCCGTCGGCGTCGATGACGAGACCGGCCGCGCCGATCGCGATCGGGCGCCGCACGTACCACCACACCCGACGCAGGCCGTGGGCGGCCGACATGAGGAGGCTGCGCCGGTCAGTCTCCATCGCCCGCTCGCCTTCCGTCTGCGCCTCCGGCTCGCTCCGCTTGTGCGTTGGCGCGCGCGTAGTCCGCCGGAGTGCCACAGTCGATGAACGTTCCCTCATAGGGCACAAGGTCGAGCCTGTTCGTTGCCCAGGCCTCGCGCCAACAAACTTCGTAGAGACCGCCCGGCACCGGCTCGAATCTCTCGACAACCGACCACGGAAGCCAGCTCGTGCCGGCGTATTGCCAGTTGCCGAAGTCGGCTGCCTCACCACGGTCGACGGCGAGCAAGTGCATGTCGGGCCCGGCCAGCGCCGGAGGTGGCTCGCTGTACCAGGCGTCGCTGTTGGTGAGCAGCACGTCGCGCCCATCGATCCAGTCGCGCAGGTTCCCCAGCGCGCCCGCGGTTCCTAGCGCTTCGGGCTGTTCGATCGAGAGATGAATGTCGGCGCCCGCGAGGTGGTCGGCGATCTGCTCGTGCAAGTAGTGCGCGTTGACCGCGACCTCGTCGACGAGTGGCCGCACGCGTCCAATCGCTAAATCAAGGAGCGGCACTCCACCCACCGGCAGCAGCGCTTTCGGCACCGAGTCGGTCAGCGGCCGCAGTCGCTCGCCCCGCCCGGCGGCGAGGACGACGCCTACGACTTGAACAGGAACTCGGCCTCCTCGTCGTCGACGAGGGTGCGGATCTCGGCGGCCAAGTCGGGGTTGGCGCGCAGCGTCGGGTCGGCGTCGACGATCTCGAACGCCACCTCACGCGCCCGTGCCACCAGGTCCTTGTCTCGCCGCAACGACGCCAGCTTCAGGTCGGTGCGGCCCTTCTGCCTGGTGCCGAGGATGGTGCCCTCGCCGCGTATCTCGAGATCGACCTCGGCCAGTTCGAAGCCGTCGGTGGTGCGCTCGATCGCCTGGAGCCGCTGCTCGCTGTCGGGCGTGTTGGCCTCGCCGAGGAGGTAGCAGTACGAGCGGTCCGTGCCGCGGCCGACGCGCCCGCGCAGCTGGTGGAGCTGGGCGACGCCGAAGCGGTCGGCCGACAGGATGACCATCACGGTTGCGTTGGGTACATCGACGCCGACCTCGATCACCGTCGTGGCGACGAGGACGTCGACCTCGCCGCGGCGGAACGCGGTCATGCCCGCCTCGCGTTCCTTGGCCGCCATCTGGCCGTGCAACAGACCGAGCCGCAACTCGGGCAGCACGTCAGTGCGCAGTCGGTCGTACTCCTCGACTGCGGAGCGGGCTTGGATCTTCTCGGACTCGTCGATGAGCGGACACACCACGTAGGCCTGGTGGCCGGCGGCGACCTCGGCGCGCACGCACTCCCATGCCGCCGCCTCCTCGAGCGGCCCGCGCGCCCACTCGGTCTTGATCGGCGTGCGACCCGGCGGTAGCTCGTCGAGAACTGTCACGTCGAGATCGCCGTACACCGTCATCGCCGCCGTACGCGGGATCGGCGTCGCCGTCATGACGAGCACGTCGGGGTCGTCGCCCTTGCCGCGCAACGCGGCGCGCTGCTCGACGCCGAAGCGGTGTTGCTCGTCGATCACCACGACGCCGAGCGCTTTGAACGCGACCTTGTCGGTGATCAGCGCGTGCGTGCCGATGAGTATGTCGACCGAGCCGTCGAGGAGCCCGGCGTGGAGGCGCGTGCGCTCAGTGGCGGTGGTGCGGTTCGTCAGCAGTTCGATGCGCAGCGGCCGATCGCCGAGGAGCGTTCCCTCGTCGCCCACGCTCAGGTCGGCGACGAAGGCGCGAACGGCGATGTTGTGCTGCTCGGCGAGCACTTCGGTAGGCGCCATGAACGCGCCCTGGTAGCCACCCTGCACCGCGACGATCAGTGCACTCAGCGCGACGAGCGTCTTGCCGGCGCCCACGTCACCTTGCAAGAGCCGGTGCATCGGGTGCGGGCCGGCCAGGTCGCCGTTGATCTCGGCGATGGCGCGTTGCTGCGCACTCGTCAGGGTGAACGGGAGGCTGGCGTGAAATCGCGGGAGCAGCTCGCCGCCGGACACCGCGTGACGGATGCCCTTCGACTCGCGCTCGACGGCGCGCTTTCGCATCACGAGCGTCATTTGCAGTCGGAACAGTTCGTCGAATGCGAGCCGTTTGCGCGCCGCTTGGGCCGACCCGATCGATTCCGGCGCGTGGATGTGGGTGAAGGCCCAGGTCCGGTCGACGAGATCGAGCCGGTCGCGCCAGTCCTCGGCCAGCGGATCGATCAGCTCTCCCGCCCGCTCGAGGGCTTCGTCGACCCACGTGGCCAGCTCCCACGTGCTGAGCCCCTCCTTCTCCGACTGCGGGTAGACGGGGATGACGCGGCCGGTCTTGTCACCGATGAGGTCGACGACCGGGCTCGTCATCTGGCGCCGGCCGCGGTAGCGCTCGAGCTTGCCGAAGAAGATCGCTTCGGTTCCCTCCTTGAGCTGCTTGGCCCGCCACGGCTGGTTGAAGAACGTGCAGTGGAGGTAGCCGCTTCCGTCGAAGACGTCGACCTCGACGAGCGACCGTCCCTGTCGCGTGCGACGGGCCGAGACTTTCTTGACGCGCGCGAGCACCATCGCTTCGTCGCCGTCGACCAGCGCGCCGATCTCGGCCTGCTGCGTGCGATCGATGTACCGGCGCGGGTAATGGGTCAGCAAGTCGAGCACGGTCTCGATGCCAACGTTGCTCAGCGACTCGGCTTTCTTGTCGCCCACGCCCTTGAGGACGGTGACCGGTATCTCGTCGAGCTGACTGAGGCGGCGGCTCACTCGACAGAAAAGAGATACGGGTACAGCGGCTGGCCCCCGTGGTGCACCTCGACGCTGGCGCCGGCGCGGTGTTCGCCGATCCACTCGCTGATACGCCGCGTCTCGCCCGCGGTGGCGCCGTCGCCTTCGATCACCGTCACGATTTCGTGGTCGTCGGTGACCAACTTGGCGAGCAGGCCGCAGGTCGCGTCGCCGAGTGTCGGCGCGACGACGATGATCGTGTCCTCGCTCATCCCGAGCCAGTCGCCCTCGGCGACCGGGCCGACATCGCAGGTCGATGCCCGCACCGAACGGGTGATCTCGCCGCACACGATGCGTTCCTTGGCGGTCGTCATCGACGTCACGTTGTCGTCGGCGCTCGCTTCGGGGTCGTACTCCATCAGCGCGGCGAAGCCCTCGGCCACGTCGGTCGTCTTGACGACACGCACGCGCTTGGCAGTCAGCTCGTCGACCTGCTCGGCGACGGCGATGATGTTCTTGTTGTTGGGCAGGATGACGACCTCGTCGGCCGCCGCCGCGTTCACCGCTTCGAGGATCTCGGCCGTCGACGGGTTCATCGACTGACCGCCGGCCACGATGCGTTGCACGCCGAGCGAGCGGAAGATCCGCTGCAGGCCGGCGCCGGTCGCCACCGCGACGACCGCTGTCGGCACGTGCTGGGCCGGCCCTTCCGGTTCGGCCTCGTGTTCCCGAACCCAGCGCTCCTCCTCGACCTGCTCCATCAGGTCGGTGACCCGGATGTTGCGAGGCCGACCGGCGTCGAGGGCGGCCTCGACCGCAGCGCCGATGTCGTCGGTGTGGATGTGGCAGTTCCACAAGCCGTCACCGCCGACGACCACGATCGAGTCGCCAATCCCGGCCCACACGTTCTTGAACGCGGGGATCGTCTCGTCGCTCGCGTCGAGCAGATACATGACCTCGTAACGGAGGCCTTCAAGGGAGGCGGAAGCGGAGACGGAGCCGACCGGGGGATGAAGGGTGCCCGCGAGATGTTCGGGACTCGGCGGAGGCTCGGGCAGCGGTCGGCCGTCGGCCACGTTGAGCAGGGCGTCGAGGAACAGGAGGAAGCCGGCGCCGCCCGCGTCGACCACGCCGGCTTGCTTGAGGACGGGCAGCTGCTCGGGTGTGTTGGCCAACGCCTCGGCGGCGCCGTCGCGGGCCGCGTCGAGGACGCCGACGAGCGTGTCGCCTTCGGCTGCACCGGCGGCCGCGGCTTTGACGACCGTCAGGATCGTCCCCTCGACCGGGCGCATCACCGCGCCGTACGCGGCGACGCTGGCGCCGTCGAGCGCCGACTTCACGTCGCTGGCGCTGGCTGACTCACTCCCGTTGAGCCCGTCGGCCAGACCACGGAGCACCTGGCTCAGGATCACGCCCGAGTTGCCGCGGGCACCCATGAGCGAGCCGTGGCTCATCGCCTTGGCCACCGACGCCATGTCGGTTGCGCCGTCCAGCTCGGCGACCACCGACTCGAGCGTGAGCGCCATGTTCGTGCCGGTGTCGCCGTCAGGCACGGGATAGACGTTGAGCCGGTTAATGCGATCCTGATGGGAGCGCAGGAGGTCTCGGTACGTCACGACCGCCTGCTTGAGGTCGGCGGGCCCGAGCTCCTCCATGAATGGGGATGCTAACGTTGACGCTTCCCCAGTCGGTCTACTGCTTCGAGGTTCGCGTCATGGCATCGGTGTGTGAGGTGTGCGGCAAGCATCCCTCCTTCGGCATGAGCATCAGCCACTCCCATCGACGCACGAAGCGGCGTTGGAACCCGAACATCCAGCGGGTCCGGGCGCTGATCAACGGCACGCCTAAGCGGGTCAACGTCTGCACGTCCTGCCTTCGCGCCGGCAAGATCCAAAAAGCCGTCCGCTAGTCGCCAGCATTCTTTGATTCTTTGCCGACTTCCTACGCCGGCAAAGAATCAAAGAACGGGTAGCCGGCGGCGAGGGCCTGGGCGACGAAGTGTTTGGCGGCGATGCAGGCGTCGACGGGATCCATGCCCTTGGCCAGCTCGGCGGTGATGGCGGCCGACAGGATGCAGCCGGTTCCGTGCGTGTTGGGGGCGTCAATCGGGACGCCGTCGAGCGTCAGCACGTCGGCGGCGGTGGCCACGATGTCGCGAGCCGACTCGCTCCCGGTCACCATGACGACCTGCGCGCCCATCCGCACGAGTAGGCCGGCCGCCTCCACGGGATCGGCGGCGCCGGTGAGGGCCGCGGCCTCTTCGCGATTCGGCGTGATCACCGTCGCCCGGGCGATGAGTTGCGGCGTGACCACCGACAGCGCCTCACCGGTGGTCGCCTGGAGTACGGGATCGACGACGAGGGGGACGCCGGTTGGCAGTGCGCCGAGAACGGCCTCAACGCACTCGCGGCTTGGGAGCATGCCGGTCTTGGCCACGGCGGGTCGGACCGCACGGATCTGCGCGGCCACCAACGCCGGCGAGACCGCCTCGATCGCGTGCACACCGTCGGCGTTCTGCGCGGTCACCGCGGTGACGGCCACAAAGCCCCAGACGTCGTGCGCCAGAAAGGTCTTCAGATCCGCGGTGATTCCGGCACCCCCACTGGAGTCGGTGCCGGCGATCGTCAGTGCTGCCATCCGCTCGGTTCCGGGAGCTTGGCCGGATCGTCGGTACACACGCCGATGCGAATCCCGGCGACGGCCGCGTCGGCCCGCGCCGTGAAGATCAGCTCGTAATCGTCGCCGCCGCCCATCGCCTGGGCCTCGGTGGCGCCGGGCGCCACCGGCACCTCCTCGACGCGAACGCCGACGCCGGACGCCATCGCCAGCCGCCGTAGGTCGAGGCCCAGGCCGTCGGACACGTCGATCATCGCCGTCGCCCCGGCGAGCCGAGCCGCTCGCCCTTCGGCGACGCGCGCGTGCGGTCGAGCCGCATAGCCGCCGGCGGCGGCGGCGCCCACGAGCCCGGTCACGTAGATGACGTCGCCGGGCCGGGCCCCGCTGCGCAGGACCGGCGGGCCGTCGACGTGACCGGTGATGGCGGCGGTGACGACGACCGCGTCGCCGGGCACCGAGGTCAGATCGCCGCCGACGATCGGACACCGGTATTCGGTGGCGGCGGCGATGGCGCCGTCGTAGAGCCGGTCGAGATCCACCGCACCTGCCACCGAGATGACGATGTGGTCGGGCTCGCCACCCATCGCGGCGACGTCGCTCACGTTGCGCACGACGACGCGCCAGCCGGCGCTTTCCAGGTCGTCGGTGAAATGGACGTTTTGCACCACCGAATCGATGGCCAGCAGCCGACCGTCGGGCAGCACGGCGGCGTCGTCCCCCAGCCACGTTTGCCCTGGTGGAGCGGCGGGGAGCAGACGGGAAAGGCGTGAGATGGCTGCCAACTCATCGCCTCCGGTAACGTCCATTCTTCTCGACTGTAGGAGGACGATTTGCAGGGAGTGGTCAAGTCGTATGACCCGGACACCGGAGCGGGCGTGGTTATCCGCGACACCGACCGGGCCGAGAGCGATTTGGCCGCCGACGCCCTCGCTGGATCGATCTTTCGCATGCTCCGACAGGGCCAGCGCGTGCTCTTCGATCTCGACGCAGACGGGCGCGCCACCCGTCTCCGGCTGGGCTCCGAGATCGACATGGGCACCCCCTCCGAACCCCCGGCGTCCACTTCTGGAAGTTGAGGTGACATCGATGGCAACGACGCCAACGAAAAACGCCAAACTGCTCGCGTGGGTCGACGAGGTCGCCGCCCTCACGACACCTGATCGCATCGAGTGGTGCGACGGCTCGGCCGAGGAGTACGACCGGCTGTGCCAGCTGCTCGTCGACGCCGGCACCTTCACGACGCTCAACGAGGCGAAGCGGCCCAATAGCTACTGGGCCCATTCCGATCCCGGCGACGTCGCCCGCGTCGAGGACCGCACCTACATCTGCTCGACGAACGAGATCGACGCCGGGCCCACGAACAACTGGTGCGAGCCGGCCGAGATGAAAGACACCCTCACCGGGCTGTTCCGCGGCTCGATGAAGGGCCGCACGATGTACGTGGTCCCGTTCTCGATGGGCCCCCTTGGTTCGCCCATCGCCCACATCGGCGTGCAGCTCACCGACTCGGCCTACGTCGTCGTGAACATGCGGATCATGACGCGAATGGGCCAGGGCGCCCTCGACGTCCTCGGCGACAAGGGCGAGTTCGTCCCCTGCCTCCATTCGGTCGGTGCACCGCTCGCCGAGGGCCAAGCCGATGTGGCGTGGCCGTGCGACGCCGAGAACAAGTACATCGTGCACTTCCCCGAAACCCGGGAGATCTGGTCGTACGGCTCGGGGTACGGCGGCAACGCCCTCCTCGGCAAGAAGTGCTTCGCGCTGCGCATCGCCTCGGTGATGGCGCGCGACGACGGCTGGCTCGCCGAGCACATGCTCATCGTCAAGCTCACGTCGCCCGAGGGCGAGACGCGCTACGTCACCGGCGCGTTTCCGTCGGCCTGCGGCAAGACCAACCTGGCCATGCTCGTCCCCACCCTTCCCGGTTGGAAGGTCGAGACGGTCGGCGACGACATCTGCTGGATGAAGTTCGGCGCCGACGGTCGCCTCTGGGCCATCAACCCCGAACACGGATTCTTCGGCGTGGCGCCGGGGACGTCGATGAAGACGAACCCCAACGCCATGCTCACGCTCGACGGCAATTGCATCTTCACCAACACCGCGCTCACCGACGCCGGCGACGTGTGGTGGGAGGGCATGACCGACGAGCCCCCGGCCCGGGCCACGGACTGGAAGGGCCAGCCCTGGAATCCGGAGTCAGACACGCCGGCCGCCCATCCCAATGCCCGCTTTACCGCTCCGGCCGCCCAGGACCCCGCCATCGCGCCCGAGTGGGAGGACCCGGCCGGCGTGCCGATCGACGCCATCCTGTTCGGCGGGCGGCGCGCGTCGGTCGTGCCGCTGGTCACCGAAGCGTTCGACTGGCAGCACGGGGTGTTCCTCGGCTCGATCATGGCGTCGGAGACGACCGCGGCCGCCGCCGGCGCCGTCGGCAACCTGCGACGCGACCCCTTCGCCATGCTTCCGTTCTGCGGGTACAACATGGCCGACTACCTCGGCCACTGGCTCAAGATCGGCAAGGCCACGCAGCCCGAGAAGCTGCCCAAGATCTTCTACGTCAACTGGTTCCGCAAGGGCGAGGACGGTCGCTGGTTATGGCCGGGCTTCGGCGAGAACAGCCGCGTCCTCGAGTGGGTGTTCCACCGGTGCGCCGGTGAGGGCGACGCGCAGGTGACGGCGATCGGCAACGTGCCGACGCCACAAGCGCTCAACACCGAGGGCCTCGACGTCCCCAAGGAGGATCTCGAGGAACTGCTCGAGGTCAAGACCGACGACTGGCGTGCTGAGGTGCCCTCGATCGAGGAGCACTTCGCGTCACTGGGCGAGCGACTCCCCCAGGCGTTGCGCGACGAGCTAGCCGCGCTCCAAGACCGACTCAGCTGACGCTCTTGATCAGATCTGCCCGCGGGCGTAGAAGTCGCTAAGCCAAAGACGCTTGCTTGGCGCGCTCTTGTGTTTCGCGATTGGCGCGCCAAGTGGATCAATGTCATTTCGCCATTCCAGACACGTCGCGACCTCTTCGTACTCCTTCCACGCACAGCCTGCGTGGCTGGCATCGTCCTTGGTCCACCAAGATTCGCAGCCCGAATCGCGCCAAAACCGTCCATGAATCGGATGGACCATCGTCTCGTTCGGCTCGATCCACTCCGGGCCGCCACGACGGACCTGCGAGCCAGCTGCTTCAAGTGGAAGTAGCGCGCTGAGGTGGTCCCGAAACTCGCTAACAAGGCTCGGCTCGGTGGCACCTGCAAGCAGCAACTCGCCGCGCTGGCGCCGGCTACGCAGAGTCGAGAGGGCGCGCCACTCAGAATTACGCGCATAGGCGTTCGCGACGATCACAACCCCAGCCTCATCCGCGATCGACGGGCCTAACCGAAGCAACTCAGTGCCCGGAACGATGCTGAGGTCCAGTCCCTGTACGAACGCAACAGCTGCCAACCGCCGGCGCAGGGATGGTGGCGCCTGTGTGTCCAGCCACAACCCACGAGCCATCGATCCCTCATAGCCCGACCCATGGGCGCCGCTCGTGGCGAGGCAATAGCCCTCAAGAACCTCCAATACGGCCTTGCTGTCCGCCCCGATCGCCGCATCGACGACGCTGATCTGGCTGTTCGCGAATCGCCACCACTGTTGCGTGCCTTCTTGTCGCTCCGCTTTGAACGTCCATGCGATCAAGTCGCTACCGGAGTCGAAGGAAAACACCCCGAACGAAGCCGCGTGTTTCTGATCCGCGGTTGCGACAAACTCAAGATATCGGGGCGGTTCGAATACCAGCGTCCGCAAGACGTAGGCCCCCCAGTCGGGCAGCTCTAGGGCTGCCTTCGTGACAGCGGTATCGAGCGACTCGATTCCCCGAGCCCGGATCAACGCCGCAGGCATCGGGCGGTTGGCCCGACGGCGTCTGGTCTTAACCAGTGCCGCCAACTCGGCGCTGAGGGACCCGTACGACATTCCGTGGTCACTGGGGACGGGAAGGGCGGTCCGAAGCAACTCGCGCAGGTTGACGCTTTGGCGGATATTCCTGCGCGGAGTCCAAAGCCCACCCGCCATCGTGGCTAGTCGAGGAAGTATTCAAACGGGATCGGCAATTCGAGGAGATCTCGAAGTGGCATGCGCTCCACCGCGCGGACCACACGGTGGCGAACGTCATTCTCGTGCAGGTTCCGACGAGTCGCGCGGTCCGGGCGAGCGCTCGGACGCGCTGGTCTGACTCGGTCGGCCTGGTGCTCGTCCACGACCCGAGCCGGCGCGTCGATCTCGATCTCTAGTCCACGTTCCGTCAACCAGGACTGGACCGTTGCTCGTACTCGCGCCAACCGAAATCGGTGCCACGACCGCGAGAGGTTTGCTGAGCGTCGCACTAAAAGCGAAAACTCTCGAGCAGGCCTCTCGGATGTGAGTGCCGCTGCGATGAGACTGCGGTTCGGTTCGTCGAGCTGTTCTGCGTACTCCTTCATCCATGCCAGAGTGGTCTCCAAGGAGATCGGCTCGATCTCGGGAAATCGCGATGGTTGCGATTCGACGGCTGCGCGGAGTGCCGCGTCCTCGGCGCTCTCAGCGGGTACCGGGTGTTTCGCTAGGACGTGGGCGGCCTTTCCTTCCGTGTCAAAGAACCGGATGCAACCGGGAGTCCAGTCAACGAACGCTCGCCAGAGGTCTTCGCGGAGCGTTGGAGGATCCGTTTCCACCGCCTCGGTCAACTCAGGCGCGGACTTGTTCGACGGCAGTGCGACTCGGAGGAGGCCGGGTCTGTCGACCATCAGGTCGACAACACCGGCCGCCTCGGCAGCTCTCAGGAAACCAGCGAACGATGTGAAACCGAGCTTCTCCTCGTCGAAGCCGCCAATCGCTAGCTGTTGTAACGCCGGCTTCACGCCGGCCGCGAAAGTTTTCCCACCACGTTCGCCCATGCGACGCACGACATCGCTCAAGAGCTCGAAGTAATACGACAGCGCTTCATCCACCACGACTCCCTCCAAAGTGAGAGCACGGCCTGGAGAACCAGACCGTGCCTCTCGATCGATCGATCGGAGGAGCCGGGTAGAACCTCACCCTCAGCGGCTGAGAGGCGCATGCCCCGCTCAATTTGGTTCGGTGGGTGATCTACCTTTCCCCGGCCGAACCAATCGGCCACCGCTGAGAGTCCGCATTATGCGGGCTGACTCGTATGTAGTTCCGCCCGACTAGCTATTTAGAAACCGAGACCACAGGGCGTCGGTTGGGCGTGCGTAAAGGTTACGACGACCTTGTTAGACAGTCAAGCCACCCCGGTGTCGACGCTTTTGGTCGGCGGTGCTGGGAGACGCCCGCCACGTCTAGACGGCGACAGGATTCTCCGCGGACCACACATCCTCAGCAGGCCATGGAGTAGACGCCGGCGTCCGGTCCTCGCGTTCGGCCGCGTGCCATTCCTCCTCGGAACACACGCGGACGACGAGGAAGTCGGCGCCCATGACCACGCCCGTGACGGCCCGCTTCAGAACCTCGTTTCCGAAGGCCGTACGCACGGTCACCACTGTCCCTGCGCTGATGGTTGTTCCGCTCATGCAGGCACCGTAGGCCCGCTTCTCATGCGCTGCCAAGCACCATACCACACAATCTGCGGAATAATCCTGGACACAGCGAGCCAAAGGCGCGAGGATCGCGCCCAATACCAGACCGCTAGCCAACAAGGAGGGCGCGGACTAAATGACAGAGATCCAAGATGGTGCTCCGGCCCAAGCACACCCGCCGTACATCGCGTGGCGCACGATCACCGACCTGATCGAGCGAATGGTTCAGGAGGAGCCGCCCGCCCGAATCGACAAGAGCTACCTCGACAGCTACTCCGGCGGATATCAGACCCAGGTGATCGCGGCGCTCAACGTCCTTGGGATGCGTGAGGAGGACGGCAGCGTCACGGACCTGCTTCAAGCCCTCGTGGAGGCTGACGAGGAACTGCGCAAGAAGATGGTTGGCGAACTCGTCCGGTCCATCTACGGCTCGGTACTGGCGCTGGGGATAAACGCCACGCAGCAGCAGATGCTCGATGCATTCAAGGCGCTAGGCGTCAACCCCGGCGACACCATGCGAAAGGTGATCGCCTTCTTCCTGAACGCTGCGAAATTCAGCGGCATCACGGTGAGTCGTCACTGGCGAGTGCCGCGGGTCCCACCGTCCACCCGAGCCAAGAAGGCGACCCCCGTTGGCACCGAGGAGCCGGACGAGAACCTCGGTGCCAAGCCACACGAGCCCCAGGCCGGATCGACTGGTAAGCCGAACGTCCGAATAATCGAACTGCGCTCCGGCGGAACCGTGAGCGTCACCGTGTCGGTTGACCTGTTCAGCCTCTCGACGGACGACGAGAAGTTCGTCATGGGACTCATCAAATCGATGCGGCTGTACGAAGACCAGCGGATGCTCCCGCCGGGGCCGAGTAATTCCGCCGCAATCACCGAACCAGCGGACGCCGACGACCTGGACCAGGAGACCTTCTGAGGAGGGTGTGGGCCCCCGGACCCTTTAGCGGGCGGACCATCTTGGCAGGTTGACCTTGCCGCGGTCCGGGGGCGCTCCACATGGGGCATGTCTACGTGACTGGCGCCGGCATTGGACGCTGCATATATCGGGGTCCGTTCCCGAGTTGCTCCCCGTTCAGAATACGACGAGAGGAGTCGTCTTGGCGACAACGCAGTTCGTGATCAACTTCAAGCAGGAGCATGAGGACCAAGAAACGTGGACGCTGTGGTCAGAGTTGGATGCTGACCATTTCGCCTTCGACGGTGGCTTCGTCGTGTTCTATGACGAGAACAACCACGCCCTCACCGCCTACAACACAGAGGGTGTGATCCAAGTCCGTCGCGCCGACTTCTCGCCCACCGGGCCGTAGGTAGCCTTGTAGTCACCGCCCGACCCCGGCCGCCATGCGGTTCACGTCGCTCGCGTCGCCGAGCTTGCGAGTAGTAGTGGAGGTGGACCTACCTAGGCTCCGCGAGACGGCGCTCCGCGACGAGCTAGCCGCGCTCCAAGACCGACTCAGCTGACGGCTCCTCGCACGCCCCACCGAGGTGGCGGGCGAGGAACTGTTCGGCGGCCGCGTAGAACTTGAGGCGATTCTCGGGCTTGGCGAAGCCGTGGCCTTCGTCCTCGAAGAGCATGTAGTTGTGCTCGATGCCCTTCTCCTTCATGGCCTCGACGATCTGCTCGGACTCGGCTTGCTTCACGCGCGGGTCGTTGGCGCCCTGCGCGATCAGCATCGGGATCTTGATGTCGTCGACCCGTGACAGCGGCGACCGCGACCACAGGAACTCCTCGTCGGTCTCCGGGTTGCCGACGCGGTTGTGGAACACCGCGATCATCGGCGCCCAGTAGGGCGGCACGCTCTCGATCAGCGTCTTCAAGTTCGACGGACCGACGATGTCGACCGCGCAACAGAAGACGTCCGGCGTGAAGCTGGCGCCGACCAGTGCGGCGTACCCGCCATAGGAACCGCCGTAGATCGCAACCTTGGCCGGGTCGGCGTATCCCTTGTCGACGACCCACGCGACCGCATCGAGCAGGTCGTCGTGCATCTTGGCGCCCCACTCGCGGTCGCCGGCGTTGAGGAAGTCCTTGCCGTACCCGGTGGAGCCCCGGAAGTTGACCTGCACCGAGAGGTAGCCGCGGTTGGCGAACCACTGCGACTCAGGATTGAAGCCCCACGAGTCGCGAGCCCACGGGCCGCCGTGCACGTTCAGCACCGTGGGCAGGTTGGAACGCTCCACGCCCTTGGGGAACGTGAGGTAGCCGTGCACGGTGAGCCCATCGCGACTCGTGAACTCGAACGGCTCGACCTTGGCCAGCTCGTACTTCTCGAGCTCGGGCTGGTGCGTGAACAGGAACGTGGCTTGCTGCGCGTCACGGTCCCAAACGAAATAGGCGTTGGGCCCGTCGTCGGCGGTGAAGGCGACGAGCCAGCGCCGGTCGGCGTGGTCACGGCTCGTGATCGCGAGGTCGCCGGGGTGCAACGCCTTGAGCGCGGTGATGTCGGCCTCGATCGCCGAGTCGAGCACGACGTGCTCGTCCCGGTCCTTTTCGTACGTGACCATCTCGACTTCGCGCGTGTCGGGGTTGAGCTCGACGCTGCCGACGTCGTACTTCGGGTCCTCGGCGATCACCGTCCGATCGCCGGTGGCCAGATCAACCGACAACAGGCGGGCTGCGTTGGCGTCGGACGAGAGCTTGACGTAAAGCTGGCTGCCGTCGGCGTTGAAGCCGACCGTGCCGGCGGAGAGGGCGTCGTCGGCCGAGACCTGCAGCAGCGGCGTCCACTCGTCGCCCGAGGGCCGGTGCACGAAGACCAAGCTGCCGTCCGGCTGCATGGCCGCGCCGATTCGCACGTTCAGGTCCTGGTCCGCCTCCCAGGCGATGAAGCCCGGGTTCTCCTCGATCTTGTCGAGGGCGCCGGACGTGAGGTTGAGCCGGTAGACGTCGTGAAGCTGCTCGTTGTCCTTGTTGAGGGCGACCAGCACCTCATCCGGACGTCGCTTGCTCCCCTTCACGAGCTGCGCCTGCACGCCGTCGAAGGGCGTGTGGTCGCGGACGTTGCCGGAGTCGAGGTCGACCGAGTACACCCGCCAGTTCTCGTCGCCGCCCTTGTCCTGGATGTAGAGGAGGTGCCGGTTGTCGTTGGCCCAGGCGTAGGCCCGGATGCCGCGATCGCGGTCGTCAGTGACCGGCGCGAAGTCATCGGCCCCGACGGTGCCGACCCAGACATTGAGCACCCCCTTTACGGGCGCGATATACGAGAGCCGTTTGCCGTCGGGCGAGATCGAAGCCTGAACTCTCTCGGGATTGCCAAATAGGACGTCACGGGGCACGAGCGTGGTCACGGGCGGAAGAATACGATCTCGGAACCTGTCCCGACCCAGGAGGCTGCGTTGCCCGTTACCGCGTACGTCCTTATCCAGACCGAAGTGGGCAAGGCTGCTCAGGTGGCCGAAGAAGTCGCCAAGATCGACGGCGTCACCTCGGCCGAGGACGTGACCGGTCCCTACGACGTGATCGTGCGCGCCGAAGCCGGTGACGTGAACGAGCTGGGGAAGATGGTCGTGAGCAAGGTCCAGTTGATCGACGGCATCACCCGCACCCTGACCTGCCCCGTCGTTAATTTGTAGCTAGCGCGTCAGCGAGAACGACGCGTCGCTCGCGTCGGTGACGGACGGGCTGACGCCGTTCACGGTTACCCGAATCGTGTAGATCGAACCGGGCTGTACGCCAGAGGGTGTCCACGCCAAGGCGCCTTGCCCGTTGGCGCCCGTCGCCGCCGCGCTGGCGAGGGTGGCGATCGGCTGGCCGCTCCGCAGAAGCACGATGGTCACGGTCGCGTTCGGGACGCCGGTGACCGACCACCGGATGTCGTGGGGCTGGCCGATCGTCCACTGCTCGCCGCCGTTGGGCGCCACAACCGTTACCCGCTTCACCGCGCCGATGGTCGTGCTCGTGGTCGACGTGCTGGTCGTCGAGGTCGAAGTCGTCGTTGACGTGGACGTCGTCGACGACGACGTCGTGGGCATCGACGACGTTGTGGTCGAGCTCGACGTGGTCGATGTCGACGTGGAGGTAGAGGTGGTGCCCGAAGGCGGCGCGGCGAAGGCGACGCTCACGACCGCGCCGGCGGCGGAGACCGAACCGACCGTCAGGGTCACCGCGCCGGCAGCATCGGTCCACGACTTCCCCGGCGCCAGTGCGGCGTCGTACACATACGACGTCCCGGGGTTCATGTCGAACAACCACGTGCCGCCGTCGGGCGCCGCCATGTGAACGAGGACGCCGTTGATCACGCCGCTCCAACTCGCGAGCCAGCTGTCAGCGCCGATTGGCCGCCGGAACTCGACCCAGTACGTGTTCGTCCCGGCACGGACCTCGAGCGCGCGCACGCCGGCGGCGGGGTCTTCGTACGGCAGCACGGTGTACGTGCCGTTCGTTGTGACGGTGGCGGTCCGTCCGCCGTCGAGCCATCCGAGCACCGTCTTCTGGGCGGCGTTGAAGTGGCCGACACCCCACGGCGCGTCGCCCATGGCGTCCCATGAGTCGCCGTACTCGTCGGACGTGCACGTCCCGCCCGTCGTGACGGGCGCGCCGCCGCTCATGCAGTGGTAGCCGTGCGCGTGCCGTAGGCCGTAGTTGTGACCCAACTCGTGGAACGCGATGCGATCGGTCAGCTCGCCGTTGATCCAGCTCGTCGTTCCGTTGACGATCGCCTGGCCACCCCACCAGCAGGTGCGGTCCATCGGGAAGTAGATCATCGTGCGGTTGTACGACGCCGGGTTGAAGCCCGACGCCAATGCCGCCTGCTCCGCGCGCGCCTTGATCGTCCAGACGTCGTCGCAGTTGTACGGCCGGGCGATCGGCAACCAGTTGGTCACGTCGCCGGTGAGGCCCATCCGGCCGTACGACACGTCCTGGTACCAGTTGTTGCCCGTCGTGAAGAGCTCGTTGCGCGCCGCGGCCGGCGTCATGTTGTCCGGGTAGTAGGTCCAGTAAGCCAGGATCACGAGGACGCGATCCATCGTCGCCGCACCCACCGCGGCGGGCGCGGCCGACGGCGCCGAGCTGCCAGGTACCGCGCCGGCCGGCGCGTCACGGCTGACGTCGATTCCCTTGGCCGTCCGCCTTCCCCGTATCCGCGCCCGCTGTCCCGGCTGCAAGCGCGTCTGGTGCTTGAAACTCAGCTCGTAATAAGTCGTGCCGACTTTGAGGAACTGCCGCTCGTCGTGCCGGAGGCGCGCAGGGGCGGAGTGGGGATGCGTCGCGGTGCCGGCCGCGTCGACGACGACATAGGTGCCGGTGACGTCGGTGTCGGGCGGGTCGTCAGCGAAGGCGCCCGACGCGATCGTGAGGGCAGCAATGGCGAGCGCGAGGGCGGGCAGGGTGCGGCGCCGCCGCGCCTGTCGTCCCCCGTAGCCGTACATGTCATGCCCAGGCTACGGCCTACCTACGAGGAGCGCCCTGATGCCGAGGCCCATGACGAAGAGGCCGCCGAAGCCGTACAGCAGGAAGAGCCGGTGCTTCAGCTGGTGGCGGTAGCTGTAGATGATCGTGATCGCGATGATCGCCACGAACCCGTAGAACATGTGGAACTGCTTGACCTTGAGGTGCTGGCCGGCGACGAGCTGCACACCGAGGATCACCTGCACGATCACCGCCAGCTCGACGATCGCGGTGAACCACCACAGCGCCCGCGTCCGGAGCGACGGCAGGCGGTGCGCGGCGAGGGCCCAGACGCCGGCCATCCCATTACCGATGATCACTACCCACGCCCAACCGACGTGGATGTCGCGAAGCGTCAGCTGATTAGGCGGTGTGCGCCGCGGCGGCGGCCTGCGCCATGGCCTCGGCCTCGGCCATCGCCTCGGCGGCGATGTCGACCAGCTCGGTGATCTCGTCTTCAGAGAAGCCGGCGAGCTGACGGAACTTGCGGGCCAGATGCACCGGACTGTCTTCGCTCTCGCCGCGAAGGCCGCCGAAGCTGAACAGCTTGTCGACGGTGCGCTGGAAGTCGAGCGCCTGGTTCTGACGGTCCTTGTCGTTGGCGGTGAGTTTGCGCAGCCAGTCCGAGCCCATCTTCACGTGGGTCACTTCGTCGGCCAGCATCCAGTCCTCGCAGAAGTAGAGAACCGGATCGGAGGTCATCGTCCCGAAGTCGCGCATGGTGTTGAACACGTCGATGGCCAGGCCTTCCAGGGCGCGGTTGACGCCGGTGAGGCGCAGCACCGGGTCGGCGTTGCACGCCGCTTCGAACAACATGGTCTGCTCGGCGAACTCACCGATCTCCGAGCCCATGTGCTCGTTGAGCTTGATCGAGATCTCGCAGTGCCGAGCCTCGTCCCAACACTGGCGGGCCATGTCGAGCTTCAGCTCGAACGGCACCTGGTCGCTCTCCTTGCCGGTCTCGAAGTCGTAACAGGTGCGGCCGGCGCCTTCGAGGGCCTGGATCTCGCCGACGAAGATGCCGTGCATCAGCTGGCGGGCGGCGTCGGGCGAGTCGACGTCCTTGGGGCTGAAGGAGTTGCCCTGCCGGCGACCGGCGTTGGCGTTGCGGGGGTCGAAGACGACGTCCTCGATGCGAATGCGTTCGAACCGCTGGTCGCGAGCCAGATCGTCGACGGACAGCATCTTCTTCATGCGTGCAAACCTCCGTGGGGCGCCTTAGGTAGGAGTGTAGTTGTACGACCTAGACCGGGTCTTTGACCTCGTCGCCGGTGAGCTGGGTGGTGGGCGTCCACGCCAGCTCGCCCCGCTCGCGTAGTTCGCGGATGGCGGGCACTGGATCGGGGTCGGAGAACAGGCGGTCGTCGCTGTAGTCAGCCGGACGCCCGGTGGCGTCGATGCACCACCACGACGCCTCGAGGGCGATGCCGTGCGGGTCGGTGAAGTAGATCGAGTGCACGATCGTGTGGTCGACGACCTCGGTCACCTCGCAGCCGTGCGCGGCCAGGCGGTCCCGCAGCGCATGGAGGGCGGCTTCGTCGGGCAGGTTGAAGCTCAGGTGGTCGAATTGAGCGGCTTTGTCGACGTCGGGTATCCCGGCCGGCTTGGCAAACGCGTGGGCGCCCTTCACCTCGAAGAAGGCGACCGTGTTCTCCGGGCCGATCTCGAAGAAATAGTGACGCATCGGGCCCGCCATCACGGTCGACACCACCCGCATGCCGAGGACGCCGTGGTAGAAGCGGACGGTCGCGTCCATGTCGGGGGTGACGAGCGCCAGGTGGTTGATACCCCTCCAGCGGGGTGTTTCGCGGAGGTCGGTCATACGACAAGGCTACGCCCGTCGGTGGCGTACGCGTTTATGTTGACGGCGCATGGCGTCCACAGCCCGGATCGTCCAACTCAACTTCGCCGATCGCTCGTTTCCGGCCTCGATGGTCGACGTGCCGCGGCGCAACCTGCCCGGGTCCGAGTGGGTTCGCATCGAGGTGGCGGCCGGCGGAATCTGCGGCAGCGATCTCCACTTGTTCAACGGGGCGACCGGCCCGGCGCAAGCGCTCTCGGGCTACGCGGCGCTCCCGATGGACCTCGGCCACGAGGTCGCCGGTCACGTCGTGCAGGCCGGCGCCCGCTCCGGCATCGCCGAAGGAACCGCCGTCGCCATTGACCCTGTGATCGCATGCGTCGCGCGTGGCATCAAGCCGCGGTGCGCGCACTGCGCTGCCGGCCGCGCGTCGACGTGTCACAACTTCGGATCACGCGTCACGACGCCGGGCATGGGCATCGGGTTCACGTCCGGCCTCGGGGGTGGGTGGGGCGACGAGGTCCTTGCGCACGGTTCGATGGTGCACGTTCTCCCGCCGTCACTACCCGTCGACGTGGCGCCCTTGCACGAGCCGCTGTCGATCGCGATCCATGGGCTCATGCGGCAACCGCCGGCCAACGGCGACCCGGTCCTTGTCGTCGGCGCCGGCATCATCGGCCTGTGCGCGGTCGCCGCGGTCGGTTCCCTATTTCCGGCGTCGCCGATCACGATCCTCGCCAAGCACGCGCATCAGGGCGACGCGGCGCGCGCGATCGGCGCGACCAACGTCGTGATGCGCCACGACGACGGACGACATCTCGACGAGTTGGCCGACATCGCGGGGACGGTCGTTCGCGGTCGGGCCGACGGGCGAATGTTGGCTGGTGGCTTCCCGTACGTGGTCGAAGCCGTCGGCACCGCAGCGGCGGTCACCGAAACCCTGCGACTGGCCGACGGGCGAGCGACGGTCCTGGTACTGGGCGCGGCGGGGCTCACGACTGTCGACCTCACACCGGTGTGGTTCAAGGAGCTGGCGGTCGTCGGCAGCTTCTGTCATGCCGCCGACGGCGACGAGCACTCGATCGACCGCGCCCTCGAGCTCCTCGCGGCCGGCGCCCTGCCCGCCGACGTGGTCATCACCCACACCTTCCCGCTCGAGGCCTACCGCGACGCCATCGCCGTCGCCATGGACAAGTCCAGCGGCGCCATCAAAGTGATGCTCATCCCCTAAACCACCTCGACTTTGTTGCAGTTGTCGTTCCAGGAGAACGACAACTGCAACAAAGTCGGTAGCTGGAGGCCTAGAAGGCGGCCTCGAGGATGGCGCGGGCGTCGGCTTCGGTGACGGGCTTGGGGTTGAGGGCGATGAGGTTGTGGCCGCCGACCTGACGGACGACGGCGTCGATGTCCTCGTCGGTCACGCCGCAGTCCGAGAGCCGGCCGGCCAGACCGACCCGCTCGCGCAGTCGCTCGATCGCCCCCGCCGGGTCGAACTCGTCGCCCAGCGCGCGGCCGATGCGAGCCACGGCGTCGGGCACCGCGTCGGCGTTGAAGCGCAGCGCGTGAGGCAAGACAATGGCGTTGGCCAGACCGTGCGGAATGCCAGTGCGCCCGCCCACCAGCTGTGAGAGGCCGTGATGGACCCCCATCGTCGCGTTGTGCAGACACCGCGCCGCCAGCGCGGCGCCCGCCAACATCGCGGTGCGCGCCGCCAGCGACGCCGGGTCGTCGACGACCAGCGGCAGCGCCCCCGAGATCGTGTGGATGGCCTCGAGCGCGATCGCCTCCGCCTCGGGCGTGCGGCTCGGTGAGTACACGCACTCGACGCCGTGGGCGAGGGCGTTCATGCCGGTCTCCGCCGACACGGCGACCGGCGTCGACAGCGTCAACTCGGGGTCATAGATCGCGGCGATCGGCGCGATCGTCGGACCGCCGGCACCGGTCTTTCGCTTGGTGGCCTGATCCGTCATCCCGAAGAACGGCGTGAGCTCGGCACCCGAGTACGTCGTCGGGATCGACACATGCGGAAGTACGGGACGGTCCACGTACGACGTGCCCGGCGTGCCCGCCTCCTGCTCAGTGAAGAAACACACCGCCTTGCCCAAGTCGATACATGAGCCGCCGCCGAACGAGACGATCGAGTCGACGGCGTCGAGCCGGGACTGGCGCACCGCGGCCTGCACCGCGGTCGTCGGGACGTGTGACGTCACACCTGAGAACGTCGACGCCAACGTCCGCCCGAGGCGGGACACGATCGCCCGGCCGGCGTCGGATGCGAGCCGGCCCTCGGTCGTGACGAGTAGCACGCGCCGACCGCCGATCTCCTTGACGATGGTGGCGATGTCCCCGACCGCGCCGGGGCCAAAGTGCAGTCGCTGCGCGTACCCGGTGTGAACCCACTCAGACATGAGACGAGATGTTCTCACCGCCGCATGGTCCGATCGCGGGAACGCCGGCTGTAAGCGTATTCGCTAACATTGTTCTTATGAGCCAGAGCACCGCGAGCCGACTCATCCGCGAGGCACGCGCATACTCCGGGCTGCGACAGGCGGAGCTGGCGAGGCGAGCCGCCATACCGCGATCGGTGCTGAACGCCTACGAACGGGGGCGCCGGCAACCCAGCGCAGCCGCGCTGGCGCGCATCGTGGATGCGGCCGGACTTCGGCTGCGCCTCGGCCGCGCGGTCAGGATCCTCGACGACGAGCGGGCGGCGCGTCTCTTCGGACAGGTCCTCGACCTGGCCGAGCAGCTGCCGACCCGACGTCGAGGTTCGCTCAAGAACCCCGCGTTCCGCGGGCGGGTACGCGCCGCCCGGTGAGCACACTTGGCGATCGTCTCTTGGCGATCCACGACGCCTTCGACACAGCGGGTGTCGGCCACGCCTTCGGCGGCGCGATCGCGCTCGCCTACTGCACCGAGGAACCACGAGGTACCCGCGACATCGACGTGAACGTCTTCGTGCCGACGGAAGACGCGCGACGGGCGCTCGACGCGCTCCCACCCGGGGTCGCGTTCAGCGACGCCGATCTGGCGGCAATAACGCGTGATGACCAGGTAAGGCTGTGGTGGGACGACACGCCGGTCGACCTGTTCTTCCAAGCGCACGACTTCCACCGTCGTGTCGCCGATGGCGTACGCGACGTCGCCTTCGAAGGGCGGCGCATTCCGATCATCGACTGCGAGGCTTTGACGCTGTTCAAGGTGCTGTTCAATCGCACCCGTGACTGGGCCGACATCGAGGCGATGATCGACGCGCGCGCCATTGACCCCGACGAGGCGGCTGACGCCGTCGGCGAACTCCTCGGCGCTGACGATCCCGTCGTCGTTCGCCTCCGCACGTTGCCGCGGACCAACCCCTAGGGGCGGCTCCGCAGTTCGTTCTTCAGCACCTTGCCGGTACCGCCTTTCGGGAGGTCGTCGACGATCTCAACGAGCTTGGGCGCCTTGAAGTGAGCCAACCGCTCGCGCACGAAGTCGATCAGGTCGGCCGGCGTCGGGGCCGTCACGCCGTTCCGCAGCACGACGAACGCGCGCGGCACCTCGCCCCACTGCTCGTCGCGCAGGCCGACAACGGCGGACTCCAACACCGCTGGATGATCGTTGAGGCAGTTCTCGACCTGCACAGACGAGATGTTCTCACCGCCGCTGACGATGAGGTCTTTCTTGCGGTCGACGATCGTGATGTAGCCCTCAGCGTCGACGGTGGCGATGTCGCCGGTCCGCAGCCAGCCGCCGCGCAGCGCGACGAGCGTTTCGTCGGGGCGGTTCCAGTAGCCGGCCATCGTGTGGTTCGACCGGGCGCACACCTCGCCGGGCGTCGCGCCGTCCCATGGCACCTCGGCGCCGGCGTCGTCGAATACGCGGAGGTCGACGCCAACGTTGGGCAGCCCGGTAGTCGCCCGCCGACGACGTTGCTCATCGA
Organism: Acidimicrobiales bacterium; assembly: GCA_035649535.1. Lineage (GTDB taxonomy): Bacteria > Actinomycetota > Acidimicrobiia > Acidimicrobiales > JACDEA01 > JACDEA01. Next base: position 9,528 of record DASRJI010000039.1, on the reverse strand, counting down.
GCGGGAGCGCGTCGTGCGACCGCAGCGTCACGGCCTTCGTCAGTTGCGGGCTGGCTTCGGTGAGCCCGTAGCCGCAGATCACCTCACAGCCGAACGCGTCCTCGAGCTCGGCGAGCAGCCGGGGCCCCGGCGGCGCTCCGCCCACCGTCACCTGTACCAGCGACGACAGGTCGCGCCGGTGCAGGTCGGGATGGACGAGGAGCGTGGTCCCCATCGTGGGTACGAGCGACAAGCGCGTCACCCGCTCGGCCTCGATGAGCCGCAGAACCTCGCCGGCATCGAACCGCTCCAGCAGCACGTGGACACCACCTAGAGCGGTGACGTAGTGCGGCGTGCCCCAACCGTTGACGTGGAACAGGGCGATCGTGTGCAGCACGACGTCGCGATGGTTGATGCCCATCGTCAATGCGCTGTCGACCGCATGGGTCGCCAGGGCGCGGTGCGTCAGCATCGCCCCGCGCGGTTGGCCGGTCGAACCGCTCGTATAGAAGAGCTCGCACACCGCGTCCTCGTCGACGTCGCCGCGCAGCAACGGGTCGGCACCGGCGAGCCCCTCCTCGTAGTCGGGGCCCAAGTCGAGGCGGCGTGGCGCGCGGAGATCGACGTCGGCGAACGTCGGATGCACGACGAGGAGGCTGGCGTCGCAGTCGGTCAGGACGAACTGCAACTCCGGCGGTGCGAGACGGATGTTCAGCGGCGTGAGGACCGCGCCGGCCAGCACCACGCCGTAATACGCCTCGAGCAACTCCAGGGTGTTGCCGCACAAGTAGGCAACGCGGTCGCCCGGTTGGACCCCGAGGCTGCGGACCAGTCCGGCGAGACGGTGGGCCCGGTCGGCGAACTCGGCGTAGGTGAGGCGGCGCTGGCCGTCGACGACGCCTTCGAGCGGGCCGTAGAGCCGCCGCGCCCGCTCGAGGAAGTCGAGCGGCGTGAGCGGAACGTTCACGTGAGTTGCGCGGCCGCCTGCTCGCCCAACTCGATCACCGAGAAACGGTCACCGTCGATCTCGAGCAGCGTGCGCGAGCAGTTCTGCGGCATGAAGCACACCGCGCGGTCATCGCCGAGCGCGTGGCCAACGGCGACGTTGATGGCCACGAAGTGCGACACGACGATCGTGTCAGTGGTGATCTGCGCGAGCCGGCCGATGACGCCAGCGCGCCATGGCGCGAACCCGGGCGAGTCGGCCCACGTCCCGTTCATCACGTCGCGCAGCCACGAGCCGCCGACGGCGTCGCCCTCGGGCTTTGGAATCTCGCCGACGGCGGGCTCGACGACGGCCGCGACGTTCCAACGACGTTCGAGGGCGGCCGCCGTCTCGAGCGTCCGCAGCATCGGGCTCACCAGCACCGGCAGCGGCCCGAGGGGCTCGAGCGCGTCGGCCATCGCCTCGGCTTGCGCTCGGCCGAGGTCGCTGAGACCAGGGTCGTCGTGGGTGCCCCACGTCGACGCCGCCTGCCCGTGACGGACGAGGACGACCCTCACGCAATCCCTTCGAACAGATCGACCTCCGCGGTGCCCGAGGGCGCGCCGGTGAGGATGAATGTCTCGGTCCCAAACGCGACGGCGAATATCTCCGGCGGCATGGCGAGGAAGAACGACTGGTCGTCGATCTGGCTGGCGTGCGCCTGCATGGCGGTGCGCTTCCGATCGGCCCACTGCACGACGTCGACGCGCGTGGTGATCAACTCCCCCGGGACGCCAAAGTCCTCCGGCAGGTCGGGAATGTCATCCGCACCCGCCGCCAGCTGCATCATCTCGCGCATGCTGTCGCGGTCGATGGTGGACTCATACACCTTCGGCGTGCCGGCCAACTCGGCGGCGCGATGGCCCACGCGGTGCACCTGAATATGGTCGGGATGGCCATAGAGCCCGTGGTCGTCGTACACGGTGAGGATGTCGGCATTCTCCTCGCGGAGAATCGTCGCCAGTCGCTGGGCGGCTTCCTCGATGTCGGCCTGCCAGAACGCGTCGGGCGCGTCATTGGTGGGCGTGCCCATCATTCCCGAGTCGACGTAACCGAGGAACTCGACGCGCGACACGCCCAAGATGTCAGCCGACGCGTGGGTCTCGTTCACGCGCCGCTGCCAGAGCAACTCACCTTCGTCGAGAAAGCCATCGGCCACTTCGCCGTTCTCACCGCGAGTCGCGGTGACGAGGACGACACGGTGGCCGGCGTCGGCCGCCTTCGACATGATGCCGCCCGTCGCGATGCACTCGTCATCGGGATGGGCGTGAAAGGTGACGAGTGTCGCCAACGGAAACGCGCTACTTGACCGCGCCGGTTTCGCGCAGCTTGGCGACGTCGGCGTCGGTGAAGCCCCAATCAGTGAGCGCTTCGCTCGTGTGCTCGCCCGGATGGGGCGGCGGGCGCTGGATCGACCCTGGCGTCCGTGACATGCGGGGCCCGGGCGCCGGCTGGACCACGCCCGCGACTTCCGTGAACGTGCCGCGGTGCACGTTGTGCGGATGGGCGGGCGCCTCCGTCCACGACAGCACCGGCGCGAAGCACACGTCGGTGTGCTCCATCAACGCGCACCACTCGTCCCGCGTCTTGGACTTGAAGATGGCGGTCAACCGCTCTTTCATCGCCGGCCATTGCGTGCGGTCCATCTCGAAGGGCAGCTCCTGACCCTCGAGGCCGGTGAGGCGCAGCATCTCGGCGTAGAACTGCGGTTCGATCGAGCCGATCGACACGAACTTGCCGTCGCTCGTCTCGTACACGTCGTAGAAGTGGGCACCGGTGTCGAGCATGTTCGTACCGCGCTCTTCTTGCCAGATGCCGATGTTGCGCAACCCGTAGATGAACGTCGACAGGACCGCTGCGCCGTCGACCATCGCCGCGTCGATCACCTGACCCTGCCCACTGTTCTTGGCTTCGAGCAGCGCGCAGGCCATGCCGAACGCGAGGAAGAGCCCGCCGCCGCCGAAGTCGCCTACGAGATTGAGCGGCGGCACGGGCGCTTCACCGGCCCGGCCAAACGCGTTGAGGACACCGGCGAGCGCGATGTAGTTGATGTCGTGGCCGGCGGCCTGCGAGTACGGGCCGTCCTGGCCCCAACCCGTCATGCGGCCGTAGACGAGGCGCGGGTTGCGCGCCAGGCACTCGTCGGGCCCGAGGCCCAGACGCTCGGTGACGCCGGGCCGGAAGCCTTCGATGAACGCATCGGCGGTCTCGACGAGGCGCAGCACGGTCTCGACGCCGTCGGGATTCTTGAGATCGATGCCGATTGACCGGCGGCCGCGATTCATCACGTCGCCGTGCGGATGATCCGGAATCGTGTCGCTGACGTTTTGGGCCCGGTCGATGCGCAGGACATCGGCGCCCATGTCGGCCAGCAACATGGCGCAGAACGGACCGGGGCCGATGCCGGCGATCTCGACGACCTTGACCCCGGATAGAGGACCGCTCACGTACTAACCCGCTTTCTCGATGTTGGTGACGATGGCGCCGAGACACCTCGCCGACTCGCGAAACGCGATGCTAGGTGGCGTGACAACTTTTGGCGTCCACGCGGGGCTGCAGAACACGACCATGGACGAACTGGTCGACCTCTGGCATCGGATCGAAGCGATGGGGTTCGACTGGATCTCGATCTGGGACCACTTCTACGCCGCCGACATGACCGGGGGCCCGAACTGCCATGAGGCGGTGGCGGCTCACGCCGCGCTGGCGTGCGAGACCGAACGAGTGCGGTGCGGCTCGCTCGTGTACTGCGCCGGGTACCGGCACCCCGCGGTTCTCGCCAACGCGATCTGCACGATCGATCACCTCTCGGGCGGTCGGGCCGACCTCGGCCTCGGCGCCGGCTGGAGCATGCTCGAGTACCAGGCCTACGGCATCCCGTTTCCGAGCGCGGGTGAACGCCTCAACATCCTCGAGGAGGCGGCCGAGTGCATCACCGGCCTGCTGCGCCAGGAGACAACGACGTTCACGGGCCAGCACTTCCAGCTAGAAGCGGCGAGGTGTGAGCCGAAGCCCGTGCAGGCGCGGTTACCGATCTGGATCGGTGGCGGCGGCGAGAAGCGGACGCTGCGCATCGCGGCGCGCTTCGCCGACGGCTGGAACGTGCCGTTCATCTCGCCCGAGGACTTCGGGGCCAAACGCGGCGTGCTGCACGAGCGGTGTGCGGAGATCGGGCGCGACGCGTCCGAGATCGTGTGTGCGGTCAACGTCGGGCTCGCGTTCCGCGAAGAGGACCTCGAGCCGCAGTTTGGGGCGATGGCCAACTACGTGAAGCCGGGCGTCCTCCTCGGTTCCGACGAGGAGATCCTGGACAAGATCGGCCGCTACGCGGAAGCGGGCGCCGACCAGATCAACATTGCGATCCGCGCGCCGTGGGACATCCACGCCGATGGCCTGGCCCGTCTCGCCCAGCTCCTCAAACTGACGTAGCGGCCTTCGCTCGCGGCGTCACTTCGTAGGCGCACACGTGCGCGCCCGCCATCATGTGCTGCACCCGCTCGACCTTCGCGGTCGGCAATACCTTGCGGATGAATTCAAGCTCGCTCGAACAGGCCTGGCCGTATTGGCGCGCCACTTCGAGAATGGCGCAGTTGTGCTCGACGATCCGGTACGACCCGTCCGGCATCGGCTCGACCGCGGCCAGGTAGCCGTCCTCGTCGAGGATCGCGGTCAGCTCGGTGACCTGGTCGGCGAACGTCTTCCCGGCCAGTCGCACCTTGGCGTTGGCGATGCGCCGTTGGCGGCGCTTGTCGAAGAGCCGCTCGACGAGGGCGGGATCGCTGTCGCCCACGTACTCGAGCAACTCGGCGGCCAGGTCGCCGTAGCGCTTGGGGAACAGCGCTTCGGCCGCCTCCGTGATTCGGTACACGTGCTTGGGGCGACCCGGTCCGCCGCGGCGCTCCTCGTAGGCGACGAGGCCGTCGGCGGTCAGGGCGGCCAGGTGTTGGCGGACGGCGCTCGTGGTGATCTCGAGCGCGTCGGCCAATTCCTCGGCCCGGGCGCCGCCCGTCCGCTTGAGGGTCAGCAACAAGTCCTGTCGCGTCGACACAACGCCAGTTTACACAGCCACTTCTTCTCAAACTAACCCGAGGCACACGCTCGACTCGCGCCGTCTCAGAATGTCAGCAGGGCGAGATACACCGCGCCGTCAGGCGCTTGCATCGAAACATCAACGAGTGCTCCAAACGGATCGTCGATCGCGGCGTCGAGGCTGAGCGAGCCGTGGATGCCGACGTCCTGCGCGTCGTCTCGAGCCAGCGACTTTGACTGGATGCCTCGTACGCGGACCTGCGCTCGACCGGCGACAGATGACACAAGCTTGCCGGTGAACTTCGAGCCGTCGAGTTCGACATCAAGGGGGGTAAACACCTTGGAGAGCACGCTCGTTACGTACCAAAAGCCGCTGGCTCCGCCGTATCGCTCGAGGCTGATGGCTCCCATGAGCTCAGGCCGATTGGCGATAGAAATCTTGAAGTCCAATTCCGTGAGGCCCGGCACGTCAAGGTTCGGTGAGTCAACGACTGAGACCTCGGCGGGTTGACCGGTCCGTTGGCTGAACAGGTCGCGCGCATACGACGTGGCCAACGCGATGGGGTCGCGCAACTCAGGGCGACGTCCAGCCGCGTACTCCCCGGCGACGGCGTCATAGTCCGTCGTACGCGCATCTGGGAAAACCCCGCGGCGAGTGTTGGCGCGCGGGGCGGGCGAGGTAGACCCCGTCTTCTGTGTCGTGTCGCTGGTTGTGGCGTGGTCTCCGTCGCCACAACCCACCATCAGACTGACCATGGAAATGAAAAACGCGACCGGATACGTCGCTCGAGGACGCTTAGTGGAATGCATGACCCTTCAGGATTTTGTGGTCGGAGATCAACGGAGTGCTCGTCGTAGCCGACAGTGACGTCCAGTTGTACTTGTCAACGAAGATGCAGTCGATCTTCTTCTGATCTTTCGTCCAATCGCACGGCGACGAGACTGGGTCACAGGAGTCGCGAGTGTTCTCAACCTCAGTGAAGCCTCCAAACCCGGCGAAGGCCGACGAGTAGATCTTGCTCAGCACCCCACCGTCGCCCCACGCCGTGACGTTGAAGTCGCCACCGAGGAAGACCCCGATGAACGCATTTACATACGGATTTACTAAAGGTTCGATCGCGCTGAGCTGTTGGTTCCGCTTACTGGCGGAAAACGGGTCGTTCCCGTTTGTCAGGTGAGTGACGCATGAACGAATGCCGATCGGCACATAGGCATCGATGCATGTCATGGCTCGGGGCTCAGCGCCCGCTGAGGGGAGGTTGTAGTTATTGACGGTCGTGACCGATCCCTTGCCCTTCGCAAGGATCGCGTTGCCATATCTGCACTCGCCGGTGCCATTGTGTCACGAGGGTTTGGTAGTGGATGACCGTCATGGCGTACCCACGCAGGCTGAGGTAGGTGTCAAGAGTGGAGGCCTGGTTGAGGCACACTTCGTTGAGCGTCGCGATGGTCGGCCGAAACGAGAGAATGGTGTCCCCAACGTGGGTGGCAGCAATTGGGTCGCCGTCGTAACAAACGTTGCCGCACATGTTGAACTGCAGCGGGCGGTAGTCGCTGGCCGCCCATGCGTGCTGTACCTGTGTCGTCGTCACACCAGCGATCGCGATCGTCGCAACCAAGGCCGCCCTCGCGAGCGCTCCCCGAACACTCATGAATGCCCACCCAGCAAGCCGTTCATCCAATAGTCAGGATAAAGCCGCGTTGTTGTTCAACAAAGGCGGATCTGGTCGTGTTGCAGGCGGGATGTTCAACTGCTGACCGAGATCGTCGGGGCGGCCAGTCGCCTCGGCCTGGACGACGTCGCAACGATGCTGACCGAGGCCCTCGCCTCGTAGTCTGCCGCCGTGCGGTTCGGCGTGGCGACTGCGGGCTTCCAGATCGAGGGCGGCTACAACGGCGACGCGCAGCCGGCCAACAACTGGGCCGGATGGGAGGCGGCGGGCCGAGCGGCGCGCAGCGGGGCCGCACTCGACTTCTGGAACGACTTCGAGACGCACCTCGACCGCGTGCGCGACCTCGGGTGCACCGCATTCCGCCTCTCGGTCGAATGGGCGCGGTGCGAGCCGCGCCGGGACGAATGGGATGCAACTGCCTTCGATCGCTACGCGCGCATCCTCGATGCGTGCCGGGCACGCGGTCTCGAACCGCTCGTCACCCTCCACCACTTCACCCACCCGGCCTGGCTGCCCGTCGACTTCTGGCTGACGCCCGACGCGCCCGAACGGTTCGCAGCGTGGGTCGACGTCGTCGTCGAGCGATTGTCGGGTGGGTGTTCGAACTGGGTGACGCTCAACGAGATCAACGTGTACGCGTTGCAGACGTACCTAACGGGCGAGTTCCCACCCGGTCGCCGGCTGTCGATCCGTCGGGTCGTCCGCTGCCTCGACAACATGCTCGCTGCCCATGTGCTCGCCTACGACGCGGTAAAGCGCGTGCAGCCCAACGCCACCGTCACGACGAACAACTACTGCTTCTCGATCTACGAGCTGGACCGTCTGCTGCTCGACGTGTTGCTGGCGCGGAGCCACGGCATCGAACGTCACGACCTCGGGCCCTGGCTCGCCGGCCGACGGACGACGTACCACGCGTCGGTGCGGCCGCCGTCGGCGATCGAGCGCTTCCTCCGCCGGCGGGCTCGTAGCGCGCTCCCCCTCGACAAGGCGCTCCCGCGTGCGGCCGCCGCCGTCTACGACAGCCCGCACGCGCGCACCCTCGACGTCATTGCCATCGACCACTACCTCCCCGCCATCGCCGATCACGCGCGGGTACGCAACCGCGGCCTATGGGGCGACCGCCCGGCACCCGGCGAGCTGATCCGGTATCGGCGGCTCAATCACGAGGCGGGACTTCCGGTGTGGGTCGTCGAGAACGGGCTGTGCAGTCGCGATCACGCAGCGCGGGCCGACGGGTGGGACCGGCCGCGGTACATCCGCGAGCACCTCGACGCCGTGCGGACCGCGGTCGACAAGGGCATCCCCGTCGAGGCCTACTTCCACTGGACGCTGGCCGACAACTACGAGTGGGGGTCGTACGCGCCGCGCTTCGGCCTGTTCGCCGTCGACCAGCCGGACGGCGCGTGGAGTGACACCGGCGCCATGGGCGACGACGCTGCCGGCGCGTTCCGGGACGCCATCGCCGCGTGGTGACCGATCCGCTCTCGAAGCGTCACGTGGTCATCGCCGGCCACCGTCAGGCCCGGCCCAACCTGCCGCCGAGCGGCGGGTGCCCGTTCTGTGTCGGCGGTCTCGAGGCGCCCTCGCCCTACTCCGTCCGCACGTTTGTCAACCGCTGGCCACCGCTCGCCGATGGCCGCGCTGAGGTCGTGCTGTACACGCCCGATCACAACGCGTCGTTCGGGTCGCTCGACCGCGACCACGCCGAGCGGGTCGTCGACGAGTGGGCGGCGCGCACGACGGCGCTGGGCGAGCGCGATGACGTCGGCTACGTGCTCGTGTTCGAGAACCGGGGCGCGGCAGTCGGCGCCACGATCGACCATCCGCACGGCCAGATCTACGCGTTCGCCGAGGTGCCCGACGCGCCGGCGCGCGAGCTCGACGGGCCCTGCGCGTTATGCGACGACGATGTCGGCGACCGGTTGGTCACCGCGGTCGGCGAGTGGCGCGCCTACGTGCCGGCCGCCCCCGAGTGGCCGTACGAACTGCGACTGGCGCCTTCCGACCACGCCGGCTCGCTGGCAACCACCCACCGCGGCGCGCTCGCCGCCGTGCTCGTCGACGCCCTGGCGCGCCTCGACCGTCTCTTCGCACCCGATCCGATGCCGTACATGCTCTGGATCCATCAGCGGCCGACCGACGGTGGGGCGTGGCCGACCGCGCACGTGCACGTCCACATCGCACCACTGCTCCGCTCGCCCGGTACGCCACGGTTCGTTGCGGCCGGCGAACTCGGGAGCGGCGTGTACTTCAACCCCGTCGCGCCCGAGGACGCCGCCGCCCAACTGCGAGCGGTGTGACCGTCGCCTTCGCGCCCGGTCGGGTCAACCTGATCGGCGAGCACACCGACTACAGCGGCGGTCTGGTCCTCCCGATGGCCATCGATCTCGGCACGACCGTGGAACTCAACCGCGGCGGATCTGATGTCGAGTTGCGGTCGGACACCGAGGCCGACGCGGCAGTGGTTCCCATCGATGTGGCCGATCCCACATCGGTGACGCCGGCGTGGGCGCGATACGTCGCCGGTGTCGTCGCCGTCACCCGGCCGACCGCGGGCGGGCGGGGCACGATCACCACGACGTTGCCTATCGGCGCCGGGCTGTCGTCGAGCGCCGCGCTCACGGTCGCGGTCGCGCTGGCGCTCGGGTTCACCGGTACGCCGCGCGAGCTGGCCGTGACATGCCAGGCGGCCGAAGAACGAGCGTCGGGCGTCCACGGCGGCGTGATGGATCAGCTCGCGTCGGCGGCGGGCGTCGAGGGCAACGCCCTGCTGATCGACTGTTCGTCGTTGTCGATCACCCCCATCCCGATACCCGACCACGTCGATGTGGTCGTGATCCACTCAGGCGAGTCCCGCACGTT
>DASRJI010000038.1:0-27440 GCA_035649535.1 Acidimicrobiales bacterium | reverse complement strand
CGGCCGCTTTTTCGCTCGCGCCGATGACCAGACCGACGGTGCCGTCGCCGGTGATGACACCGGTCGCGGCGATCGTGCGACCGGCCGCCCAGTCGTCATCCGACAACATGTCGCGTATGAGCAGGGCGTAGGCCAGACCGCCGGAGGGCCCAACGACGTCGCGATGCCGGAACGTTGCGTTCAGCGGCGTCGGTAGGCCGGCGTCGCGGCGGGCCGCCTCGGCCGCGGCCTGGCGACTGCCGTCGAACACCGCGGCGCCGCCCGTCGCGCCGCGGACGAAGGGCACAACGTCGTGGTGGTCGCGAATCCGGTTCACCGTGACGGCGAGGAAACTGGGTCGGGTCAAGTGCACGGTGGTGAGGATGTATCGACCGTGCGGCCGATGGTTCGGCACGCCGGTGATCGTGACGTCGTTGGTGATGTCGATCGCCGGGCCGGGCGTGATCATGACGACCGGCGGGTGGTAGCGCGCCGCGGCGGCCAGCAGTCCGCCGGCGATGGCGGCGCCAACGACGGCGCGGCGTCGCCATGATGCGCGAGGCCGCCGCGGCTGCGGCCGAGCAGCGGTGGCGGGCGGCCGGCTGATCCTCGGCGGTGCCGCGCTCGGTCGATGGCGGGGGAGCGGGGCGAGTACCGGTGGGGCCACGCCGATCAGCCCCACCAGGTCCCGCCCGGGCGCGACGAACGCCCGCACCTCGGTGAGCGCCGTCACCGTCACCCGTTGTGACGCGCGCAGTGCGAGCGATTCCTCGCCGCAGTAGTCGCCGGTGCCGAGTCGTCGAGCGTGGCCGGTCGCGTCAACGGCCTCGGCGTCGCCGTCCTCGATGAGGAAGAACCAACGGGCGAGCGGTCCGGCATCGAGCAGCGCAGTGCCGGGTGCGAGCGTTACCTCGTCGAGGATGGCCGCCAGGGCCCTGACGGCGGGTGCCGTCGCTGTGGCGAGGACCGGATGGCGGGCGAGGCGGTCGCACTTGGTGTCACGCCGGACCGCTGTCAGAGCACTCATGCCCCAACTCCTTGCTCACCACTCACGGTACCGCTTCGCACCACCCTTGCAGTCGCTCCATCGTCGGTCGGTTCCCGTCGGCCAATGCCGCGTGGCCGCGCCACGTCGCGACCAGGCGCGTCGCCCGTCCGTTGGCGAGCGGAGCGAGGCGGTATTCCTCGATCACGAGTGCCGGACCGCGTTCGAGGCGAGAGAGCAGGCGCCGCTCGGGCACGACGTCGAGGATCACGTCGCGGAGGATCGCGCCCCGGTCGTGCCACAGTGCGTCGTCGCCCGCCGCCGGGTAGCCCGCCGGGATGCGGGCCGGCTGAACACCCGCCCACATGCGGACCTCATCGACGACCGCGAGGGCGCGCCACACGCGTTCGACCGGCGCGGCGATCGTCAGGTCGAGACGACGGCGCGTGATCGCTCCTCGTAGCTCGCCATTGCGTCAGCGCGGATGACGTAGGTGCCACCGTCCGGCTTGTTGGTGACTGCGTAGTGGTTGCCGATCGCGTCCACCCCGATGATGTTCATGACGCCCGGCTCCGGCAGATCGCCCATCGCCGACGTGCAGGCGTCGGCGACGCTGTATCCCGACGCCAGCATGGCTACGACCATCCGAGCGGTGCCCGCCCGCATCGACAGCTCGCCCAGGCCGGTGGAGGCCGCGGCGCCGTAGCGGTCGTCGCAGTAGTTGCCGGCGCCGATGACCGGCGAGTCGCCCACGCGGCCCGGCGCTTTGGCGGGCCACCCGCTCGTGCTGACGGCCGACGCGACGTGGCCGGCGCCGTCGATGGCGATGAAATCGACCGTGCCGGCGTGGTCGGCGTGGTGGGTGAGGTCGGTCGGTGGTTCCGGGAGCCGGAGGTCTTCTGCGTGCAACCCGATTTCGGCCGCGAGCAACGCGGCGCCCTCGGCGGCCAGCATCACATGGGGCGTCCGGTCCATCACCGCACGCGCCACGGTGATGGCGCCGCGGTAGTCCTGTAACGCGCACACCGCGCCGGCGCGCCGCGTGGTCCCGTCCATGATCGACGCGTCCAGCTCGACGATGCCCGCGGCATTTGGGTACCCGCCGTAGCCGACCGTGCGCTCGTCCGGATCGTCCTCGACCAACCGAGTCCCGATCTCGACCGCATCAAGCGCCGACCCGCCGCGCTCGAGGACGGCCCACGCAGCGTCGATGCCGACCCGCCCGTTCGCGCTGGCGAGCACGATCATCGAACGATGTGTCGAAGAACGGACGGGTACGAGAGCGCGTCGGTGCTGTCGACGTACTGGTCGACCGCGCCGAGATGCTGGGGGAGGGCGAGCACATCGCCGTCGGTGATCGAGCCGTGCAGCGCGTCGGCGAACCGCTCGCCCATCGTCACGAGGAAGCCCCGTCCGAAGAACGGGCGCACCGTGGGTTCGGGAGCCGGCGCCAGGTCGAGAGCGTTGGTCGCGGCCATGACGACTTCGTACCCGCGGGCCAGTGCCGCTTCACGTTCGGCGAAGGTCGAGGCGGCGACGGCGTCGTCGAGCGCGGGGCCGAGATCGGCGGCGAGTGCGAGTTGACGGAATGCGCTGCCGAGCCACTTCACATACGGCGCGTGGCGACGCTCGATGAGAAACGCGAGCCGGATCATGTCGCGGGCGAGTCGGCCCGCGAGCAGTCGCGATCCGAGGTCGTCGCCGACTTCTGCCGTGCGCCCGACGAAATGGTCCTCCTGTGAGATGCGCCGCCACTGCGCGCTCAACACGTAACGCCATACGTCGTCCGGGTACCACTCGAGGCGCGCCTGCATTGGCGCCAGCTCGCCCAAGCCGTCGTGGTACACCGGACCGCTGGTGACGCCCGCCAACAGCTGCGATGGCGTGGCGACCCAGTCGGTGACCGTGGGCGCGACGGTGGCGTCGAAGCCGAGATAGATGCGGCTCCACGCCGCCACCGTGAGGATGTCGACGCGATGGTTCACCGGCCCGTCGGTGTCGGCCAGCAGTTGCGTGCCGTGATCTTCGAGGTTGGGCTCGGTGAAGTGGGTGGAGTAGGGGCCGAAGCGTTTCGGCAGTTGCGCCGCGAGTTGGTCGCGGATGTCGGCGGCGCGGCCGACATCGGCGTCGTCGACGAAGATCATCACTCGAGGTCCCCAGTGGTGGTCCGTCGAGCGCTGGTCGTCGAAGCCCAGCACTTCGGACCCGCTGCCGAGGAGCCCCGCCGAGTGTCGCAGGTCGCCGAGCAGCGGTCGCACCGCCTCGGCGTAGAACGCCCCGCATAGCTCGGCGCCGTTCACGCGGCACCCGCGATGAGAACGATCACGACGATGATGACCACCTCCATGTTGTAGGCCAGGTGGGCGCGGGTGCTCTCGGCAATTCCGCCGTTGAGGTAACGCCACATGAAGTAGGCGCCGCCAACCGACAGGGCGAGGGCAACGCCGATCGGGATACCGATCAGCGCGTGGGCGAGGCCGAACTCGACGACGCGGCGGAAGCGCCGAGGTCGAGACCAATGCTCGGCACCCTGCCGGAACACGCGCTCCTCGGCTTCGGCGAAGAGCGGAAGTGCGGGTGTGAGCAACACGAGGAAGAGCGCAGGGATGATCCACTCGAGGGGCGTGTTGGCGGTCGCCGTTGTCCCGCCGGTGACCGGGTTGCCCAAGCCGCCGATGGCCGTCCACCAGCCGAAGTCGAGGCCGGGGACCTGGAGGAGAAGCGTCGCGGTGGTGAGCACGCCGACCAGGACCGGCGGGGCCATGGCGAAGTGGCGCGGCCGCAACCCGTGGACGATTGTCCACCACCGGGCGCGCACGTCGGGCCGACCGAGCAGCCGCACGCCGGTGATCAGCCGCGTGCCCACGAATCCGAGGACGACGACGGTCAGGAGGTTGGTCAGCATGCGTGCGTCGCTAGAGTCGCATACCTATGGCGTGGGACTTTTCGACTGAGCCGGAGTTCGAGGAAAAGCTCGAGTGGATGCGCGGTTTCGTGCGCGACGAGATCATGCCGCTCGAGTTGCTCGAGCTCGAGCGTGACGACTTCGTGCGCGCTGTGCGACCGCTTCAGCAGGAGGTGAAGGACCGCGGCCTCTGGGCGTCGCACCTCGCCCCGGAGCTCGGGGGCGGCGGGTTCGGCCAAGTCAAGCTCGGTCTGATGCATGAGATCTTGGGCGCGTGCTCCTACGCCCCGTTTGTGTTCGGGAACAACGCGCCGGACTCGGGCAACGCCGAGCTGTTGTCGATCGGCGGGAACGCCGAGCAGAAGAAGAAGTGGATGGAGCCGCTGCTCGCCGGCGAGCTGCGTTCGGCGTTCTCCATGACCGAGCCTGGTGCCGGCGCCGATCCCACGCTGATCAAGACGCAAGCGGTGCGCGACGGCGACGAATGGGTGATCAACGGTCACAAGTGGTTCACGTCGAACGGCTCGATGGCCGACTTCCTCATCGTGATGGCGGTCACCAATCCCGACGTTCACCCGTACGCCGGCATCTCGATGATCATCGTGCCGACCGACACGCCGGGCGTGAACATCCTGCGTGACATCCCCACGATGGAGCATCCGTTCGAGGCGACCGGCGGGTGGGGCGGTCACTCGGAGATCATCTACGAGGACGTGCGCGTCCCGTACGAGAACATGGTCGGCAACGACGGCGACGGCTTCAAGCTGGCGCAGGAGCGCCTCGGTCCCGGTCGCATTCACCACTGCATGCGCTGGTTGGGCCAGTCGCGACGGGCCTTCGACATGCTGTGCGAGCGGGCGGTCTCGCGGTACACGCACGGGTCAGTCCTGGCCGAGAAGCAGACGATCCAGAACTGGGTCGCCGACTCGATGGCCGAGATGACGGCAGCCCGGCTCATGACGTTGCACGCGGCGTGGCGCATGGACCAGGTCGGCGCGCCGAATGCCCGCGTCGAGATCGCCATGATCAAGTACTACGGCGCGACGGTGCTGTACAACGTCATCGACCGCGCCATTCAGATCCACGGATCCCTCGGGTTCTCCTGCGACCTGCCGCTCGAGCACATGTACCGGGCGGCCCGCGCCGCGCGGATCTACGACGGGCCCGACGAAGTGCACAAGGTCACGGTCGCCCGCAAGATCCTCAAGGAGTACAAGCCAGTGGACGTGCCCACCGAGCACATCCCGACGCGCCGCGACGCGGCCCGGGCCAAGTTCGCCCAGCTGCTGGACGAGGTGTCATCGAACCAGTAGTCCGCCGCCGGGTCGTCGTCAGCGGTCGCGTCCAGGGCGTCTTCTTCCGCGACTCATGCGCACGCGAGGCGGCCCGCCTCGGCGTCGCCGGCTCGGTGAACAACCGCAACGACGGCGCCGTCGAGGCCGTCTTCGAGGGCCCGCTCGCCGCGGTCGACGCCCTCACCGACTGGTGTCGACACGGGCCCCCACGGGCCCGTGTCGACCGCCTCGAGTCCAGCGACGAGCCCCCCGAAGGCCTCACCGCCTTCCGCATAACCGGCTACTAACCCCACCCCCCATCCCAACGTGTCGGTGTCAGGTTGCGTTTGCCGTTGCTTTGACACCGACACGTCGCCCTGACAGTTGCAGGTCATGTAGTTTCATGTTATTTCAGTAGGATGCGGGCACAGATCGACGAGGTGCTCCTGGCGTTGGCTCGGCGACAGGACAGCGTGTTCAGCCTTCGTCAGGCGGAGGCTGCTGGAGCAGATCGGCACGTGCGTCGCAGAAGAGTGATCGGCGGCCACTGGGCACCCGTTGGAGCGGCGGCGTTCCATTTCGTCGCGGCGCCGGTGCCGTGGCGCGGCTTGCTTCGTGCGGCCGTTTGGGACGCGGGGCCCAACGCTCTCGTATCTCATGCGGCGGCGGCGCAGGTCTACCGGTGGCCCGGCTTCAACGAGAACCGTGTCGAGGTCCTGGTGCCCAAGTCGCTCGACCACGTCTGCGCGATCGCGACGGTGCACGAGTCGCGACGGTTCGAGCTGGTCCACCCGCGGCAGATGTGGGACATCCCGGTCGTGGCGCCGGCGGACACCCTCGTCCACGTCGCGCCGGAGCTGATGCTCAAGCGTCTCCAGTGGCTGACCGACGAACTGCTGCTTGGGAAGAAACTCGATATCCGCACGCTCAACGCCGCGTTCGGACGGCTCGCGCCCGGGTGTCGAGGGATGCGCGGTCTGCGCGCGGTGATCAACGATCACCTTCCTGGCGACGCAGTCCCGGAGAGCAAACTTGAGCGCCTGTTCGTCGCCTTCGCCGAGAAGTACCAACTCCCGCCTCTCGCTCGTCAGATCAACCTGCCGGGCCGGGATCAACGGCCTGGGCGCGTCGACTTCTTCTGGCGCGACGTTCGCCTCATCATCGAGCTAGACGGTCGTCGGTGGCATGCACGCTTCGCCGATTTCGATCGTGACCACAAGCGAGACCTGCATTTCCTCGCTCTCGGGTACCCAACTGCTCGCATTACGTGGACGATGCTCACCGAGGATCCCGACTCCGTCGCTACCGACCTTCTCGCCGCCCGCGCCGCGGCAGCATGACGCGACGTGTCGGTGTGAGAGCAACGAAAACCGCAACCTGACACCGACACGTTGTCTGGCGAGCGACCGTATGCGTCGCGCCGGACGCGCGCCGTAACGTGGTCTATATGCAGACCCCCGAAGGTTGGGAGCGCAACGGCGAAGTCATCACCCGGACGATCGAACGCAAGGACTTTGTCGAGGCGCTCACCCTCGTCAACGCGATCGGCGAACTCGCCGAGAACGCCAATCACCACCCCGACATCGACATCCGATGGAACAAGGTCACGCTGGCGCTGACCACCCACAGCGAAGGCGGCCTCACCCAGAAGGACGTCGACCTAGCCGATCAGATCAACGCCCTGCTTTAGACTCATGCTCGTAATGCTCAAGCCTCCAAGTACGAATACCTGTGCGCTTCCTGCCTTCACGCGTCGGCGCGCGTCTGCGCGCGTTCCTTGGGCCGGACATTGCAAGTGTCCGGCAGGGCTTTGCCGCGCTCGTAATTTGCGCAGCTGCTGATCTAGTCGCCGGGGTCACCCTCGGCCGCGTAACCCACACCCTCGACGCGCTTCCCGGCCTTCTCGTGCTTGTGCCGGCCGCCATCGGCCTCCGCGGCAACATCTTCGGCGCAGTCGGCAGCCGCCTCGGCACGGCGATCCATTCCGGCACGTTCAGCCTTTCTCGCCGGCGTGACACCGTGCTCGGTCAGAACGTCCTCGCCTCGCTTGCGCTGAGCCTGGGGGTGTCCGCCGCGCTCGCGGTGCTGGCCCGCACCGTCGCCGTCGCCTTCGGTCTGGGCCGGACGATCTCGATCGCCGACTTCATGGTCGTCTCGGTTCTGGGCGGGCTGCTGGCGTCGTTGATCGTTCTGCTGCTGACGATCGGCGTGGCCGCCGCGACGGTGCGCTTTGGGTGGGACATGGACAACGCCGCCGGACCGGTCGTCACCGCGGCCGGCGACCTCGTCACGCTGCCCTCACTTGTGATTGCGACCAACGCCGTCAGTATCCACGTCGTCACCCCCGTCGCCGCGACGGTGCTGGGAATCCTGTCGCTATTCGCCTTGATCGCCGCGGGCCGGACGCGGTACGAGGCCCTGCGCCGGATCGTCCGCGAGTCGACACCCGTTCTGCTGATGGCGGCGAGCCTGAGCATCGTCGCCGGGCTCACACTGGAGAAGCGACTCAGCGGGTTCCGTCGCTATCCCGCACTCCTCGTACTGGTTCCGCCGCTGCTGTCGCTCACCGGCGCCGTCGCCGAGATCGTCGCCAGCCGGATCAGTTCGAAGTTGCATCTGGGCGTCGTCGCGCCGACCGCGGTCCCGCAACGCGCCGCGCGCAACGATTTCCTCCTTGGGGTAGTGCTCGGCGTTCCGATCTTCGCGGTGTTGGCCGGCGCGGTTGACGGCGCCGCCGCCGCGCTCGACCTCGCCGGACCGGGCGGCCTTCGGATGCTCGAGGTTTCGATGATCGCCGGTCTCACCGCGACCGCGCTGGCGCTCGGCATCGGGTACTACGCCAGCATCGCCGCGTTCCGCATGGGTCTTGACCCGGACAACCACGGCATCCCGATCATCTCCTCGTCCACGGACCTACTCGCGACCATCTCGCTCATCGTGACCATCGCCGCGCTGGGCCTAACATGACGAGGCCAGCAATGGAGGACCGACCCCGCAACCTGAAGACCATGCTCTCGGAGGCCAAAGACGCCTCCGAGTTGATGGTCGACCTGGCCTACGCCGCGCTGTACTTCGGCGACGTCGACATGGCCGAGGAGGTGTTCGAGCTCGAGCACCGGCTGTCGGGGTTCATCCACGAGATGCGCGCCACCTGTGTGGTCGCGGCCCGGTCGCCCCGCGACGCCGACGCCATGGCGTCTGTGCTCCAGGTCATCAGCGCCATCGAGGCGATCGGCAACGCCGCGGTCGACATCGGCAAGATCGTCACCCGTCGCCTCGGTATCCCGCGTGCCCTGGTGGCTGATCTTTCCGCCGCCGAGGAGGTATCGCACCGCGTGCGGGTCCGCGACGGGTCGCACATGGCCAACCGCCCGCTGTGCGACCTGGAGCTGCCGACGGTGGCGGGCCTCACCGTCGTCGCCATACGCCGGGACGACGACTGGGTCACCGACGTGCACGGCGACGCGATCCTCATCCCCGGCGACGTGCTGTTCCTGCAAGGCGCGTCGGCCGGCATCCCGCGCCTGCGCTCGATGGCGGGCGCGCCGGAATGGGAGCCGCCGCGGCCGCCCGAGGATCCGGCGTTGACCGATCTCGACCGCGCCATCGACGTGCTGGTCGAGATGAAGAACGTGTCGGAGGTCGCCGTCGGTCTGGCCTATTCGGCCCTGGTGTTTCGCGACCAGGGTCTGGCCGCCGAGGTCAACCACCTCGAAGATCGTCTCGACGACATGCGCGAGCGGCTGGAGTTGTGGGTGCTTCGCAGCGCGCACGACGCGGTCGACCCGTCACCGCTGCGCGGCCTGCTGCACCTCGGCCAAGCAGCCGAAGCCTTGGCCGACGCCGCCCAGCAGATGGTGTGGCCGCTCGAGACGGGGGAGGAGCTGCACCCGATCCTCGCCCTCGCGTTGGGCGAGTCCGACGAGGTGGTCGTGCGCGTTCCGGTGGCGGCCGACTCACCCTGCGACGGCAAGAGCCTCCAGCAGTTGCAGCTCGAGACCGAGACCGGCTTCTACCTGCTCGCCATCCGCCGCGGCGGGCGCTACCTCTACCGTCCCCGCCGCGACGTCGTCCTCATGGCGGCCGACGAACTGATCGCCACGGGCCCCGACGAGGGCCACAAACTGCTGACCGAGCTTTGCGGCTACCGCCTCATCGAGGACGACGAGACCGGCGAGGACGAACTCGTCCCGGTAGCGAGCAGCAGTGACGCAAATCAGTAGCAAGGCGGGCACCTTCACCGAGTCCGTCATCCGCGAGATGACCCGTCTCGCCATGGCGCACGACGCCATCAATCTCGCGCAAGGCTTCCCAGACTTCGGCTGCCCGCAGGAGCTGAAGGACGCGGCCAAGGCCGCCATCGACGCCGACGTCAACCAGTACGCCATCACCTGGGGCGCCAAGGAGTTTCGCGACGCCATCGCCGAGAAGGTCGCCCGCACCTATCCGGGATGGGCGGTCGATCCTGAGCGCGAGGTCTGCGTCACGTGTGGGTCGACCGAGGCGATGATCGCCGCCTGCCTGGCCCTTCTCAATCCGGGCGACGAGGTCGTGATCTTCGAGCCGTGGTACGAGAACTACGGCCCCGACACGATCTTGTCCGGCGCCGTCCCGCGGTACGTGACGCTGCGCGAACCCGATTGGACGTTCCACGACGCCGAGCTGGCGGCGGCCTTCGGTCCGAAGACGCGAGCAGTGATCATCAACACGCCCCACAACCCGACCGGCAAGGTGTTCGGCCGCGCCGAGCTGGAGAGCATCGCCGCGCTGTGCGCCAAGTGGGGCGCATGGGTCTTCACCGACGAGATCTACGAGCACATCCACTACCTCGGCCCCGGCGGCCACGTGCCGCCGGCCACCGTCCCCGGCCTCGAAGACCGCACGGTCACGATCAACGCGCTGTCGAAAACGTACGCGGTCACCGGCTGGCGAGTCGGGTGGACGCTCGCCCCGCCGGCGGCGACCGACGCGATCCGCAAAGTTCATGACTTCCTGACCGTCGGCGCCGCCGCGCCGCTCCAGCAGGCCGGCGCGGCGGCCATGAGGCTGCCAGCCGAGTACTACGACCATCTCGGCCGCGACTATCAGGCGCGGCGCGATCTCCTGTGCGACGCCCTCGAGAAGGTCGGCTTCACGTTGCGACGGCCCGACGGCGCCTATTACGTGATGTGCGACACGCGCGAGTTCGATCCCGTCGGTGACGACGTGGCCTTCGCCCGCCGCCTTGTCACCGACGTCGGCGTGGCCGCGGTTCCCGCGTCGAGCTTCTACCGGGCCGGGATCCCCGACGGGAAGCGCAAGATCCGGTTCGCGTTCCCGAAACGACTCGAGACACTGCAAGCTGCGGTCGACCGGCTTACAGCCAATCTCGCTTCCTGAAGTACTTGTAGCCGACGATCGTGATGACCAGCATCAGCCCTAGAGCGAACGCGTAGCCGTAGCGCCACTGGAGTTCGGGCATGTGCCGGAAGTTCATCCCGTAGATCCCGGCGACGAGCGTCGACCCCAGCAGGATGGCGCCCCACGACGTCATGCTCTTCATCACCTGGTTCATGCGGTTCGAGATGAGAGCCAAGTGAGCATCGACCGCGTTGCCCATGAGTTCTCGCTGGCCGTCAACGAGATCGATGGCGCGCAGAACGTGGTCGTACACGTCTTGCAAGTGGACGGCCGTTGAGTCGTCGATCCACTCGACCTCACGCCGCAGCAGTGCGCCGATGACCTCGCGCAGGGGCACGATGGCCCGGCGGAACACCAGGAGCTCGCGGCGGATGTCGAACAACCGCTGCTGCATGTCGCGCTCATCCGGGAGGCCCTCGGTGAAGATGCGCTCCTCGACCTCTTCGAGCCGGTCCTCGGCCGCGTCGGTCGCGTCGAAGTAGCCGTCCACCAGCTCATCGAGGATCGTGTAGAGCAGGAAGCCCACGGACGCGCAATCCGCCTTGGTTCGCTCGAAGCGAGCCCGGGCGCTGTCCAGCGAGCACACGGCGCCGTCGGGACCCCGTTCGCGCACAGTGACGAGCCACGTGGCGCCGAAGAAGATGTCGACCTCGGCCAGCTCCTTCGACTTGACGACGAGGAAGGCGTGGTCCGGGTACTGCTCGAGCTTGGGTCGCTGCCCGTGCTCGCGCGCGTCTTCGAGCGCGAGTGGGTGCAAGCGGAACTCGTCGTGCAGCCGGGCGAACTCCTCGTCGGTGGGATCGACGACGTCGAGCCAGCGGAGCGTCCCGCCCTCGTTGTACTCGTAGCTGTTAATCACACATAACCGCGCAGCCGGGCGGCCCGGGCCACGCGCTCGATGCCAATCGCGAACGCGGCCTGGCGCAACGACACGTTGCGGCGCTCGGCGAAGGCCGCGCAGGCGTCGAAGGCGCGGACCATCACGTCGCGCAGCTCCGAATTGAACTGGGTTTCCTTCCAGCGGAACTGCTGGATGTTCATCGCCCACTCGAAGTACGACCCGGTGACGCCGCCGCCATTGGCCAGGATGTCGGCGATGATCTTCACGCCCTTGTCGGTGAGGATCTTGTCGGCGTCGGGCGTGGTGGGGTGGTTCGCGGCCTCGACGATGATGCCGGCGCGGATCTTGTCCGCGTTGCCGGCGTTGATGACCTCGCCGAGGGCGGCCGGGATCAACACGTCGACATCGAGCTCCAGCAACTCCTCGTTGGTGATCTTGTCGCCGCCCTCGATGTCGGCCAGGTGCCGGCGGGCCGTCGTCCAGCTGAGCAAGTGCTCGCAGTCGAGTCCGGCCGGGTCGTAGATCGCGCCGCTGACGTCGGAGACGGCGACGACCTTGACCCCGCGCTCGTGCAGTTCGCGCGCCGCCCACGAGCCCACGTTGCCGAATCCCTGGATCGCGACCGTCGCCGACCCGAGGTCGACGTCCCATCGCTTGGCCGCCGCCTCGAGCACGTACACGCAGCCGCGTCCCGTCGCCGCCTCGCGGCCCGGTGCGCCGCCGAGGTCGAGCGGCTTGCCGGTGACGATCGCCGGCGTGTAGCCGTACCGGCTCGAGTAGGCGTCCATCATCCACGCCATCACCTGCGCGTTGGTGTTGACGTCGGGCGCCGGGATGTCGCGCCGCTCGCCGAGCACGTGGCTGATCGACAGTGTGAAGCGGCGCGTCATCGCTTCGAGCTCGTGCGCGTTCATGCCGCTCGGGTCGCACTCGATGCCGCCCTTGGCGCCGCCGAAGGGTAGATCCATCAACGCGGTCTTCCACGTCATAAGCGATGCGAGGGCGCGCACTTCGTCGAGGTCGGCCGACGGGTGATAGCGAATGCCGCCCTTGTACGGACCCCGCGCCCCGTTGTGCTGCACGCGGTAGCCACGGAAGACCTTGAGCGCACCGTCGGTCATGCGCACCGGCACCTGCACGGCGATCTCGCGGTAGCTCGTCTTGAGGACGTCGTAGAAGTCGTCCTTCAAGTGGACGAGGTCCGCCGCCTCGTCGAAGAACTGGTTGACCGCTTCGAACGGGCTCTGATCGGCCATTTCGAGAACGCTATTACTGTCAGCCGCATGACGGCCCCGCTTGTCGCCGTGGTCGGGTATCACCTCGAGCCTGGTCGCGTCACGCGCTGGCGTCACGGCGCGTACGCCGTGCCTGACGCCTACGTCGATGCGGTGCGCCGGGCCGGCGGGCTACCGGCCGTGATCCATCCCGACGATGTCGACCTCGACCGCACCGACGCAGTGCTGCTGATCGGCGGCGGCGACGTCGACCCGGCTCGATACGGCCATGCCGGCGACGCCGCGGTGTACGGCGTGGAGCCGGCTCGTGACGCGGCCGAGATCGCGCTGATTCACGGTGCGATCGAGCGGCGCCTCCCGCTGTTGGGAATCTGCCGCGCCATCCAGGTCATCAACGTCGCCTTCGGCGGGACGCTCGTCGTCGATCTGGCGACCGCCGGCGGGTACCGGCGTCACGGTGAGCCCGGCGGCGACGCCGACCTCCACGACGTGAAGGTCGAACCGGGGAGCGCGCTGGCCGCGGCGTGCGGCGCCGACGTCGTCACCGCGTCGTGCCACCATCACCAGGGCGTCGACCGTGTGGGCGACGGGCTGGTACCGACGGCATGGGCGGCCGACGGCCTGGTCGAGGCGCTCGAACGTCCGGGCGACAGCTGGCTCGTCTCGGTGCAGTGGCACCCCGAGGACACCGCCGCCGACGACCCCGCCCAGCAAGGGCTGTTCAATGCGCTCCTGGAGGCCGTCTCGAAAACTTGACCAACCGGTCAAGTAAGGTTTTTCCATGACTGACACGGCCGTCGCGCCGAGCGACGAAGCGCTGCGCCAAGAGGTCGTCGACTGGCTTCGCGCCAACCTTCCAAAGGAGTGGGTCGACGCGATCGACGCCGGCGACGACCAGAAGCTGCGCGCCGCCCGCTTGCTCGTTGACTACAACGAATGGTGCGCCAAGTTGGGTGAGGCCGGATGGGCGACGCCGACGTGGCCGAAGGAGTACGGCGGGGGCGGCGTCGACCCGTCGCAGGCCAAGGTCGTCAACGAAGAGCTCGGCGTGTACAAGGTGCCGCGGTCGTTCAACGTGATCGGCATCGGTATGGGCGGTCCCACGCTGTTGCAATGGGGGAGCGAAGACCTCAAGACGCGCCTGCTGCCGCCGATGGCCCAGCACCGCGAGATCTGGTGCCAGCTGTTCAGTGAGCCGGGCGCCGGCTCCGATGTTGCCGGCCTGTCGACGCGCGCAGTGCGCGACGGCGACGAGTGGATCGTCAACGGCCAGAAGGTGTGGACCACGTTGGCGCACATGGCGCGATGGGGGATGCTCGTCGCCCGCACCGACCCCGACGTTCCCAAGCACCGCGGCATGACCTACTTCATCGTCGACATGAAGGCGCCCGGCGTCGAGGTGCGGCCGCTCAAGCAGATCACCGGCGACGCCGAGTTCAACGAGGTCTTCTTCACCGACGTCCGCATCCCCGATACCCACCGCGTCGGCGAGATCGGCCAGGGCTGGGCGGTCGCGACCGAGACGCTGATGAACGAGCGCGTCGCCCTGTCGGGTGCGGGCAGCACTGGCGGGGGCAACGTCGGCGGCGGTCCGGTCGACGACCTGATCGCGGCGGCCAAGTCGCTCGGCGCGTGGAACGACGCGACGATTCGCGAGCGGCTGGTCCAGGCCGCGATCGAAGGCCGCATCATCAAGATCACCAACTTCCGCGCCGCGGCGCGACGCAAGGGTGGCAAGCGCGCCGGTCCCGAGGGATCGATCACCAAGCTGTTCCAGGCCGAATACAACCAGCGGCTACAGAACCTGGCGGTCGACATCCTCGGCGCCCGCGGCCAGGCGTGGTCGGCCGACGACAGCCAGGCGGCCGCCGCTGTCCGCGGCTTCCTTCGCTCGCGCGCCAACACAATTGAGGGCGGTACGTCCGAAGTGATGCGCAACATCCTGGGCGACCGCGTCCTGGGCCTGCCGCGCGAACCGGACGTGAGCCGCGACGTTCCCTGGAAGGACGTCCCTCGTTCCGGTTAAGGAACAGTCCGACGGTAGTTTGAAGGCATGGACGCACCGCTCTGCCTCTTGACGGTCCACGCCCACCCCGACGACGAAGCGTCGAAGGGTGCGGGCACGGTCAACGTGTATCACCAGCGCGGCGTGCGCACCGTGCTCGTGTGCTGCACCGGCGGCGAGGAGGGCGACATCCTCAACCCGGCGATGGACACACCCGAGGTCAAGGCCGACATCGGCGCCGTCCGCCAGCGTGAGCTGGCCAACGCCGCCGCGGTGATCGGGTACGACGAGGTCGTGATGCTCGGCTACCGCGACTCGGGGATGCCCGACAGCGAGGCCAACAAGCGGCCCGACTGTTTCGCCCAGGCCGATCTCGACGAAGCGGTCGGGCGGTTGGTCGAGATCGTCCGCCGCGAGCGACCGCAGGTGGTCATGGCGTACGGCCCCAACCAGGAGGGCTACCCGCACCCCGATCACCTGCGGGTGTACGACATCGCCATCGCCGCGTGGGAGGCGGCCGGCGACCCGACGAAGTATCCCGACAAGGGCGAGCCCTGGGAGATCCAGAAGCTCTATTACACGATGTGGTCGCGCAAGCGCATCGTCGCCATGCACGAGAAGTTCCTCGAGTTGGGGCTCGAGTCGCCGTTCGACGACAACTGGTTCAGCCGCCCGTTCGACGAGTCGAGCATCACGACGTCGATCGACGTGTCGGCGGCCGGCGACGTCCGCCGCGACGCGCTTCTCGCCCACGAGACACAGGTTGACCCGACGTCGAAGTTCTGGTTCGGCCTGCCGCCCGAGGTGGCCCGCACGGTCCACCCGTTCGACGACTTCGCCCTCGGAGAGAGCCGGGTCGAAACCGACACACCCGAGGACGACCTCTTCGCGGGCATCACCACCTCCGTCACGCGTTAGCTTTCGCCCATGGCGAAATACCTGTCGCAGGAGTGGATGGACGAGGGTCGCAAGCTGGCCGAGAGCCAACCGGAACGGCCGGGCGCGTCGGCGCGCATGCAGTACGTCGTCACCGGTGGCCCCGACGGCGACATCAAGTACTACTGGGTGCTCGAGAACGGCAAGCTGCTCGACAGCCAGGTCGGCGAGATCACCGACTCCGACTTCACCCTCACGCAGTCCTACGACGACTCGGTGAAGGTCCAGAAGGGCGAGCTCGACGCCAACGCCGCCTTCATGCAGGGTCGGGTGAAGGTCACCGGCAATATGGCCAAGCTGATGGCGTTGCTGCCGCTCACCAACGCGCCGGAGTACAAGGCGTTGCAAGAGCAGATCAACGCCATGACGGAGTACTAGGCGCCGGTACTCGGCGATACGGCCTTTCCGTTTGGATCGTTGAAACTGGCGGCCGGCAGCTGTACGCCGACGATGCCGCCGAACAACGCGGCGTGGCGCGCCTCGATGCCGCCGATGCTCGCGAGAATCACGTTGAGCTGCGAGTCCTTCACGTTGCCGACGCGCACCTGATAGGTAGCCGCGGCCATCTGCGCGATGTCGACGGCGATTCGCAGGAAGGAAGCCTCGTCGGTCATGGGCTTCAGCTGTCCCATGAGGCTGGCGTTGGGCTTGTCGACACCCTGACCGCCGAGTCGAGTGGTGTGGCCCTCGAGCAGCGTGGCGTGCGCCGCGTGCTGCTTCTGGAGCTGCTTGACGGTGGCGAGCAGGCCCGGCGTCTGGATGAGGCCGCCGTCGATCGCCCGCTGGTACACGGCGACTTCGAAGGCTTCGAGCGACGACGCGAGTTGCAGGAAGGCGATGTCGCTTGCACTGGGCGCCACGGTGCTTGTGGTTGTCGACTTGGTCGCGCCGCTGTCGTTCTTGGTGCCGCACGCGGCCAGCAGTGCCGCACCGGCGACGCCGCCCATTGCGAGGAACCGGCGGCGGTCGGTGATGGGGTGGTCGTGGGTTGTCACGGTGCTCCTACTTCTTCGCCGCGGTCGTCGTGCTGGTGGTCTTGACCACGGTGGGGAACACCGCGGGATCGAGGTGCTTGTCCTCGCTCTCGTAGCCGAGGTGGTCCTTGTCGGGCGCGGTGAGCTCGGTGGTCGACTTGCCGATCAGCGTGCCGAGCACGACGGCGTGCTGTGCTTCGACGGGCAACACTGAGGCGGCGGATTTCAGGACGCCGGCGTCGGTGATCGAGCCGACGATGAACAGATACGTCGACGCCAGGCTGTTCTCGAGGTCGTAGGCGACCTTGATCACGTCGTTCTCGTTGCGCGCCTGACCCAGTTGGTCATTGAGCGTGGGCAGCAGCAGCATGTTGGCTTTGCCGGTTCGCTTGTCGCCGGCGGCGGCGCCGATGAGGTTGGCGTGGTCCTGATGGTGGCGGGCATACGCAGTGGCCGCGGCGACGGCGGCCGGACGGGTCAGCCGCGGACGGAGCGAGCCGTACAGCGAAGCGGCGGCCAACTCGATGCTCTCGGCGAACGACGCCAGCTCCGCCGCGGTGGGAGCGGCGGCCTGTTGGGCACCGGCGGCGGTGAGCAGACGGGTCATCGGCAGGACGACGGGACCGACCGTCAATGCAGCCGTCGACGCGCCTACGCCGCGCAGAAAGCGGCGCCGCGTGGGTCGTATTTCCATGGGGGCGGACCCTACTTGACGCCTCACCCTGGGTAGGGTCTGGCCATGCGCGCTCGACTCCTTCTTTTGATCGCCCTCGCGTTCCCGGTGCTCGCCGCCTGCGGGACCGACTCCGACTCAGGGTCGGCGTCGGACACGACCGTTGCCGCCGCGACATCAACGACGGCGGCGGCCGGCGGCATCACGATCAAAGGCTTCAAGTTCGCACCGACGCCGCTAAGCGCCAAGGTGGGCGACACGATCACCGTCACCAACGAGGACGGCACGAACCACTCGGTGACCGCCGACGACGGCTCGTTCGACACCGACAAGTTCTCGACTGGCAACAAGACGATCAAGGTCGAGAAGGCCGGCACGGTCAATTACCACTGCAAGGTGCACGACTACATGAAGGGTGTCATCCAAGTCGGCTGACAGCTTCGGAGAGCGGTCATGCTCTCCGAAGAGAAAGAACTCGGGCTGCTCATCGAGCGCTCCGAGGACACCCACGCCGACGCCATGCGGGCCACGCAGGCGTCGCTCACCGAAGTCGTCGAACGGGCGGAGGAACGGCGTGCCGCCGGCGGCTCCGACCCCGACGAGACCGAGGCTTACCAGGCGAACCGGCGCAAGCTGCTGACCCGTGGGCTGGCGGCGGCCGGCGCAGTCGGCGGCGGGGTGTTCGGTCGCAGCCTCCTCGACATGCTGCTCTCGCCGGCCGCGGCGGCCGGCATGGACGTGCAGGCGGCGCAGACCGCGGCGTCGATCGAGAACCTGGCCATCGCCGTCTACAAACAGGCGGCCGGGCTGCCGTTCATGAAGAACATCGCGGCGCCGGCCGGGCCCACCGTCGTCGCCTTCGTCACCACGACCGTCGCCCAGCACACCGACCACGCCAAGGCGTTCAACGCGGCGGCGACCCGGCTGGGCGGCAAGGCGCAGACCGGCGTCGACAAGCCGGTGTTCGACGGCGTCGTAACCCCGGCGCTGCCGACGCTCAAGACCCCGCTCGACGTCGTCAAGTTCGCCGCGCAGCTCGAACTGGTCGCGGCCGAGACGTACGCGGCCGAGACGGCGGCGGTCACGGACAAGGACCTGCGCAACACCTTCGCCAGCATCGCCGGCGTCGAGAACCAGCATCGAGCGATCCTGCTCGCGGTCGCCGCCCTCCTCGAGGCCGGCAAGCCCAACCTGATCAAGCTCGGGCCGCCGGCGGATCAGCTCCCCGACGCCGCCGGCTCGGTGGGCTTCCCCGACGCGTTCCTCGGGACCAGCAACGCCCGCCCGGCGACCGAAGGAGCAGTGGCCTGATGAACATCTCCGAACGCGAGTTGCTCGCCATGACGAGGGACATGGACGAGATGCATCACGACACGCTGCCCCGGATGCACGAAGCCGCCTCGGCCTGGGCCGAGGAGATCGGCGCCGTGCGACCCACTCGCCGTGGCTTCCTCATCGGCGCCGGTGCCGCGCTCGGCGCGGTCGCCCTCGCCGCCTGCGGCGGCGACGACAAGAAGAAGGCCGTGTCAGGCGGCACCTCGAACCTCAGCGGCGACCTCGCCGTCGCCGCGCTGGCTGCCGGACTCGAGAACCTGGCGGTGGCCACGTATCAAGCCGGACTCGACGCGGCGACGGCCGGAAAGCTGGGCGCGGTCCCCGGCGCCGTGGCCACGTTCGCCAAGACGGCCCAGAGTCACCACCGCGACCACGCGGCGGCGTGGAACGGCATCCTCACCAGCGCGGGCAAAGCCAAGGTCACCGGCGTCGACCTCACCGTGAAGTCGGCGGTCGTCGATCCTGGCTTCGCCAACGTCAAGAACGTGGTCGACCTGGCCAAGTTCGCACTCGGTCTCGAGGACGTGGCCGCGGCGACGTATCTCAACGGGATTCAGAACGCGCTCACGAGCAAGGGCGCTATCCAGACGGCGATCTCGATCCAGCCGGTCGAGATGCAGCACTCAGCCATACTGAACTTCGTGCTTGGACAGGAGCCGGTTCCCGCCGCCTTCGCCACGACCCAAGGCGCTCGGCCCCCGACCGACAAGCTCGGCTGAGTTCAGTGGCTGGAACCGGGCTCCGCGACACCAGCGATGCCGCACTGGTGTTCGCGGTCGCCCGGTACAACCAGGACGCGCTGGCCGAGGCATACCGCCGCCACGCCGGGGCGGTGTTCGCGCTGGCCCGACGGGTGGCCGGCGACGAACCGCTCGCCGAGGAGGTCACGCAGGAGGTCTTTCTCCGGCTCTGGAACCAACCCGAGCGGTTCGACCCCGAGCGCGGCTCGTTGCGATCGTTCCTGCTCGCCCAAGCGCACAGCCGAGCGGTGGACCACATCCGGTCGGAGTCGTCGCGCAAGCGCCGCGAAGACGTCGACGCCCGCCGGACGGCGGGTGGCGGCTACGACGTCGAGCATGAGGTGTGGGATCTCGCGGTGGCCGAGAACGTGAAGGCGGCGGTCGAGCATCTGCCGGCCGACGAGCGCAAGGCCATCGAGCTCGCCTACTTCGGCGGCCACACCTATCGGGAGGTGGCGACGCTGCTCAACCAACCGGAGGGCACGGTGAAGAGCCGCATTCGCAACGGGCTCAAGCGAATGCGTACAACACTGGTGTCCGCCGGCCTCGTTGGAGACACCAGTGAGTAACGAGCAACTCAGCCACACGGAGATCGAGGCGCTGCTCGGCGCCTACGCCCTCGACGCGGTCGATCGCGAGGAAGCCAACGCCGTCGAGTTGCACCTGCGCGAGTGCCCGCGTTGCGAGAGCGAGGTCGCCGGGTTCCGCGAAACCGCGGCCTTGCTCGCGCACAGCGGTACCGCCGCGCCGTCCGGAGTGTGGGACGGCATCGTCGCTGGTCTCGAGGACGCGCCGCCGCGGCCGATCCCGTTCGCGTCACCGGCGCGGCCGCGGCCCCGGCTGCTGTCGCTGGTGTCGGCCGCGGCCGCCGTGGTGCTCCTGGCCGGCGGCGTGTCGTGGGCGGTGGGCCGCCAGAACACGCGTAGCCACTCAGGTGACGACCCGTTGGACGGCGCGATCACCGCCGCCTACGCCGATCCGCACGCGCGGCCAGTCCGACTGCAGTCCGGCGACGGCAGTCGCTACGTCGACGTCGTGCTCCTGCCCAACGGCACCGGGTTCCTCGTTCGCAACAATCTCCCGGCCTTGCCCGCCGACCGCACCTACCAGCTGTGGGCCAACGTCGGCTCGGCGACGGTGTCGCTCGGCGTGCTCGGCAGCGCCCCGCCCAAGTTGGCCTTCGCGGCCCGCACCACGCTGGTCGCCCTCGCCATCACCGAGGAGCAGGCCGGCGGTGTCGTCGTCAGCGACCACTCGCCGCTGGTTACCGGGACGGTGTCTGCGTAAGTCGGTCTGTAGACGACGTCGGAGGCGTGTCAGGTCGCTTTGCGCCGCCGTTCAACTGTCGCCTCACGTTTTCGCGCCGACGACCGATACCCTGCCTGGCCGGTTGCTGGACGACGTCAATGGGAGTCCTTCAATGCGAATTCGTGGCCGGCGTCCGCTGGCTTGCCTCCACTCGCCCCGAAGCCTTGCGCGTGATGCGCCGTAGCGGCATCGGTGCGAAGAACTCACCGCGATGACGAGCGATACGAACGGTCCTAGCCGCTCGAACAGACACGCTGCATGGGGCACCGGGTTGCTCGTGGCGACGGCTGTAGTAGCGATCGCCGCCGCGTCGGGGACGTACGGATGGTTTCATCGGGGCGAGGATGACATCGGAGATCGCCTACTCGATCGTGCCCCCCCTTGGCTCCTCGTTCCATATGACTTCAGCCTGGAGCGGGCGCCTGCGCCATGGCTGACGGCGTCCTCAGACCACGCGTGGGGAATCGTGAGCCGCCGCCTCGATATCGTCGTCACCTCGAGCGGCGCGATCGCGACATGGCGGGTCGGAACCGATCGAGATGCGCCGCTTCTGCGTAAGTTGACTCGGCATAAGTTGACGCGGTTCCAGCATTTTTACTTGATGGCGAGACAGGTTGGAATCGTTGCAGCTAGCTGTGGCGCCGGCTGCTCCGTCGCGCCTGAATTCGATGCTCCGAGAGTGGTCGTTGATTCGACGCGATCCCACGTTGATTTCCGGACTGTGATCCGGTGGCCGGAGCTAGGTTCCGAAGCGTTACGGATGATTGTCGAGCCGTGCCCACCGGCCAACGGCTGTACGGCTGATGTCACGGCCAGCGCCGGTCACGACTCGGCGCTAGTGACCGCTTCAAGACTGCCGACCGCGCGGAGCCAAAGCGTCGTAAGGTTCCCAAACCTCGGCAGGGCTCTGACGCTCCAGTACGAGCGACAGCCTTTTAGGCGCGCATCGTTCGCGTCGCCGATGACGCTTGCGGCGGGCCTCGGTCGCGCTCATCGGCTCCGCGACAGCATCGCTGACGCTGCGACCGTGCCGCTGGCGGCGGCGCTCGCATTGCTTATCGCAGCGACCAGCCTTCGCGGGCGCGATGAAAAGCTCAGCAACCCGTTCGGACTCCTGGCACTACTCCCTGCCGCGTGCCCTCAGGTTCTCATGACGTATCTTCGCGATGATCGAGAGAGGCTCGGTGACCTGCTCCGACTTATCGCGTCGGTCCCACTGCTGTTGGCGCTCGTGGGCGGCGCCGATGCATTTGCGCTTCGCGTCACGCCCCTGCGTGATGGTTTTCATCCGAATTTTGCGCCGGGTTTGTTCCTGATCGTGTTGGTCGTGATGTTGCCCCAACTGGCTATCGACCGCGATGCTCCG
The DNA here is from genome assembly GCA_035649535.1 of Acidimicrobiales bacterium. Lineage (GTDB taxonomy): Bacteria > Actinomycetota > Acidimicrobiia > Acidimicrobiales > JACDEA01 > JACDEA01. Next base: position 5,484 of record DASRJI010000038.1, on the reverse strand, counting down.
AGAAACCATCGACATGCTGACGCGCACCGCCGGCGGTCGATGACGACCAGCGCGAGCTTCGCAGTGGCTGCGGCGGTCATGGGGCTCGCCGGTATTGCCTATGTCGTCTTGCACCCGCCAACGGATCAGGAGCCAACACGGCTGCTATCGCTGGGCCTTGCGGCGCTTCTGGAAGTCGGCTCCATCGCTCTGTTGGCACGAGCGTTCCGCCTTCCGGGGCGCCGGATTGCGCTGACCACCGCTGCCGCGAGCCTTACTGTCTGTGGTTCATTCGCGGACGGAGCGTTCTTCGCTAGCGGGACTGTCGCAACGCTCGTCCGATCGCTCGCGGCGCTGCTTGCGATGGTTGCTGTTGTCGCCGTGGTGTGCCGTGCCCTCGCGCAATGGGCGTGGCCACATTGGCGACCGCCGGCGTGGGTGCGCCCTGCCGTCGTCGTAGCGGGCGTTGCGCTCCTGCTGCCGGTAAACGCCTGGGGGCTCGGGGGGGATTTTCCCGGCATCTCGTGGAGGGAAGGCCAGTCCGCACTGGTTGGATTCGCCGATGGTCTATTAGTCGCCGGTGTTGGCCTGCTCGTCCTGTTGGCCTACCGCGAGCGAACAATCGTTGAGCATGGAATCGGACGGCCTCTCGCAATCTCGATCGCGGCGCTCGGCTTCTACGTCGTCGACGACCGGTTCCTATACGTGCCGGTGAGCTGGTTGGTTGGGATTGCGCTCGTCTACTTGGTGCTCCTGCACGATCCCCCCTCGGGTGATCCAACGCCGAGTACCGAGGTCTTACGTGAGGCGCTGGAGTTGGCGCGCCTGCGACGCGCGGCGCGGCGCGGTTCCCAGGCGGAACTTGATGAGATCGCGAGGGGAACACTGACAGTTGAAGCGCACTTGGATAAGGCGGCTGCAACCGATGTGGCCATCAATCGCAAGCGAGCCGAAGTGATCGCGCGGCTCGGCTGTGGCGCCGATTCGCTGGAAGCGGCCGCGTTCGATCGCCTTCCGGCAGTCAACGGCCGACCGATTGATCGTTGGCAATTCGCGCGCCGGGGCGCACGTGTTGCGACGGTTTTGTCGGCGCCGTGGATGGTCCTCAGCGTTTTGGAGCTGGTCCGCTCCGCCACATTCTCCGGTTCGTCTACGCCGGTTGAGGTCGCGTCGCAGGTGGTGTTTGCGCTGGGCCGTTGGCCGCTGTACGGCTGGTTCTTCGGTTACTTCTACGACAGCATCCGTGGACGGTCGGGCTTGACCAAAGGAGCGATGCTTTTCGTGACTCTCGCCGTGCCATACGTCGTACTCACGAGGTCGGTGACAAGCCTTGGCGGAGACCAGTGGGGGTCCGTAGTTCTAACAGTCGTTGAGCTCTTCTTAACGTGCATCGTCCTGGGCCTGGTGGCTGGTGACCTGGGGATACTTCGCGCAGCACAACTCGGACCGCGAAGCCTGCTGGACGTGCATGAACTCCGTTCCCTAGTTGTCTGGGGATCAGGCGTCGCTCTCGCGGCGGGCTCGGCTGTCGGCGCTTTGCTCGCCAGCGGGGTGGTCGATGTCGTTGTGAGTGTCCTCCGCTCGTCAGGCATCGCCCCACCGACGACCCCGAATCCCACGGGCCGGTGACGATGTTCGAAATTGGACAGTCCCGTGCGCATTCGGACGCCGTAAGCGTCGGCTCTTGATCACCGTCGGACGTGTCGTCACCGACACGGCCCTCGAAGACGGGACCGAGGCTCCGCTACGCGAACATCGCAAACGCGCGTCGCCAGCAGGCATGGTGGCGAGGTCATGCGAGACTAGGACAGTGTCCCTCGCATGAGGTTGCGCAACTCGCGGTAGCCGATGAACGTGACGCCGGCCCGCGCGGCGGTGGCGCGTATCGACGAGTCACACGCGAAGAGGTCGTGGTCGCTCACGCGGTTGGTCCAGTCCGGTGCCAGGGCGCGCAGTTCCGGTGTGTCGATCGCCGGATGGCCGAGGACCTCGGTGACCCCCGGCTTCAACTCGGGGAGCACTCGTTCGAGAATGTCGCGGGTGGGCCCGGCGGCCATCAGCAGATGGTCAGGGAAGACGACGCCTTCGTCGGCCGCCAGCCGGCGGAACGGGAACCCGATGCTGCGCTCGCTGTTGGCGCCCGAGAGTCGCATCGGCAGCCGGAACTCGACGGCCAGTTCCAGATACACGTCGAAGAATTCCGGCCTGAGCTGCACGGTTCCCATGTGCGAGTCGAGGTGACTCACGTCGAAGCCCCAGAGGATCGCCCGCTCGATCTGGGCGCGCAGTTCGCGCCGGACCTCGTCGATGTCGGCGTGGTCCCACACATCGACGACGGTTCGCGGGAACCCGCCGTCGCCGTCGAGCAGTGACGGACCGTACGTGATCGGGCCCCAGCGGTAGAGGTCCCACTCGCTGTTGAGGGTCAGGTGGACGCCGACGTCCTCGCCTCGATACCGGGCGGCGGCGTCGCGCGCCCACGGGCACGGGACCATCAATGTGGCGCTCGTGGCGACGCCGTCACGCAAGCACTCGTAGACGCCCACGTTGGCCGCGTGGCTCGAGCCCAGGTCGTCGCAGTTGACGATGAGGAGCTTGGCGTCGGGGCCGTATCCGAGCGCTTCGGCCAAGGCGGTCATTGCAACTGACGTTACGCGACGTGGCCTCCACCACAGGCCGACCAGAGGCCGCGCCCCGCATCGCGGGCGTCGGCCGCCGCGGCCACGATCTCATCGGCGTGGGCGACGTTGGGCGGGTACGTGTACGCAGCGGCATACCCGTCGCGCGCCATCTCGAGGTTGACGAACTGCCGGTCGCGTTGGCGGAAGACGTAGGCGAGGAGCCGTCCGTAGCGATCGCGGGCTTCGGCGTCACGTTCCAACCGGATGGGTGTGCCCTTGGGAATCAGGCGGCCGAGCGCCTTGGTTGCCTCGACGCCGAAGCACTCGACGGGGGTGTTGGGCTTGTGGGTCTCGGGCGTGTCGATCCCGATGAGGCGAACCGTCTGGTCGTGGCCGTCGATGCGCACGTGGATTGTGTCGCCGTCGACGATCTTGGCGACGGTGGCCGCGCCCGGCGTCCCGGTCCCGCGCGCCACGCCGCACCCACTCAACAGCACGAGGACCAGAACGGCGCGGCGCACGTCGTCCATTGTGACGACGGGGTGCGCGGCTACGACAGGTGCTTCTAGAGGCGGCGGCTGGCCTCTTCGATGTCGATGTCGCCGCGGGCGAGCGCATCGAGCACGTCGAGGGAGCCGTCGCCCTCGTCCGGCGCGGCGGCGTCGCGCTGCACGTCGATGCCCAGGCGGCCGAGCAGCGCGTCGAACCGGGCCCGGGCGGTTGGATAGCTCACGCCCAGGTGGCGTTCGAGCTCCTTCATGTTGCCGCGCGACGCGAGGAACACGCGCAGCAGGGCTCGATCGTCGCTGCCGATCGAGCAGAACTCGCACGCGGTGAACGAGCCCGACAGTTCGGTGCGGCAGTCAGGACACGACAGTCGCGTGAGTTCGAGGCCCGTGCCACACACCGGGCAGTCGCGGGGAGCGTGGCGGGGCGCGGCCACCGCCCGCTCAGTCCGCGCTCAGGTGAACGGCGCCCATGGCGACTTCGACGTCGAGGGTGCCCTCGCCGCCGCCGACCGTCGCCTCGTGGCTGCCGCCGAGGCGGCCAAACACGTCGCCCAGCACGCGGTTCATGCCGGGTCCGGCCAGGTCTTCCCAGTGGAAGTCGCGACCGCGATCGCGGCCGCGGTCGTGGTCGCGGTCGCGGTCGCGCTCGCCGAACAGGTTGACCTTGCCCAACGTGGCCGACGCCTTCACTCGGACGCTCGAGCCGTGCGTGAGGTGGAGATTGACCGAGCCCGCTTCGCATTGGATGTGCGAGTCGCCGTGGTCGAGCGTGCCCCGTGCCTTGATCGGCCCGGCGGCAACGTGGAGGTCGAGCGGCCCGGCGAACTCCTCGATCTTCAACGGTCCGGCGGAGACGCGCGCCTTGATCGGGCCGTGGACCTGGCGAATCGTGAGCGGCCCGGCCTCCACCTTGGCGTCGAGCGCCAGGTCGGGGTTCATGCGGACCTGGAGCGTGTTCGCCGACGACCGCAAGCGCATGCCCATCCGCCGGTAGCCCTGGCCGCGGGTGAACCGGAACCAGTCGAAGTCGTCCTCGTCATCGTCGTCGTCGAGGTCGAAGCCACCGCCGTCGATCACGAGCACGCCGCCGTCGTGATGGGCGACGTGGCGCCCGTCGGCGCTCGCCTCGTGCACGCTCGGGTCGCCGATGACCTCGACGGCCCGGAACGTGCCGCGGATCCTGACCTCGGTGGTCGGCTCACTGGATCCGGCGGTGGCCGGCGCCGGCGATGGCGCGGCGCCGGCGCGGCCGCCGGTGGCCGGACCGGACGGCTCGCCGGTGGGGGCGTCGTCGCCGACCCGCTGGGTGTCGGCTTCGAGCGCGGCAAGCCGCTCGGCGGCCTCCGAAGGGGAGAGCGACCCGTCGGCCACTCGTTGGAGGATGCGGTGCTTTTCGTCGTCTCGATCGGTCACGAGTAAAATTGCTAACCCAGACCTATCAAAGTGTCAAGGATGATTTACTAGTCAGCGCACAAGGAGGTCATGCTACTGAATCGTGAACGCGAGCGAGCCGATCGCGAGAGGGATCGGCGCGTACGTCCCCTGCGTGGGCACCCAGAACTCGCGGACGGAGAAGTCCTGCGCCGTGCCGTCGGGGGTCGCGTCGACGGCTCCCGCGTACGCGCCCGTACCGCCGGTCACCTTCCAAAGCTCCGGTGAGTAGTACCAAAGGTTGTGCGTGATCCCGCTCAGGCTGTCGGAACTGCCGTCCAGTGCGGTCAGCGTCCAGGTCCCGTAGTAGTTGGCCGGAATCGGGTGAACCTCCACTCGCTCGTCAAATACGAGCTTCCAGAGACGCGGCTGCAGCACGGAGGAGACCCCGTAGGCCGTGATCTGATAGCAGCGCATGTGCAAGTCGCCGGGCGGGCAAGACGTCTCGGCCTTCGAGTAGTACCCGAGCGCGAGGTCGACCTTTACCACTTGTGTCGCCTGAGCAGGTGACGGCGAGATGACGCCAGACAACGAAACGGCGGCCACGAGGACGGCTGGACGCGAGTTGCATCGCACCACGACCAAATAGGAACCCGTGGCCTTTATGCCGAACTGTACGAATTGCAAGCCCGCGCCTACCGCTAACCAAGCCCTGGAGACACATGCTGATCGATGAATCATTGGTCACCGCGACGCTGACGACTGCGTTGCGCCGCGGTGGCGACTTCGCCGAGGTATTCGTCGAGGACCGCCGCATGTCGGCGGCCCGGCTCGACGACGGCAAGGTCGACAGCGTGACCTCGGGCCGGGAACGGGGCGCCGGGGTGCGCGTAGTCGTCGGCGACGCCACGGGGTTTGCCCACACCGCCGACCTGACCGAGGCCGGGCTGGCCAAGGCGGCGGAGACGGCCGCCGCCGCGGCGCGCGCCGGCGGCGGTGCGATG
>DASRJI010000037.1:0-2109 GCA_035649535.1 Acidimicrobiales bacterium | reverse complement strand
GTGCGGTCGTTGCGAGGAGAGAAAGGCCCGGACTTCAGCGCCATTCAGCCTGGCGTTAAGCGCTCCGTGGTCGAGACGGCCCTGGGTCAGCCGCTGGACGAGGGGATGTCCTCGACGAACGTCCGTTATGCCGTGTACGAGTACAACGCGGGGATCCCGTCACACCCGGGCGACGCCGGGGTGGCGACCCTCCTGGACGTCGTCACCCTCGGCATCTTCGAGATCATCACGTACAAGAACCACGGGTGGCGCCATCCGGGCGAATACGATCGGCGCAAGCCCAAGATCGTCATCACGTACGACTCGCGCGACGTCATCCTCGGCATCTTCGACGAGGACGCCGAGCTCCCGGAGGACGGCCGGTCGGGGCCGTACCGATGGCCGCGGGTTTCGAGCCTCGATCGCGACTCGCCCTTCGCCTAGCGCCAGTCGTCGACCGAGACGGTCTTCGCGTACGACGCGCCCATGATCCGCCAGTAGCCGTTGGTCTCGCCGCCGACGACCACGACGTGGATGTCCTCGCGCCGGTACATCTGGATCATCTCGTCGGGCGCGGCCTTGAGCTTCGTGGCCCACGGCTCCTCGCCGAATGTCGCCCGCGGGTAGAGATAGTTCTGGACGAGCTGATAGTCCCAGAACTCGGCGGCGGGCATCCGCGCGTTGTCGTAAATCCAGTCGATCAGCGCCTCTTTCTTGATGAAGCCGCCGCGGTCGATGAACTGCCGCGCGGTGATCGGATCGATGATGAACACCGGCGGGATGTGCGGGTCCATGCCGCGCAGCATGTTGCGGACGTGCTCGCGCCAGTGCCGTTCGCTGATGCCGAGCGTGTAGGCGGTCGCCCGGCAGCCGCCGAAGACGCTCACGGTGCTGTCGGTCGGACGAAAGCCGTGCTGGACGTGGAAGGGCTCCCAGGGGCTCCGCTCCTCGTTCTCGGGGAACGTGAGGCTGTTATAGGCGTAGTTGTTGCCCATCGAGCCCATGTACGTGAGCCCCGGCACCGAGCCGCCCTGGAGATTCTGTGAGAGTAGCCCGTAGGCGCGGCCGATCGTCGCGTTGGCGTGGTTGTAGGGCGCGAGCGCGCCGGTGCCCGCGTTCATCTTGATCTCGTTGCGAATCGGACCGTTGACCACCGCCATGGCCGCCATCGAGCTGGTCGTGCTGCCGCGCGCGCTCACGCCGGTCGCAGCCAGCGCCAGGATGACCGGGAAATACTCCGGCCGGGCACCCGCCATCACCGCGTTCACCGCGACTTTCTCGACGGTGTACTCCCAGGCTTCACGGAAGTGCGTGGGCCGCATCCGCCCGACGATCTCGTCGGGCTTGCGGCGCGTCGCCGCGAGCATCGCCGCCACCCGCTCCTCGGTGGGCAGCACGATCGGCAGGTAGTCGGTCCACCGGTTCTCCATGAACAGCCGGTGCAGGTTGTCCTCGGTGTCGGGCTCGACGAGCCGCGGCGTGGTCCGGTCGTACTCGATCGTTCCGACACCTTGCCCGTCGAACGGCTGGGTGAGCCCCTCGATGACCTCCTGCATGACCGGTCGCCCGGTGAGCGGGTCACGGCCGTCGACGTAGGCGCGAAGCTCGCCCGGCGACTTGCCCATCACCGGCTGCGGCACGAACACCTGCCGGAGCTCGGACATGCCGTTCACGGCGGCGACGTTCCGCACGACCCGGTCGAACTTGTCGGTGTGCATGGCCACGGTGGGAACCCCGTACTGTGCTTCGATCGTCATCGCGTGCGCGGCGACCGCCGGCGCGCAGGTGCTTCAGTGGCCGACGCCGACGATCGCGGCGTGCCCCCTCGCGCGAATCTCCTCCCAGGTCGTCGGATCGTCCTTGAGGTATACACTCGAGATCTGCTTGAAGACCGTGCGCACGTTGGGCATGTGCTCGGTGAACCAGGCCTGCATCTGCTTGAGAAACACGTCCGAGTCATCGAACCGGCAATCGACCAGGTAGACGGTCTTGCCGTCGAGCGCGGAAAGGCGCGGCGCCATCGGCTTGGCGACCACCTTTGGTGGGAATCCCATCGGGTGCAAGACCGTGAGCTTGTCGCCTGTGCTCATGTGAGCCTCCCCTTCGACCGTGTCGCCGCCGAGTCTACCA
>DASRJI010000036.1:0-54751 GCA_035649535.1 Acidimicrobiales bacterium | reverse complement strand
TGCGCCCCCCGCTTGAGCGTCGTTGCGGTGTCGTCGGCCCCCGTCGCCGCTGTGGTGGACACACCGCCGGACTCGTCACTGACCGTCGTGGTCGCGCTGCCCCCGTTGCCGCCGCCGCAGGCGGCGAGGAGTACCGCGCCGAACACCACCACTGCCGCCGCTATGCATCGAGATCGCATCCCGCGTGTCTAGCAGCGAGACGCCGGAGCGCGCCTAGGCCCGGAACGTGCGATCGCACCCGTGTCGACTCTCGCCGAACGCGTATCGAACCGCGTGCGTGAATGTGTTCCTGTTGCACAACGCCGTGGCTGAATCCACCGGACCAGCTGTTCTTGTTGCAAGCCCTAATCGCGCAGAGGATCATCCGGTAACGAATGTGTCGCCCTTCCGGCGGTGCAAACAAACCACTAGAGCCGGGGAGGGGAATCGAACCCCTGACCCTTTCATTACGAGTGAAATGCTCTGCCGACTGAGCTACCCCGGCGACGGATCAGTCACCTTAGCAACGCACCCAATCTCGTCCGACGCGTTCGAGTTGGGTTCCGGATGCGGAATCCCTCGCGCCAGGACGCCTTCGCTCGTTATGACAGCCGCAGGAGGAGGGCCTGAAGCCAAAGGACCTCGTTGGGGTTGCGGAGCAGGGCCTCGTTGGCCGCGTCGATCGCGGCGACGGCGGCGAGGCAGCGGGCCGCTTCGGCGCCGGTGACGCCGGCCGCCAGGCGGTCGCGGTAATGAGCGGCGAGCGTCGCCAGCCCGGCCTTGAGCTCGTCGGTGCGGGCCCGGCGCTCCTCGCGCCGGTGCCGGGCTTCGACATCGCGGCCGGGCGCGCGTTCGCCGTACTCGCGGGCCCGCTCCTCGAGTTCGGCCAACTCGACCTGGTGGCCGGCGCGCACGGGCTCGAGGACCGTCTCGATCGCGACGCGCAGTTCGTCGGCGAGGGTGACGACCGCGGCGCCGGTGCCATCGAGCCGCGCCGGGACCGCGCGCCACGCGGCGAGCCGGGAAGCGAACCCGGCGTCGCCGGCAAGCAGTCGGGCGCGATCCAGGCGGCCGGCCGCTGCGGTGGCTACCTGCTCGGCGGTGTCGACCGCCACGCCCTCGGCGACCAACGCGTCGGCCACCGCCGCCGGGGTGAGCGGGGTGAAGTCGACGCGGACGCACCGGCTCGCGATCGTGACCAGCTCGGGCGGCACCTGCTCGGCCAGGATGAGAAACACGGTTCCCGGAGGCGGCTCCTCGATCGTCTTCAGCAGCGCGGGCGCCGCCTGGTCGACGAGATGGAAGTCGGTGAGCACGAGCACCTTGCGGCCACCCTCGACCGACGTGGTCGCGGCGCGCCGACCGATCTCGCGCGCGTCGTCGACGAGTAACGACGCGCCGCGGCGTTCGAGGACGATTGCATCGGGGTGAACGTCGTGCAGGACGCGCCGGCAGGTGTCGCATTCACCGCACCCGCCGTCAGGGCACAACAGCTGCGCCGCGAACGAGCGCGCCGCCGCCCGCTTGCCGGTGCCGGGCGGCCCGACGAACAAGTACGCGTGCACGGGCGTGGCGGCCGACGCCTGCAACTGGGCGACGGCGCGGGGCTGGCCGATCACATCGTCGTACAGGGTCACGACGACTTCTCCCATATGCGGAACTCTTCGAGAACGCGGGCGGCCACCTCATCGATGGTGCCGTCGCCGTCGATGATCCGCCAGTGGGCATTGTCGGCGGCCAGCTCGCGGTAGCCACGCGCCACGCGGTCGTGGAACTCGGCGCCCTCGGCTTCGAGGCGGTCAGCGACCGCGGCCAGGCGAGGCGTGCTGGTGGCCAGGAGGATCACCAGGTCGGGATCGAGTCCACCGGTGGCCCACGACGACAGGTCCCGCACCTTGTCGACGTCGAGCCCGCGGCCGTAGCCCTGGTACGCGAGCGACGACGGCGTATACCGGTCGCTGACGACGTCCTCACCGCGCGCCAAGGCCGGTGCGATCACCGCGGCGACGTGCTCGGCCCGCGCCGCGGCCATCAGCAAGGCCTCGGCGCGCGCGTCGAGACCGATCAGGTCGGGATCGAGCAACAGCTCGCGCACGCGCTCGCCCACTCGCGTCCCACCTGGCTCGCGGGTGAGCAGGGCGCCGATCGCCTCGGCCAGTCGGGCGGCTTGCGTGGACTTGCCGCAGCCTTCCCCACCCTCGAAGACGATGAAGCGCCCGCGGTCGGTCACGACGAGGACTTGGCGCGCGGCCGCAGCGACAGCGCCGAGAGCACACCGGCCATGAGGATGATCGCCCCGCCCATCCACAGCGCAAGCCGCGCGCCCGGAAGGGCGATCGTCACGCCCACGTCGATGCGACCGTCAAACAGGCTGTTCGACAGCGTGCCGAGGAGTTTGGCCAGGACGGGCGCGAGCGTGAAGGCCAGCAACAAGCACATGCGGATGAGCGTGTACAGCGTGGCGAAGATGCGCCCGCGCAACTCGTCTTCGACATTGGTCTGCAGGATGGTGAAGCCAAGGACGTAGACGCCGCCCGCGCAGAGGCCGAGGCCGAACACCCACAGCAGCGCGGGAGTCAGCGACGACGACGACGCGCCGAGGAGCATGCACACACCACCACCAAGCACCGATCCAACGAAGACGCGCTCATGGGGCAGTCGCTTCTGCACGAACGTCAGCCCGATAACGCTGAGCGCGACGCCGAAGCCGAGCGCGGTGAGCAGCGCGCCGAAACCCTGCGACCCGCCGTTCAAGCTCTCGCGGACGAAGATCGGGCCGAGGGGCACCACCATGCCGCCGCCGAACAGACCCGTCGCCAAGCCGAGCATCACCGAGCGGACGGTGGGGCTCTGGCCGATGAATCGCCAGCCCTCGCGTAACTCGTCGAACGTGCGACTCAGGTTGAACCTCTGCGCTTGTCGCGCCGTTCGTTCCGACCGCGGTAACGCCAGCGTCGAGATCATCAACGCCGACGTGAAGAACGTGAGCGTGTCGGCCCAGATCGCCAGCGACTCCTGATTCACCTGGAGGGCGTGCAGCGCACTGAAGTGGGACAGCGTCTTGGCCCCGCCGGCGAGCAGCGTGAAGACGAACGAGCCGATCGGGAACGTGCCGTACGCGGCGGCGAGTGACAGCGAGTTGGCGTTGGCCAGGAACTCGGTTTGCACGATGTTCGGTACCGACGCTTCTTTGGCCGGCGACCACAGCAGCGTCAACATCTCGAGCAGCAGTGATGCGAACACCAACTCGTAGATGTGGTGGACGAACGGTAGGAACGCCAGGACCGTGCCCCGCCCGATGTCGCACGTCACCATCACTTTCTTGCGGTCCCACCGGTCGACCAGCACGCCGGCCCACGGCGCGAGGAAGAACCCCGGTAACAACCGGGCCGACAGGACGAGGCTGATCGCGGTCTCCGGTGACTTCCCGCCGATGCGCGCCGCAATCGCGGTGACGGCGACGAAGCCGATCCAGTCGCCGAGCGACGACACGACCTGCGCGAGCCACAGCCGGAAGAACGACTGAGTGTTGAACAGCCGGATCGTCGAGGGTCGATCGACGGCTTGACGGAGCTGGTCGATGGACGGCGGCAGTCTTGCCGTCGTCTCGTCGCCCCCCGCAGGCCACGTCGATTCGTCTGGCCCCGCCATCCCCGCCCAACGTAGCGAGTAGGGCGGCGTTCGCTACGACTTCTTCTTCGCCGCGGCCTTCTTGGCGGGGGCCTTCTTCTTCGCCGCCTTCTTCGCCGCCTTCTTCTTCGGCTTGGCCGGTCCCTTAGCTCGGCGGTCGGCGAGCAGTTCGGCGGCGCGCTCTGTGGTGACCGCCTCGACGCTCAGCCCCTTCGGAAGCGACGCGTTGGTCGTCCCGTCGGTGACATACGGCCCATATCGGCCGTCCTTGACCACGATCTTCTCGCCGCTCTCTGGGTCGGCCTCCAGCTCCCGCAGCGGCGGGGCCGCCGCGCCGCGCCCGCGCCCGGCCTTGGGCTGGGCGAGCAGGACCAGGGCCTCCTCGACGCTGACCGTGAACAGCGCCTCCTCCGACGGCAAGCTGCGCGTGTCCTTGTCGCGCTTGATGTACGGCCCGTAGCGGCCGTTCGCCGCCACGATCTCGACCCCTTCCGGGTCATTGCCGATCGTGCGCGGCAGCTCGAGCAGCTTGAGCGCTTGCTCAAGGGTGACGCTTGGGAGGTCCATCGTGCGGAAGAGCGACGCCGTGCGGGGCTTCTCCCCGTCGAGGTCGCCCAGCTGCACGTAGGGGCCATAGCGGCCGGCCTTGGCGATCACGGCCAGGCCGGTCGCCGGGTCGGTTCCCAACTCACGGTCGCCGCTGGGCGCCTCCAACAACTCGACGGCCCGCTCGGGCGTCAGTTCGTCGGGCGCCATCTCGTCAGGCAACGACGCGCGATCGTCCCCCCGCTGGATGTAGGGGCCGTAGCGGCCGACCCGCACGACGATGTCATCGGTGATGGGGATCGAGTTGATCTCGCGGGCGTCGATGTCGCCCAGGCGCTCGGATACTTGCGACTTGAGCCCGTCGGGCGCCGCCGGATTACCGAAGTAGAAGCGGCTCAGCCACGGCACCAGCTCCTGCTCACCGGCGGCGATCTCGTCGAGCTCGTCCTCCATGCCGGCGGTGAAGCCGTAGTCGACAAGGGACGCGAAGTGCTGCTCGAGCAGCCCGACGACGGCGAACGCGGTCCACGTCGGCACCAGCGCCGAGCCCTTCTTGAAGACGTAGCCCCGGTCCTGGATCGTGCCGATGATGCTGGCGTAGGTCGACGGCCGGCCGACGCCGAGCTCCTCGAGCCGCTTCACCAGCGATGCCTCGGTGAACCGGTCGGGCGGCTTGGTCGCGTGGCTCTTGGGTGTGAGTTCGTTGACGTCGAGCGCGTCGCCGGCGGCCAACGACGGCAGCTGCACCTCGCGGTCCTCCAACTCGGCGTCGGGGTCATCAGCGCCCTCGACGTACGCGCGGAGGAAGCCGGGGAACACGATCACCTTGCCGCGCGCCGCGAACTCGACATCCTCGCCTGAACTCGACGTGGCGCCGAGTCGCACCTGGGCGCGCCGGAGCTGCGCGTCGGCCATCTGCGAGGCGATCGTCCGTTTCCAAATGAGCTCGTACAGCCGCTGCTCGTCCGTCGGCAGCTCGTCGGCGACCGCATCGGGCAACCGGAACGTGTCGCCGGCCGGGCGGATCGCCTCGTGCGCCTCCTGCGCGTTCTTCACCTTCTTGGCGTACTGCCGCGGCTCGTCGGGCACGTACTCGTCGCCGTAGAGCTGACGAGCCTGCGTGCGCGCCGCGTTCAGCGCGGTCTCCGACAGCGTGGTGCTGTCGGTACGCATGTAGGTGATGTAGCCGTTCTCGTAGAGCCGCTGGGCAACCTGCATGGTGCGCTGTGATCCGAATCGCAGCTTGCGGCCGGCCTCCTGCTGGAGCGTCGACGTGATGAACGGCGCGTAGGGCCGCTGCCGGTCGGGTCGCTCGTCCACGCTGCGAACCGCGAAGGCGGACGCCGCGAGACGGTCAGCGAGACCGGTCGCCCCGTCCTCGTCGAACCGAACAACGTCCTCGGTCGTCAGGACGCCGGTCTCGTCGAAGTCCTTGCCCGACACGACGCGCTTGCCGTCGACGCTCGCCAACTCGGCGCCGAACGGCGCGTCGGCCTTGGCGAACGTTCCCAGTATGTCCCACCAGCCCGCGGCGCGGAACTTCATCCGCGCCCGCTCGCGCTCGACCAGGATTCGCGTGGCCACACTCTGCACGCGCCCGGCCGACAACTTCGGCATCACCTTCTTCCAAAGAACCGGTGACACCTCGTAGCCGTAGAGACGATCGAGGATGCGGCGCGCTTCTTGCGCATCGACCAATCGGCGATCGAGCTCGCGCCACTCGTCCACCGCCCGCTCGATGGCCGAGGGCGTGATCTCGTGGAACACCATTCGCTTTACCGGCACTTGTGGCGACAGCACTTCGAGCAGGTGCCACGCGATCGACTCGCCTTCGCGGTCCTCGTCGGTCGCAAGAAAGACTTCGCTCGCGTCCTTCAGCCGCGCTTTCAGTGTTCTGACGACGTCCTGCTTGCCGCGCGACACGACATACAAGGGCTTGAAGTCGTTGTCGGTGTCGACGCCGAGGCGCGCCCACGGCTCTCGCTTGTAGGTCTCCGGAACGTCGGCCGCGCTCTGCGGCAGGTCGCGAATGTGGCCCACCGAACTCTCCACGACATAGTCATCGCCGAGGAATCCGGCGATGGTCCGAGCCTTGGCGGGTGACTCCACGATGACGAGCGGTTTGGGCATCTCTTTTTCGAGGTTGGGCAAACAAAGGCCCTCCTGTCAAACGCTCTAGGGTCTGGCGGCAGTGAATTTCCTCGATCCGCACCACCTCATCGAGACCTTCGGAACGATCGGCATCCTCGCCGTCGTGTTCGCCGAGACGGGGCTGTTGATCGGCTTCTTCCTGCCTGGCGACTCCCTTTTGTTCACGGCCGGCCTGCTTGCGTCGCAGGGCAAACTCAACTTTCCGGTCATCGCGATCGGCTGTTTCGTGGCCGCCGTCAGCGGCGCCCAGACGGGCTACTTAATTGGTCGCCGCGTCGGCCCCGCGCTGTTCCGGCGACCCGACTCGCGCTTTTTCAAAACCGAGTACGTCGAGCGGGCCGAGGCCTACTTCGAAGAGCACGGGACCAAGACGATCGTGCTGGCGCGGTTCGTCCCGATCATCCGCACGTTCTCGACCGTCGTCGCCGGCGTGAGTCGAATGAACGCCCGCACGTTCCTGCTGTACAACCTCATCGGCGCGTTCATATGGACGCTCGGCGTCACGACGGCGGGCTACTTCCTCGGCAAGACCGTCCCCGATGTCGACAAATACCTACTGCCGATCATCGGGTTGATCGTCGTGCTGTCGGTGATCCCCGTCGTCCTCGAGGCGCGCAAGCAGCGGCGCCTGACACAGTCGCAGTAGATCGCTTCTGGGCGGATCCTTGCGGGCTGAGCCCGCAAAGATCCGCCCAGAACGCGCTTAACGCTTCTTGGCTGCCGCGGCCTTCTTGGCCGGAGCCTTCTTCTTCGTCGCGGCGGTCTTCTTGGCGACTGTCTTCTTGGCGGCGGTCTTCTTCACCGGCGCCGACTTGGTTGCCGCCTTTTTCGCTGGCGCCGGTGCGGGCGGTGACGCAACCGACACGGCGCCGACCGCGGCTTCGAAGCCGGCGTCCATGGCGACGGTCTTGCGCTTCGAAAAGGCAATGGCGCCGATCAGGATGACGAGGGCGACGCCGGCGATCGTGTAGCGGGCGCCGTCGTTGTTGCGCAGGCTGATAATGGCCGGCAGAAGGAGCAGTGACACCAGGTTCATCACCTTGATGAGCGGGTTGAGCGCGGGGCCCGCGGTGTCCTTGAACGGGTCGCCGACGGTGTCGCCGATCACTGCGGCCTTGTGCGCTTCCGAACCCTTGCCGCCTTCGTGGCCATCCTCGATGTACTTCTTGGCGTTGTCCCACGCCCCACCCGCGTTGGAGAGGAAGTTGGCCATGAGCTGGCCGGTGAGGATCACTGCGGCGAGGAATGCACCGAGGGCCAAGTAGTTGATGCCGAAGCCGACGATGGCTGGCGCGAGGACCGCGAGCAGCGCGGGCGTGGCCAGCTCTCGCAGCGACGCCTGCGTGCAGATGTCGATGACCCGGCCGTACTCGGGGCGCTCGGTGTAGTCCATGATCCCCGGGTGCTCGCGGAACTGGCGGCGCACTTCGAGCACCACGGTTCCGGCCGAGCGGCCGACCGCTCGGATCGCGAGGGCCGAGAACAGGAACGGCACCGAACCGCCGATGAGCAAGCCGATGAACGTCTTGGGATCGGCCACGTTGATCTGGGTGAGCGGGTGGCGGAACAGCGCGCTGCCCACCGCGTGGATGTTGAGCTCGGAACCGATTGTCTCGATGAAGCTGGCGAACAGGGCGACGGCGGCGATGACCGCCGAGCCGATGGCGAAGCCCTTGGTGACGGCCTTGGTGGTGTTGCCCACCGCGTCGAGGCTCACCATGATCTTCTGAGCCTCGCCCTCGAACTCGCCAGACATCTCGGCGATGCCAGCGGCGTTGTCAGACACCGGGCCGAACGTGTCCTCGCTGACGACCACACCAGTGGTGGCGAGCATGCCCATGCCGGTGAGGGCGACGAGATACAGCGAGAACTGAAGGTTGCCCTGGCCCAGCGCGATCGCGACACCCAACGCGGCGGCGATGGCGACGATGGCGTACACCGACGACTCGAGGCCGGACGAGATGCCGGAGAGCACGGTGGTGGCCGGGCCGGTCCGCGCCGCCTCGGCGATTTCCTGCACGGGCGACGTTTCGGTGGACGTGAAGTACTCGGTCAGCCGGCTGACCACCTGCGCCAGCACCAGGCCGATGACGACGGCCAAGAACACCCGCAGGTTGTGCACATAGAACTGGGCGACCAGGAATGTGCCGATCGTGGTGAGGATGCCGGCGGTCAAGAAGCCGCGGTTGATCGGCGCCATGGCCGACTTGTCGTTGTCGGTGGCGCGCACTGCGTACACGCCGACGATCGATGCCAGCACGCCGATGGCTCGAGCGATCACCGGGAAGATGAGCCCGAGCGCCGGGTTGAGGCCGATCGAATTGAACGCGGCGACGCCCAAGATGATCGACGCGACGAGCGTTACCTCGTAGCTCTCGAACAGGTCGGCGGCCATGCCGGCGCAGTCGCCGACGTTGTCGCCCACGTTGTCGGCGATGGTCGCCGCGTTGCGGGGATCGTCCTCGGGGATGCCGGCCTCAACTTTGCCGACCAGGTCGGCGCCCACGTCGGCCGCCTTCGTGAAGATGCCGCCGCCCACGCGCATGAAGAGGGCGATGAGCGATCCGCCGAAGCCGAAGCCGATCAGGATGGCCGAGGCAGTGTTCTGGAACGCCATGATGATCGCGGTCGCGCCGAGCAGGCCCAGACCGACGGTGAACATGCCGGCCACGCCGCCGGTGCGGAACGCCACTCGCAGCGCCGCGGGAAGCGATCCCCGCTTGGCCGCCGCCGCGGTGCGGACGTTGCCGCGCACCGCCAGGCTCATCCCGATGAACCCGGTGAGCCCGGACATGACCGCGCCGGCCACGAACGCCAGCGTGCGGAAGATGCCGGACTGCACGAAGGAGAGCGCTGTGCTCCCGTCGGGCTTCAGCACCTCGGTCGCGGTGAAGAACACCACGATGGTGAGCGGGATCAGGATCACGGCGATCGTCCGGAACTGACGGCGTAGGTACGCCATCGCTCCTTCCTGAATCGCGCCGGCGATCTCTTGCATCTTCTCGGTGCCGGCGTCAGCCGCCAACACACCGCGCATGAAGACGAACCCCATCACGATTGCGAGCACCGCGGTTGCCGCCGATGCGAACAGCCAGAACCACTCGGTGCCCCCCAGCTTGAAGGCCTGGTACCCGCCTTCGGCTGCGAGCAGCAGGTGAGTCATGCCGACTCCTTTTCTTTCTTTGATCGGACGCGGCCTTTGGCCGCGTCTTTCCGTACGTAGATCTGACGGGCGACCTTCTCGCCCACGGTGCGGTCTTCGCCGTCGACGACGAGCACGAGCGGCCCATCGAAGGGGTGCTTCTCCTTGACGCGGACGGTGACGCCGGGGCGCAGGCCGAGCGTGTCGAGGAACGCGACGACGTCAGGGTCCACCGAGCCTGGGACGGCCACGATCGCAGTGTCCCCGGGCTCGAGGTCATACAGCGGCGGCATCTCGGGGATCTCCGCCACTTCGGGCTCCGGGATCGGGAACCCGTGCGGGCAGGCGGCCGGGCGGTCGAGGGCGACGAACAGCCGGTCCTCGACCTCTTGCGGTAGCTCGTGCTCGAAGCTGGCCGCCAGCCGGTCAGCCTCGTTCCAGGCGTAGCCGAGCATGTCGGACAGGAACCGTTCGACGATGCGGTGCCGGCGGATCGCGGCGACGGCGGCCTGGCGGCCGATCGGCGTCAACTCGACGCCCTTGTAAAGCTTGTGGTCGGCCAGTCCGCGGTCGGCGAGCCGCTTCACGGTGGCGGTGACGGTGCCCGGTGTGACACCGAGCGAGTCAGCCAGGTCGCCGGTGTGTGCGTCGGAGCCGTCGCGAGTACGGCGGTAGATCGCCTTGAGCGCTTCGCGCTCTGACTTCGAGAGTGTCGGCTCCATGTTTAGCGGGTCAGAATTTAAGTTTTGACTCACCAAAATGTCAACCACAGCGGCGCTGAGTTGGCACAACCACGCCCGGGACCATCATCATGATGAGGAGATGCACATCATCGTCGTGGGGTGCGGGCGGTTGGGCGCGGAGTTGTCGATCAATCTCGACAAGGCCGGCCACTCCGTGTCGGTCGTCGACAAGGACCGCCGCGGCTTCCAGCGCTACCTGCCCGAGCGGTGGAGCGGCCGCGCCGTGCTCGGCGTCGGGTACGACCGGGCGGTCCTCGAGCAGGCCGGCATCAAAGAGGCCGGGGCGCTGGCGGCGGTCACCGGCGGCGACAACTCCAACATCCTGGCGGCGCGCATCGCCCGTGAGACCTACGAGGTCGAGCAGGTCGTGGCCCGTATCCAGGACCCCCGCCGCGCCGTGATCTACCAGCGGCTCGGCATCCCGACCGTCGCCGCCGTCGCCTGGGCGACGGACCAGGTCATGCGCAAGCTGCTGCCCGACGTGCGCCCCTCGGAGTGGACCGACGCCACCGGCAAGGTCTCACTCCTCGAGTTGATCCTCCCGGCTACGTGGGCCGGTCACAAGCTGGCCGGTATCGACGAGGGCGACCGCTTCCGCCTCGTCGCCCTCACTCGAGCGGGCCTCGTCCATCTCGCCACGCCTGACCTCGTCGGCCAAGAGGGCGACATACTCCACATCCTCGTGCAGCGCGACGCGGTCGACGACCTCGACGTCCGACTGCACAGTGCGGTGCCCGGCCCCGGAGGTCACTAGCCG
Source organism: Acidimicrobiales bacterium (assembly GCA_035649535.1). Classification (GTDB taxonomy): domain Bacteria; phylum Actinomycetota; class Acidimicrobiia; order Acidimicrobiales; family JACDEA01; genus JACDEA01. The sequence continues at coordinate 43,803 of DASRJI010000036.1, read as the reverse complement.
TCATGAAGGTCGCCATCGCCGGGGCCGGCAACGTCGGCACGTACATCGCCGAGGACCTCAAGAACGCCGGTCATGAGGTGCTGCTCATCGAGGAGAACCCCGATCTCGTCGCGCGAATGCGCGACAGCGTCGACGTGACTTGGTACGTGGGCGACGCGTGCGAGCCGAACAACCTGCACGCGGCCGGGCTGGCCGACGCCGACGTCATGGTCGCGGCGACGGGCGAGGATCAGGTCAACCTCGTCGTGTCGCTGCTCGCCAAACAGGAGTTCGCGGTGCCGCGCGTCGTCGCACGCGTGAACCATCCGCAGAACCTCTGGCTCTTCAACGAGAGCTGGGGCGTCGACGCGCCGGTGTCGACGCCGCACCTGCTGACTGCGCTCGTCGAAGAGGCAGTGTCGGTCGGCTCACTCGTGCGGTTGCTGCAATTCGAGGGCGGCGAGGCCGGTCTCGTCGAAGTCACGCTGGCCGATACGTCACCGGCCGCCGGCGTCCCCGTCGCCGATCTCGGTGTTCCGCGCGACGCGAGCATCGTCGCCGTGCTCCGCAAGGGCCACGTCGTCGTCCCCCGCGGCGACACCGTGCTCCAGGCAGGCGACGAAGTCCTCGCCCTCGTCACGAGCGAGTCCGAAGGCGCGGTGAAGTCGCTCCTAATCGGGAGCTAGTTACTCGCTCGGTCCGCAGTAAATCGTCAGGCGGACCGATGTCCCGGTGTCGCTCGTTGCGAAGTCGACTTCGTCCACCAGGCTGCGAATGAGCGGGATGCCGAGACCGCGCTCGAAGTTGAGCCGGTCGGGATCGGTGACCGGCGGGTGCTCCGGAAGCGTGGTCGGGTCGAAGCCGGCGCCGCGATCCTCGATGAGTATGTCGAGGCGATCGTCGCTCTCCTCGCAGCGGACGGTTACCCGCTCGTGGGCGTCGATCGCTCCGTGCGCTTCGATCGCATTGGTGCACGCCTCGGACACCGCTAGCTTGAGGTCGTCGATCCTGTCGTCGGCCAACTCACGTCGCGACAGCGCGACCGACGACACCACGAGCCGGGCCAGCGCGACGAACTCGGCGCGGGCCGGGATCTCGAGGGCGACCGATTGCACAGAGGTCAGCTGGCGACGGCGGCGTCGACGGAGTCGAAGATTGCAAAGACCTTCGTGAGACCGGTGATCTCGAACACCTTGAGGATGCGGGGCTGGGTGCACACCAGCGTGAGGTCGCCGTCGTGGCTGCGTAGACGCTTCAGGCCGCCGACGAGGACCCCGAGGCCGGTCGAATCAAGGAAGTCGACGCCTTCGAGATCGACAACGATCTGGTGCTTGCCCTGGGCGACGAGCTCGACCAACCGCTCGCGCAACCGGGGTGCCGTATAGACATCGACCTCGCCCCGGACCGACAGCACGGCGCGGCCGTCCCGCTCCGTCACATCGAGTCCGAGCTCCATCGTTGCCATCCTCCTCATCGCGCACACGTCGCCGTATCTTCCGTCTGCGCCCGGTTGGCAAACGTAGCCCGTTCGGGCGGACGGCTACGCGAGCGGGATGTCTTCGGGCGTCAGCGGCTCGAGCGGCATGCGGTCGACCTGCGCCTTGAGCCAGAGGACGTGCATCGACAGCACCGTGGCCAGCAGCCCGGCGGCGATGAAGAGCAGCGTTGTGCGCCCGCCGTTGTCGTCGGCCGCCGCCGGAAGAGCAGTGTTGCCCGCCGCCGCGCCACCGTCGTCACCGGGATCGGAGCCGGAGGGGAACGGCAGGAAGTCGTTGAAACCGGGATCGGCCTCGGCGGCGCGCCGTGGCGACGGCGACGAGCCCGTGCCGGCGCTCAGCCCGCCGAGGGCGGAGAGATTGGGGGTGTTGGTCTTCGGCGCGCTGATCGAGCCGCCGCCGCCGCCGCTGCGCTTCACCTTGGTTGTCGTGGTGGTGGTCCCGCCGCCACCGGCCGGCTTGGTGGTCGTGGTGGTGACCGGCGTCGGGTTGTCCCACGTGACCTGGACGGTGCCCGACGGCAAGGACGTCAAGCCGGTGCCGGGCTTGCTGCACGATCCGAGGGTCGACGTGGGGCCGGACTTACGCACGGCGCGCACCCGCCACTTGTATTCGCCACTGTTCGCCGTCTTCAGGTCGCTGGTCGCCTTGTACGTGGCCGGCGCGTCCGCGCTGACAGCGACCATGGTGAGGCACTTGTACGAGTCGCCGGCCGCCGACTGCTCGACGAGGTAGCCGAGCAGGTCGCCCTCGGTGTTGTTGGCGCTCCACACGATCGTCGCCACGCCGTCGGTCAGCGTGGCCTTGGCGCCGGTAGGCACCTTCGGCGGTACAGCGACAGTGATGTTGCGGACCACCGCCGGCCCGGCGGTCTCCTGGCCACACGTGATGAAACAGGTCTTGCCGGCCGGCTGGACCGTGACGCTGTACTTGCCGTTCAGGTCCGGGAAGATCTGGAGGTCGAAGTTCTGGTGCGGGCCCGCGCCGGTCTCGCCCCGGTTCGGAAACGCTTGCAGCTTGCTGTAGGTCTTCGGACCGTCGTCGGTGGGGGCGATCACCGCACTGACCGAGGTCACGTAGTTGCTGTCGTCGGTGTCGGCGTGGCCGGTGACGTGGAAGTCGGTGACGGCGCCGCCGGTCCACTTGGCGCCCTCGACGGGGTTGTCGACGGTGGCCACGGGCGGAAACGCAGCCGCGGCCGGGCCAACCCCGATCAGGACGATCGAGCCCAGGCCCACCAGCGCCCCGAGAAGTGCACGGCGAATCACGCGGGCAGTGGCCCGCCCTTCACGAATGTCGACTTCACGACGAGACGCTGCTTGGCGGAACCCTTGGGATGACACGTGGTCAGCGTGAGCGTCTTCTTCGTCGGATCATTGGTGATCACCGAGAAGTCGTCCGGCGACACCGGGAACGGCGCTTTCTCGACCTCGTACGTACAGGTGCCGACGGGCGTCTCGAGGATGATCGTGTCGCCCTTGACGAGACGGTCGACGTTGGCGAACGGCTTGCCGTACGTGGTGCGGTGCCCGGCGATGGCGACGTTCCCGGTCTCACACGGCAGCGGGGTCTGCGGGTAATGCCCGGCCCCGGCCCGGAGTGCGCTCGCGCTGGTGCCTTCCACGACGATCGTATCGACGTCCAGCTTCGGGATCTTGATGCGCGTGAGCGCATCGCCCTCGCGCAATGCGCGCGTTTGGTACCGCTGCTTCAACTCAGGGCTGGCGTACTGGCGGTTGAGCCGGTCCTGCTGCCGACCCTGCACGATGTTCGTGTACAGGGGGAAGCCGAGAAGGGAAACGGCGAGCAACACCAGGCCAACCGACAGACCGGACAGGCCGCGCCGGGCCCAGCCATGACTGCGTAGATATCGGATCAACTGCTCCACGGGCGCACCTCAGGTCTGACGCACGGCTGCGTGCGGAATGACGCAAGAGTAACGGGGGCCCCGGGGCTTTATGCCCCGGGGCCCCATTGAGTTTTCTGGTCTTACGGCTGCGCTATTTAGCGGTTGCGCAGCGACATACGACGGCCGAAGAACGCCAGGCTGAGCACGCCGACGCCGGCGATCGGCAGCAGCGGGGTGGGCGGACCGGTGCGGGGGAGCTGACGAGTCAGCTCGACCGCATTGACGATCGGTGCGTCCTTCAGCGTGGCGATCTTGCCGCCAACACTTGCCTCGGCGTGGGCCAGCGAAAGCTTGATGCCGCCGTCGAGCTTGCCGGGGGTGGCGCCCAGGCCCTTGAGCAGATGCAGCGACACACCGTCAGCCACTGCGCCGGCCTTGGACTTGTCGTCGCTCACGATCGACGTACCTGCGCCGACCTTGATCGTCGACTCAAGCACCGTGCCCTGCAGGATCGTGATGTCGAGGTTCGGGACGACCGGGATGTTGATGCCGAGAACGCTGATCCGCAGCAGGGCCGGATCGAACGTCGACGTCGCCGCACCGGTGCCACGGTCGTAGATCGCGGTGGCGGTGGCGTCGCCGACGATGACCTGGGCGAGGCCGTTCGGGAACGCCGGGAGCGGCAGGACCGTGACTTCGGCGCCGCGGCCCTTGGCCGTCGAGATGATCCTGTTCGCCTCGGTCTTGACCGACGAGGTCGACGCACCGAGCGTGACCACGACCGGATCGGGGACGAGGCTCGACGCGGTGTTGCTCACCGTGTTGAGAAGGTCCTTGACGATCGGCAACGCGTTCGTGAGCTGGTTGGTGCTCAGCAAGCCACCGAGGAGGGGCAGGGTCTCGGTGCTCGACGTACCGACGCCGTCACTGAGCAGGCCGCCGGCCAGACCGGCGACGGTGCCGCCAACATCGTTGAGCAGCGAGCCGAGGATGCCGTCACCGGGCACACGCACGTCGAGCACGTGGCCGAGCGCGGTGGCCTGCGGGAGACCGTTGGCGACGCTCGCCGTGCTGGAGCCGCACGCAACCGAGACGTTGAGCAAGTGCAGCGAACCGCTGGGGTTCAGGATCGGCAACGCGACCGCGCACTTCTGCGTGCCGAGGTCAGTCGAGTCCGCACCCTTGGGCGCCACCGTCGACACGACGCTGTCGCTCAAGAGGCGCCCGGCGCCCGTCGCAGTCGCGGTCAGCTGAGGCACGACCCCCGTGGCCAGCGTGGCCTTGATGGCGCTCTCAGCGTGGCCCAGCGTGAGCGGGTCGAGGTTGAGCACCTTGAGGTTGAGGCCTTCGCCCAAGGCGATGCCGCTCAAGCCCTCCGTCGTGACATCAGCGCGAGCCGGCGAGACCGTGCCGTATGCCCCCGCTACGACGCAAAGGACCGCGATTGCCGCGGCCCGACGTATACGTAACATCCTGTGTCCCATCCTCGTTCTGAGTAGCCCCGTGCGGAGCGAGTTCCCGGCCCGCTGCGCCTAGTTGTACAACGCTTTGACCGGTAGTCGAAGGTTTCGCCTTCGCCCACCCGGTTTCCTGCCTGAATTTCTCTCTACGTGACGGGAATTCGCGCAGAGCGTCACGATTCTACCCTCATGACCGCCCCGGATGAAAGTCTCACATCGGGGATTATCGGGCCCACAAGGGGCACGTCGGTCGGCGCACGATAGTTGACCGTTACCTGGACCTGTCCACCTGGGGGTTCCCGTCGGTTCACCGTGACGACGAGGCGGGGCCCGGTAAGCCCGGACCCCGCCTCCGCTGCCCGCTGAGCGGCGCCAGATGCCGCCGTGACCGCCGCCTCGCGCACCGCCTCGCGGGCCGCGTGAACGACCAGCACGGCATCTCGGGCGATCAGGGCAACCTGCACGACCGCAAGCAGCAGCAGCACCACCAGCGGCAGCACGAGCGCCAACTCGACGGTGGCCTGGCCTTCCTCGCTACCTCTCCGCATGGCCCTTCAGGCGATCGAGGACGGCGTTGAACAGCTCGCCGATCTTGTTGCTGTGCGTCGCCCAGCTCACGATCAACAGGGCGATGGCCGCGGCGCCCAGCAGCACGAGGGCGTACTCAGCGCTGGCCTGGCCCCGCTCGCTCGTGCGGTCGTGCAGGCGGCCGGCAGCATAGATGACGCCGGAATGAACGAAAACAAGAAACTGCAGCACGGTGCTCCTTCTGGTGGAACGGGTTAGAGGCGCAGCGATCGCAGGGCGCTGGCAATAAGTGGCGCCACCGTGAGCAGCGCGAAGGCAGGCAGGATGCAGAGCACGAGGGGGAAGAGCAGCTTCACTGACACCTTGCGCGCCGCTTCGTCGGCTCGTCGGCGGCGAGTGGCGCGGACTTCGGCGGCCAGGCGCTCGAGGCCGGCGGTGATGGGGGCGCCGTAGCGCTCGGACGCGACGAGCACCGCCACCAGCGGACGCACGGGCTCGCCGGCGCGCGCCGGCAACGCGTCGAGTGCGTCAGCCAGACGGTGACCTCGACGGCTCGCCGCCACTGCGCTGCCAAGTTCGCCCGCCAGGTCACCGCCGTGCCGGGCTACGGCATCGAGCGCGAGAGGGACGGTAAGCCCGGCGCCGACCGCGAGAACCAGTAAGTCGACGACCTCCGGGAGTTGGGCCTCGAGGCGGGCGACGCGCCGGGCCACGTCGCGTCGGCGCTGCCACCTCGGCCACAGCCACATCGCCGCGGCCGACAGCACGCCGGTGACGACGTTCAGCGGTGCGGGAACGATCGGCAGCGGGATGACGGCGGCCAACGCGATGCGAACGACTGGCCATCGCGCCACCCGACGCGAGGGACGGGGCGGCGCCGCGGCGACACGAAACTCGGTGACTCGCGCCGGAGCTGGTCGAGCCCGCGTGGCGCCGCCGACCACTACGGCCGCCCATGCGACGCCGAGGAGCGCGACGGTCATGCCGCGACCCGCGTCAGGCGGTTCATCCAGAACGCGCCGAGCGCGTCGAGACCGAGCCCGGCGGCGAGCAGCACGACACCAGCGGGCGTCCGAAACAGGAACGCCGCCGTCCGCGGATCGGTGGCCGACGCGAGCGCGCAGAACGCGACCGGAGCCAGCGCGATGACAACGCCCGACACGCGCGCTTGCGTGGCCTGGGCTCGTACCTCGGCGGCGGCGGCGAGTCGCTCCCTGATCGTGGCGGCCACGCCGTCGACCGCTCGCGCTTGCGCGCCGCCCGTCTCCGCGGCCAGGGCCAACGCGGCCGCGGCCAGGCGCACGCCGGGGAGTGGGCAGCGTTCGACCCACGTCGCCAGCGCAACGCTGATGGGCGCGCCGCGCCCAACCATGGCGGCGACCGCGTGGAGTTCGTCACCCAGCGGCGGCGGTATCGACTCGGCGGCCTCGGCGACGGCGTGACGCAGCGAGCCGCCGGTTCGCAATGTGCGCGCCATGCCTTCGAGGGCGATCGGCAATGCGGCTTCGACCAGCGCGGCGCGGCGACCGTCGAGCATCCGCAGCGCGAGGCGGGGCCCGACGACCAGCGCGATGACGAGGGCCGCGGCCAGCCCCGGACCGCCGACGACGATCGCCGCCGCCGGCGCGAGGATCAGCGCGGCCAGCCAGACCGTCGCGACGACGCGACCGTCGACGGGAACGACCGCGTCCGCCAGCCGAGTGGCAAGCCATTCGGGGGGCGCGACCCCCCGACGCCACCCCACGGCAGGCCGCCTCGCGGCAACCACGAGACGGTTCCGCGCCCGATCCCGCCGCAATGCCCGGGCCGCGCCGCGGACGATCACCGCGACGGCAACGGCGACGGGACCGGCGAGCACCGCCGCGCTCACGCGACGACCCGCGTTCGCGCGCCGGCGGCAGCCACGTCGCTAATCGGGAGCACTTCAGCGACCTCGGTGATCCGACGCGAGTCGCGGCGGCGGCACACCATCACGAGCAGGTCGAGCGCCGACGCCAGTTGCTCCCGTACCGCGCCCAACGGGAGAGCAACCTCGCCCATGAGGACCATCGTCTCGAGTCGGCGCAACGCGTCGTCGGGACCGTTGGCATGACAGGTCGACAACGAGCCCTCATGGCCAGTGTTCATCGCCTGCAACATGTCGAGTGCTTCCGGGCCCCGACATTCGCCGACGACGATGCGGTCCGGCCGCATACGCAACGCGTTGCGGACAAGGTCGCGAATGCGGACCTCGCCGACACCGTCGGCGTTGGCCGGCCGAGCTTCGAGCCGCACGACGTGCTCTTGTGGCAGCCGCAGCTCGGCCGCGTCCTCCACCGTCACGATGCGTTCGCCGGGCGGGATCTCGCCGGCCAGCGCGTTCAGCAGCGTGGTTTTGCCCGACCCGGTGCCGCCGCACACGACGATGTTGCGCCGGGCCCGCACCGACTCGCGCAGGAGTTGCGCGACGTCGGCGTCGCCGAAGCGCTCGAGCGGGATCGCCTGCGCGCCGAAGCGGCGGATGGTGAGGCACGGCCCGTCGACCGCCAGCGGGGGCACGACGGCGTTGACGCGGGATCCGTCGGGCAGTCGCGCGTCGATGAGCGGCGACGCCCGGTCGACGCGCAGGCCCAACGGCGCGACGACCCTCTCGATCAGATGGAGCACGGTGTTGGGCTCGAGTGAGATGGGCGTCCGCTCGAGGCAGCCGGCCCGATCGATCCACACCGCACCACCGCCGTTGACCATGACGTCGGTGACCGCCGGGTCGGCCAGCAACGGCTCGAGCGGGCCGAGACCAACGAGGTCGGCGAGCAGCTCATCGACCAGGCGGCGGCGATCGTCCTCGGCGAGCAACGGGCCCTCCTCGGCGACGATCGATCCGACCGCGCCGGCGTCTAGCACCGCGCCCGGTGCGAGCTCGCGCAGGAGCCGGTGGTGTGCGCGGGACTTGACCGTGTTCGTCATGCCGCGTCGCGCAGGGCGCGGTCGAGCAGGCGCGGGAGGCGCGACGCGAGGAGGCCGGCGTCGACGGCGCGGGCGACCGTGGCGTCCCACGGCACGATGTGGACGGGCACGCCGAGGACGTCCTCGACGTCGGCCGCGCCCAGGGTGCGTTCCTCCTCGAGCACGAGGACGACCGCGGACGGGCGGATGGGTGCCGCGATCGCCCGGCGCAACGCGAGGAAGCAAGGGCGGATCACCAGGAGCGATCGCGACGCCGCGGCGGCGACACCGAGCGCCGCGTCGGACGCAATCGAGCCGCAGTCGACGACGACGGCCCGCGGGCGCGCGCTCAGCGCTGCGACGAGGCGTTCGCCGTCCGCCGCGTTGCTCGCCCGGCCGGCGGCGCGACCTGCCGGGAGGATCGAGAGTCCGGCGCCGACGTCGACCTCGAGCCGGCTCAGCGCGTCGTCGGCAACCGTCGGGCCGGCCGCCAACCAGTCGGCCAGGCCGGGGCCGGCGGGTTCGGGCTGGCCCAGGGCGGCGGGTGCGTCGCCGGCCAGGTCGGCCAGCACAACTCCGGGCGATGACCGGGCGAGACGAAGCGCCAATCCGGCGGCGACGACAGTTGTCCCGCTTCCACCCTTCACCGACCAACAGGCGATGACCATGGGTAACCCCTTCGCGCGTGCGTGGTGCTGAAGGGGAAGGAGCTAGGCCCGATGGTACGGCGGGCGTGCGCGTTGGAACAATGGGCACCGCGGCGGCCGTAGAGTGGCGCGGTGGAGGCCGCCTTCTTCGACCTCGACAAGACCGTCATCGCCAAGGCGTCGATGGTTGCGTTCGGCCGCTCGTTCCTACGCGAAGGCCTTGTGTCGCGTCGCATGGTCCTGCGCGCCCTTTACGGGCAGCTCGTCTACATGCACCTCGGCGCGAGCGAAGAGAAGCTGGCGCGGGTGCGCGAGTCCGCGCTGCGGCTGACCAAGGGGTGGGAACAGGCGCGGGTTCGCGAGATCGTTCGGGACGCGCTCGAGAACGTCGTCGAGCCGATCATCTACCGCGAGGCGGCCGACCTCATCGAGGAGCACAAGGCGGCCGGCCGCGAGGTGTACATCGTCTCGGCGTCGCCCGAGGAGATCGTCGCGCCGCTGGCCGAGTACCTCGGTGTCGACGGCGCCATCGCCAGTCGGGCCAAGATCGACGAGAACGGCCGTTACGCGGGCGAGATGGAGCAGTACTCCTACGGGCCGTTCAAGGCCGAGGCGATGACGGAACTAGCGACGCGGCGCGGGATCGATCTCGCCGAGTCGTACGCATACTCCGACTCCTACACCGACGCCCCGATGCTCGAAGTCGTCGGGCACGCCTTCGCGGTCAACCCCGACCGCGTGCTGAGCAAGCTGGCCAAGGAGCGCGGGTGGGAGATCCTGTCGTTCACGCATCCGGTCCGGTTGCGCGACCGACTGCCGATGCCACCGCCCGGCCCGACCGCCGCCGTCGGCGGCGCACTCGTGGCCGCCGGCGTCGGCACCTGGATTGCGTTACGGGGTCGGCGGAAACCGCCGCTCCCGCCTACGTGGCGTCGGCGCCTTGGAGCTTCTTTGCCGCTACCGCGGCGAGGGCGATGAGGATGACGAGGAGTACGAGCTTCTTCACGAGCCGGACGCTATAGCGTTCGCGCCAATCATGGGCAGCGAGGTTCGTGGGGTCATCGCCCGGGCGAAGGGTGCGCCGGTCGAGGTGGTCGGCGTGGTCGTTCCCGACCCGGGTCCGGGCGAGGCGGTGGTGCGGGTGAAGGCCTGCGGCGTGTGCCACACCGACCTGCATTACAGAGAGGGTGGCATCAACGACGACTTCCCGTTCCTGCTCGGTCACGAGGCGGCGGGAACGGTCGAGGTCGTCGGCGACGGCGTGTCGAGCGTCGCCCCTGGCGACTACGTCATCATCGCCTGGCGCGCCCCGTGCGGCTTGTGCCGTTCGTGTCTCCGTGGCCGGCCCTGGTACTGCTTCGACTCGCAAAACGCGTCGCAACCAATGACGCTCGCCGCTGACGGAACGGTGTTGTCGCCCGCCCTCGGCATCGGCGCCTTCGCCGAGCTCACGTTGGTGGCCGCCGCGCAATGCGTGCGGGTTGACCCGGCGGCGCGACCCGAGGCGGCCGGGCTGATCGGGTGCGGGGTGATGGCGGGCTTCGGCGCCGCGGTGAACACCGGCGGTGTGCGACCGGGCGATACCGTCGCCGTGATCGGCTGCGGCGGTGTCGGGGACGCGGCGATCGCCGGCGCGTCGTACGCAGGCGCGCGCCGCGTCATCGCCGTTGACGTCGATCCGCGCAAGCTCGAGTGGGCGACGCGGTTCGGCGCGACCCATGTGGTCGACGGCCGCGACGCCGACGTCGTCGAGGCGATCCAGGCGCTGACCGACGGCAACGGTGCCGACGTCGTGATCGAGGCGGTCGGCTCGCCCGAGACGTACCGACAGGCGTTCTTCGCGCGGGACCTGGCCGGCACACTCGTGCAGGTCGGCGTTCCCAACCCGACGATGACGATGGAGCTGCCGCTCATCGAGATGTTCGGTCGTGGCGGCGCGCTCAAGTCGAGTTGGTACGGCGACTGCCTCCCGTCCCGCGACTTCCCCCTCCTCGTCGACCTCTATCTGAGCGGCAAGCTCGACCTCGACGGCTTCGTGTCCGAGACGATCCCTCTCGAAGGCGTCGAAGACGCCTTCGAGAAGATGCACCGCGGCGAAGTCCTCCGCTCCGTCGTCGTCTTCTGACCGTCCGTTCTCGCCGTTCTCGAGGAAATGGCGTACCGATCCGGTACGCCATTTCCTCGAGGCGCTACGCGGCCAGCGCCGCGGTCACCGTCTCGACGACCATGCCAGGTTCGTACTTGAGCTCCTGATAGACGAATCGGTACGGACGCCAGCCGTGATTGAGTGCCTCACGGTCACGCTTGCGGTCATTGGCCATCTGATCGACGCGCACATGCCATCGACGGCCGTCCGTCTCGAGAATCACACGCTGCACGTCATACAGCGCGTCGGTCCGACTCGGCAGGTCGAAGCGCCAAGGCAACGGCGCTTGCACTCGAGGCTTCGGCAAGCCTGCGTCGTTGAGGATCTTGAGCAACCTGCGTTCGAGCCAGCTTTCGGACGGCACATAGCCGGGCCCGCGCTCGCTGAGGATCTTGCCGAGCAACCTCATGCCTTTCTTGCCCGGCCGCCGCAGCTCGTCGAACAACGCGTGCAGCTCCTCGAGGCGGCACTCACCGGTGATGTGCGCGTCCTCGACTGCGACAGCCAGCCGCTGCTCGCCGGTGAAGCGGGCGAGGTCGAACAGCGTGCGAACGACTGTCGTGACGCGCAGTCCACCGACAACGGAGGTGTGTTCTGGCACGAGGTCAGTGAGTTGTCGCATCTCGCAAAGGCCATGCCAGTGGTGATCCCCATGCGGCGTCGCTAGGACGACACGACCCTTCGGGAGGTTTGTGAGGCCGCGAATCGCCGCGGCGGCTTCGAATGCGACCACCGCGCTCTCGCCGGTCGCAAGGTACGCGCGCCATATTCTGCGCCACCACGACTCCGGCCAGCCCGGCACGCCGTACACGCCCTCCGCCTCCTTGATCCACCGTCCGGCCGCGAGCCGGGTGTGGATGATTCGATTCGTCGCGCCAAGCGCTCCGGCTTGGGCGCGAGAGAACAAGCCGTATTGACGGCTTGCGAGGTCTGCGATCGCGGCATCCATGCCGCACCTCCGTCACTGGCCCGAACTCCGGAGGAAATGGCGTACCGATTCGGTACGCCATTTCCTCGAGACGCGAGGGAAGGCGGCTGCGAGGGGGAGGTGGGTTAAACGGTGAGGAGGTCGCGGGCGCCGGTGTCGCTGCTGGGGTGGCGCAGCTTGGACATGGCGCGGGCTTCGATTTGGCGGATGCGCTCGCGGGTGAGGTTGAAGTGCTCGCCAACCTCTTCCAGCGTGCGGGGCTCGCCGCGATCGAGGCCGAAGCGGAGCCGCAGGATCTCGCGCTCGCGCTCGTCGAGCGGACCAAGCAGGCGAGAGATCTCCTCGGGCAGCAGCGCGGTGGCCGCCACTTCGAAGGGCGACTCGGCCGAGCGGTCCTCGACGACGTCGCCCAACTCGGCGTCGCCGTCCTCGCGCAGCGGCTCGGACAGCGACAGCGGCTCCGCGGCAAACCGCAGCGCCTCGGTGACCTTGTCCTCCGGCATCTCGACCGCAGCCGACAGCTCGGCCAAGGTCGCGGGACGGCCGTACTCGAGCTCGAGGCGGGCGCGCGCCTTCTGCAGCCGCGCCAGCGTGTCGCCGGCATGGACGGGCAGACGGATCGTGCGGCCCGTGTTGGCGATGCCGCGGGTGATCGCCTGGCGGATCCACCACGTGGCGTACGTGGAGAACTTGAAGCCCTTGCGCCAGTCGAACTTCTCGACGGCGTGCATCAGCCCGAGGTTGCCCTCTTGGATCAGGTCAAGGAGCGGCAAGCCCGACGCCTGGTACTTCTTGGCGATCGAGACGACCAGGCGCAAGTTCGACTGCACGAACGTCTGCTGCGCGTGCTCACCCGCGTGGACGGTCCGGCGCAGCTCGCGCTTGCGGGCGGCGGGCAGGCCGCGGCCGCCGGCTTCCATCTCGGCGCGCCCCGCCATCCCGGCCTCGATGGCCTGGGCCAGGCGGACTTCGTCGTCCTTGGTGAGCAGGGGGTACTGCCCAATATCAGTGAGGTAGAGGCGTACGAGGTCTTCCTCGTCCCGCTCGACTCGCTCCTTCGGCACTCAACAACCCTTCTATCGTGCGTCCGCTGGGCCTGAAGCCAGGCCTATTAGCAACGTTGGCGAGCTTGCGGGCATTCCCCGCCGGATCCGGCGCCACATCGTGCGGTCTCACCATACGGGGGGTGTCAAGGTGGGTGATTTCGGCAGTTTGCGTAGGTCGGTGCCGTGCTCGCTCGTCTCCCCGCACAGGTTCGCCGTACCCGGGCTACGTTCCTGCCATGCCTGACGCCGAGGTCGAGTTGACCGTCGTCACGATGACGTTCGACGCCTCGGACGCCGCCACGCTGATCGGCATCCTCTCGAAGTACGTCGTGGTATCCCGCGGTCACCCCGGCTGCCGCAACATCGACCTCTGCGGGTCGGTCACGACGCCCAATCGCTTCCTTGTAATTCAGAAGTGGGACAGCCCCGACGCGCAGCAGGCCCACTTCGATTCGTCCGAGATGATCGAGATGGCCCAAGCGTGCACCGGCCTGCTAAGCCGTCCACCAACGATTGACCTGTACGAGGGTCTCTCGGCCCACGATTTGGCGTAGTTCCGAACACAATCCCAGGGGGGACCAAATGATGAAGCTCGGACGACTTGCCGCGATCGCAATGGCCGCAGCAGCGCTGGCCAGTTGCGGCGGTGACGACAAGAAGCCGACCACCACGACGGTGGCGCCGGCACCCACCACGACCGCGGAACCGGCGGTAACCGATGGATCAATGGGGACGACGCAGCCCGCGACAACGATTGCCCCGTCGACCGTGGCCTCGTTCGGCGTGACCGCGCCGAGTGGACCGGACGGCGTGAGCCCCACCGACGGGCCCATCAAATCCGACGGCAAAGCCGACCTCGTATTCCGCGCCGTGGTGTCCGGGCCCGTCTCAGACCTCGCGGTGTACGCGTGCAAGGCCGACTCGACGTCTGACGGCCCGACGATCTGGGACACCTTCGCGGGCACCCGTGTCGTACCCCCTGGCTACTCCTACTCGGGCCGGCCAGGCAGCGCCACGTGGCAGCTCGGCGTCTTCAGCGCCGGCATCAACCTCAACGCACCCGACGGCGGACTCGAGGTGATGACCATGCAGGCCAGCGTGCCGCTCGACCTGCACGCGGCCGACAACGGCTCGCTCGCCCAGGGCGCCAAGTACTGCCTCGCGGTCTATCGACCCGACGGCACGCGAACCGTGACGCACGGCTGGTGACCGCCGCTCTCGCTACAGGCTGAAGTAGCGCTTGCCCTGGCCGACCATGACGCGGCCGAACTCGAGGCCGGGAAAGTGGGCGCCGACCGTCAGGGTGTCGGTGCCCTCCAACTCGCGGTAGAGGGCCTCGCGGCTGCGCGCCGCCAGCTCGGGGTCGACGTCGCTCATGGCGCCCCAGTCGGGCTCCTCGAGTTGGACGGGACAGGTGACGGCGTCGCCGAGCAGCACGGCGCGCGCGTCGCCCGACGACAGCACCAGCACGAGATGGCCCGGTGTGTGACCGGGCGCAGTGCGCGCCGTGATGCCGGGCGCGACGGTGACTCCGTCGCCGTCGATGACGTCGATGCGACCACGGTCGGCGAGCAACTGCACCTTGACCTTGGTGCCCGGGTCGTCGGAACCGTCGACGACAAAGTGGTGCCAGTCGCCGGCGCCGAACCGCACGGTCGCGTTGGGAAAGTACGGCTCGTCGTCGGCGACGAGCCACCCCGAATGGTCGGCGTGCAGGTGCGTGCACACCACGAGGTCGATGTCGGCCGGCGTCACGCCGGCGCGGGCCAGCTCGGCCGGCAGATCGCCACCGCGTCCGAAGCCGACGTCGATGTCGCCGAAACCGGCGTCGACGAGGACGGTCTGGTCCCCCGTTCGAATCAGGAAGCACCCGATCGGCACCACGAGGTTGCCGTCGGCGTTCAGCAGCGCCTTGTGCGGCTCCCAGTCGGCGTTCTCGCCGAAGTAGATCGGCGGCATGTCGAAGTGGCCGTCGGATAGGGGGGTGACGTCGATCTCACCGATGCGCACGAGTCGTTGAACGTAGCCTTCGCGCCGCGATGGTGACGTTTCTCCTGACCGACGTCGAGGGCTCGACCCGGCTGTGGGAGGAACAGCCGGTCGAGATGGCCGCCGCACTCGCGGCGCACGACGACGCACTCACCGCGGTCATGCGCAGTCACGGCGGCGAGCTGATCAAGTCCAAGGGCGAAGGCGACCCGACGTTCTCGGTGTTCGACGACGCCGCCGCCGCGGTAGCCGCCGCGCTCGACAGCCAGCGCGCCGTCGCCGGCGGCCTGTTCCGCATTCGCATCGGGATCCACACCGGCGACGTCGAACACCGCGACGGCGATTACTTCGGCCCGACGGTCAACCGCTGCGCCCGCCTCAAAGGCGCGGCTCACGGCGGCCAGGTCGTCATGTCGTTGGCAACCAAGCAGCGCGCCGCCGACCTGCTCCCCGAGGGCGCCACCTTGCTCGACCTCGGGACGCACCGCCTGAAGGACCTCTCAGAGCCCGAGCAAGTGTTCCAGCTCTGCCATCCGGACCTGGCCGCCGACTTCCCGCCACTCGCGTCGTTGGACCAGCGCCGTCACAACTTGCCGACCGCGCTGACGCCGCTGATCGGTCGGGCCGACGACGTCCGAGCGGTCCTCGGCGCGCTGGCCGAGGCGCGACTCGTCACGCTCCTCGGCCCTGGTGGCGTCGGCAAGACGCGCCTCGCAATAGAAGTCGGCACTCGCCACATCACCGACGAATCGGGGGCGGTCTGGTTCGTCGACCTTTCGAGCGCGACGGAGGACGAGCAAGTGCTCGTCGAAGTCGCCCGAGCGATCGGTGTGCGGGAACAGCCGGGCCGTCTGCTCGATGACGCCGTCGCCGATCACGTGGCGACGACCTCGACGCTGGTCGTCCTCGACAATTGCGAGCACCTGCTCGGCGCGGCGACAGTCGCCACCGCGCTGCTGCTCGGCGCCGGTCCGAACGTGCGCGTCCTGGCGACCTCACGCGAGGCGCTCGGCGTGGCCGGTGAGGTGATCCACGCGGTCGGGCCCCTATCGGTACCCGAGACTGCGAGCTTCGACGACTCCGACGCGGTCGCGCTCTTCTTGGACCGGGCGCGGCGGACCGATCCGCAGCTCGACGCCGACGATCTCGACCGCGCCGCGGTCAGCCGCATCTGCCGGGCGCTCGACGGCCTGCCACTCGCGCTCGAGTTGGCCGCGGCCCGTCTCGACGCGCTCTCCGTCGGCCAGATCGCGGATCGGCTCGCCGATCGCTTCGAACTGCTGTCGACCGCTAGCCGCACCGCCCAACCACGCCAGCGCACGCTCGCCGCCGCGATCGACTGGAGCTACGAGCTGCTCTCGGGCTCCGAGCAGGAGGCCTTCGCATCAGTCGCGGTGTTCGTGGCCGACGTCGGTCTCGACGGCGTCGAGGCAGTACTCGGGCGGGGCGGGCTCGAACGCCTGCGCGCGCTCGTCGCCAAGTCGCTGCTGCGCCGCGACGGCGAGCGCTACTCGATGCTCGAGTCGATTCGCGCCTACGCCGTCGAACGGCTCGCCGGATCCGGCCGTGCCGGGGCGGTACACGACCGGCTCGTCGAGTGGGCGCTCACGGTCACCGCCGGGAGCGACATCGACGCCATGGACGCCGAGCATGCGAACCTCACCGGCGCGTTGCAGTGGGCGCTGCACACACGCCCCGCCGACGGCCTGGCGATCGCCAACGGGCTCGCCCCTCTCTGGAACCAGCGCGGCCACTGGACCGAGGGCCGGCGGCTGCTCGGCGCCGCACTCGACGCGGCGGCGAGCGCGCCTGCAATCGAGCGGGCGCGCGGTCTCGAAAGCGCGGGGGACCTCGCCCTGAGCCAGGGCGACCTCGACACGGCGCGCGCACTGCTCGAGGAAGGGCTCGCGCTGGCCGAAGAGACCAACGACGACGATCTCGTCGCCCGCATCGTGTCGCTCCTCGGCGGCGTGGCACAGCTGCGCGGCGACCTGGCCGGCGCGAGCGTCCACTTCGAGGCGGCGCTCAACATCGCCCGCGCCATCGGATCGCAGCGCGCCATCGCGGGCAGTCTCGGAAACCTCGGAATGCTGGCGCTGGTGACCGGCGACATCGAGCGCGCGGTTGCGCTCTATACCGAAGCGACCGACGTTGCCCGCGCCAACGCAGAGGATTCGCGTCAACTCGCCGGGGTACTCGGCAACGCGGGCATGGTGTTCGAGAACGCCGGTGAGAACCAACGCGCCCGCGCCGCGTACGAAGAGGCACTGCGGCTCGCCCACGAGGAGGGTGACGTCGGTCGGGCCGCGCGCGTACAAGCCCACCTGGGCCAACTGCTCTTCCAGGAGAACGACGTCGCCGCGGCGCGTGCTGCGCTCGACGCGTCCCGCGCCGTGTTCCACGACCTCGGCGATGCCGGACACGAAGCCGACGCACTACTGACGCTCGGGAGCATCGCGTGCATCGAAGCGCGGCTCGACGACGCGCTGACCCTCCTGCAAACCAGCGCGGCGCTGTTCGGGCGCATCGGCCACCCGATCGGTCAGGCAGTGGCGCGGATGAGTCTCGGCGAGGTCGACCGCCGACGGGGCCACCTCGGTCCCGCACTCGACGCGTTCAGATCCGCCCTCGAGGCATTCCGCGCCGTCGACTACGACATCGGCGTCACGACCGCCCTCGAGTTCGTCGCCGCCGTCGCGCACGACGCGGGCGAGCCGGCGCGCGCCGCCGAACTCCTCGGCGCCGCAGCTGCGATCAGGACCGCAATGCGCGCCGGCGAACCATCACCGGTGGAACGACCGCTGACCCCCGAAACGCTCGATGCGTTGGAGCGTGACGAGCGCGACGCATGGGCCCGCGGTGCCGGTCTCAGCCTCGACGCCGCGGTGCAGCTGGCTATTACCTGAGCTACCTGAGCAGATCCCAGATGACCGGGAGCTTGGGGTCCTTGTGACCCCGCCAGACGAGGACGGGCCTCGTCTGGCCCGGCACGTCGAGCACCGTCGCGATTTCGATCTCGTTGTTGGGATCCTCGGCCGCCGCCGGCACGTGCTGCGAGTTCGCCGGCAGCAACACGGTGACGAGCCACGGGCTGTTCTTGACGAGCTGCGGCTCGGGCACCGTCAGATCGAGTTGGAACCGGTTGCCGTCCCGCGCCACAACGACGCGCCCGACCGTCTCGGCGATGCCCGGCCCGCCATCGAGTTCGAGCCGGGTCGAGACAATCGCCACGTCCTCATGGATGACCACGACCGTGTCCTGTCGCGTGGCCCGGAAGTCCTCGTTCGACACCACGATCGCTAGCCCCCGGCCGGCACGCGAGCGGCGTCGGTCTCCGCGCACGCCGCTTCGATGTCGGCCCATGTCAGGCCGTCGGCATTCCACAGCCGCTCGAACACGCCGTCGGCGACGTCGGTGAAGCCGTGGCGGTTGCGGAAGTGGTAGATCCGCCGCTTCCGCGCTGGTGCCCAACCGGCCCGGTCGCAGCGCCCGACCGCGTAGGTGTCCCATGCGGTGTGTTGCTGCAACGTGAGATCACTGTCGTCCGGCGCGTCGGCGAAACCCGGGGAGAGCCGGTCCTTGGCGCGGAACAACAGGCGACCGACGACGTCGATCACGCTGGCATCGCTCAGCGACCGCGGCACCTTGGCGTTCTCGAACGCACCGCCTTCGACGGTGATCGTGATCGGGTCGAGGCTGGCGAGACGCGTCCGGCCCAGCGGCGAGCCTTCGTCGATCTCGATGCGCACCTCAGCGTCGGCCGGCAACCCGACCTTGTCCGCGATCTTGCTCGTGAGCTCGGCCACTCGCGCCGCGTCGAAGTTGACGAAGCTGAACTGCTCCGGGGTGACGACAACCTTGGCCACTAAGCGTTGGCGGCGAGCCGGGCGCGCGCTTCCTCGCCGGCTTGCTTGGAAAGGTCGGAGATCTCATCGACCTCTTCGGTGGTGAACCCGGCCATCTCGCGGAAGCGACGGGCCAGCCGGATCGGGCTGTCGTCGCCCTCGCCGCGGAAGCCGCCGAGCGAGAACAGCTTGTCGACGATGCGCTGGAACTCCAGCGCGCGCTCGCGACGGTCGGGATCGTTCTCCGTGATCCGGCGCAGCCAGTCCGAGCCCATCTTCACGTGGGTGACCTCGTCGGCGAGCATCCAGTCCTCGCAGAACTCGAGGACCGGGTCCCCGGCGCTCTGCCCGAACTCGCGCATCGTGTTGAAGACGTCGATGGCGAGACCTTCGAGGGCACGGTTCACGCCGGTGAGGCGAAGGATCGGGTCGGGGTTGCACGCCGCTTCGTACAGGAACGTCGACTCGGCGAACTCACCGAGTTCGGTGCCCATCCAGTCGCTCAGCTTGATCGAGATCTCGCAGTGACGCGCCTCGTCCCAGCACTGGCGGGCCATGTCGAGCTTCAGGGCGAAGGGAACCTCGTCGGCGCCAGGGCCGACTTCGAAGTCCCAGCACGTACGGCCGGCGCCTTCGAGCGCCTGGATCTCGCCGACGAAGATGCCGTGCATCAACGCGCGGGCTCGATCGGGCGCCTGCGGCGCATCGGGTGTCAGCTTCATCGGCCCGGTGCGACCGGACGTTCCGCCCGCGCCCCGACGATCGTTGAAGCGGTCTTCCATCGACAAGCGCACGAAGCGCGCGTCCCGGGCGAGTTCCTCGGGCGGCAGGATCTTCTTCACGCCGTTACCTCCTGGGGCGTCGGAACGTCGACGGAACCGATGGATCCGGGACCGGCGATGCCGCCGGCCTTGACGATGAGGCCTTCGCAGCGCGCCTGATGCGTGGCCGCCCGCTGCACGTCCTCCTCATTGACGATGAGCGACTGGATCAGCATCTCGCCGTCGCGCCAGTCATCGAACTCGTCGCCGAGGGCAAAGCGCAACGAACGCATCGTCGGCGCGTCGGTGATCGTCGACGTGTTGTTGAGGTGGTACGTGTATGCCGCGATCTTGTGCGGGATGAGGACGCGATAGACGCCGACGAGCTTCTCGAGCGTCTGGCCGGGACCTTCCGGCTCGGTGATGGCGTCCATGAAGGCCACGAACTCGTCGTTGGGCGGCACAGTGAGCCGCTCGGTGTTCATCTCGCGCAGCTCCGGGAGGCGCTTGTTCCACAACTCGGCGTGCCATGCGTGCTTGTAGCAGTGGGTTCCCAGTCGCAGCTTGACGTCGAGCTCGGGCACGGTGGCGACCCAGCCGCCGAGGGCCTCGAACAGCCGCATCTCGACCCACTTGTAGTGGCCGACGCGGCGGGCGGTCTCTTCGACGTCGAACGCGCCCGGAAGTTCGCGGCGGTCCCACGGGGCGAAGGCCGGACGCGGCTTCTTCGGATCGGCCATTCAGGAGTCTCCTCGCGCTTGACGGTGGCGTGAGGATGTTAGCGAATTGACCGACTGGTCAAGAGGCCGGGAAGTTCGGCGGTAAGGATCCCGGCGAGTATCAACCCGGCGCCGGTGATGCCAGCGGCACCCAACCGGTCGCCAGCGGCGTAACCGAAGCCGGCGGCGGCGACGGGCTCGATCATCAGGAGGAGCGCGGTCCGCGTCGGGCCGACCTGCCGTTGGCCCGACACCTGTAGGGCAAACGCGACCGCCGAGACGACCACACCGGTGTACGCGGCAGCCAACCACGCCGATGCGGGGAAGTCGTAGCCGCCCGTGAAGGCCCCGACCACCAGCGCGATCATGCCGACAACTGCGAGTTGGATCGCGGTGAACCGCGCCGTAGGGAACCGCTCCGACCACTCGCTCAACAACACGATGTGGACCGCGAACGCGATCGCGCAACCGACGGTCAGCGCCTCGCCCTTCCCCAACGCCAGCCCCTGCCCGGTGAGGAGAAACAGGCCCGCCGTCGCCAGGGCGACACCGGCGATCGTCGGCCGCGTCGGGATGCGACGAACCGTCAACGCCGCGAGCACGGGCACGAGGACGACCAGCATGTACGTGATGAAGGCGGACACCGAGGCCGACGTGTACTGCAGACCAACGGTCTGGAAGATGTAGCCGACGAGCAAGGCCACGCCGGCGAACGCGCCCGCTCGCGTGACGCCGGGCGAGCGCGGTTGCCGGACGGCGAACGGTGCCAGCACGAGAGCACCGATGAGGAAACGGGCGGCGAGAAACGGGATCGGCTCGACGTCGACGACCGCGTCCTTCATGACGACGAAGGTGGACCCGAACAAGACGCCGGCGGCGAGCACCGCGGCGTGGGCGCGCGGGCGCGTCAGCCGCTGTACCGGTTGGTGATCGGCATGCGGCGATCCTTGCCGAACGCCTTCGGCGTGACGCGTACGCCCGGCGGTGCTTGGCGGCGCTTCCACTCGGCCACGTCAACCATGCGAACGATGCGACGCACGAGCGCCGCATCGAACCCGGCCTCCTCGAGTTCCGCGGCGGTCTTGTCCTGCTCGACATACGCCTCGAGCAACGGATCGAGCACGTCGTAGGGCGGCAGGTTGTCGTCGTCGCGCTGGTCAGGCCGCAGCTCGGCGCTGGGCGGCTTGGTGAGCACGGCCTCAGGGATTAGGTCGGTCCCCGCTCGACGATTCCGCTCGCGCGCCAGGTCGTACACCTGGGTCTTGAACACGTCCTTGATGACCGCGAACCCGCCGGCCATGTCGACGCCATACACCGTGGTGTAGCCGACCGCGAGCTCGCTCTTGTTCCCGCAGATCAGCACGAGCCACGTGCGGAACTTGTTGGCGAGTGCCATCAGCAGAACGGCACGGATGCGTCCCTGGATGTTCTCCTCGGTGATGTCCTCCTGGAGGCCCTCGAACGACGGACGCAGCATGCCGAGGAGCGCGCTGTGTGCCGGCTCGATCGCGATCGATCGGAAGTCGATGCCGAGTTTGTCGGCCAGTTGGGAAGCGTGGTCGTTGGAGTCGTCGCTGGTGAACCGGGATGGCAGGGCGACGCCGTGCACGCGCTCGGGCCCGAGCGCATCGGCCGCGATGCACGCGACGAGCGAGGAATCGACGCCGCCGGACATGCCGAGCACGACGTCGGTGAAGCCGTTCTTCAACGCGTAGTCGCGCGTGCCGAGGACGAGGGCCTCGTACACCTCCTCCACAGGTGCAAGCAGGAGGGCCGGGGCGGGCGCCGCCACCTCACCGGTCGCCACGTCGACATCGACGACGACGAAGTCCTCGGCGAACTGGGCACCGCGAGCGCGGACGACACCGTCCTCGCCAACGACCACCGAGGCGCCGTCGAAGACCAGCTCGTCCTGACCGCCCACCTGGTTGACGTACACGATCGGGCAACCCGCCTCGGCGGCGCGAGCAGCGAGCATCGCCTCGCGCTCGACGTACCGGCTCTCGTAGTACGGCGACGCATTGATGTTCAGGATCAGCTGCGCGCCGGCCGCCCCCTGTTCGGCGATAGGCCCGTTCGCACTCCACGCGTCCTCGCAGACCGACACGCCGGCACGGACCCCTGCGATGTCGAACAGCGGCGCCGGGCCTTCGCCGGGCACGAAGTACCGCTTCTCGTCGAACACCGTGTAGTTCGGGAGCAGGCGCTTGCGGTAGATGCCCTGCACCACGCCGCCGGCACACACCGCCGCCGCGTTGTACAAGGCACCCTCGGCGTCGACGAACCCGACCACCGCCGCACACCGACCAGTCGCCGCCGCGACCCGGTCCAGCGCGGCGCGGTTGTCGGCAACGAACCGGGGCTTGAGCAGCAGATCCTCGGGCGGGTAGCCGGTGATCACCAACTCGGTGAACACGGCGACATCGGCCTCGGCCCGCTCGGCCCGCTCAAGAGCCTCGAGTACCCGCGCCACGTTGCCGTCCAGATCGCCGACGATGGGATTGAGCTGGCACATGGCCACGCGTATTCGCGGCATTCGGCAAAAGCGTAGGAGACTCACTACGTGGCTGCGGACGACGTTGGCGTCGCGGTCGAGCGTTCGGCCGCCCCGGCCACGGTCGAGTTGGTTCTCCAACAACTCGGCGAGCGCGACGAGGGCCTGGGCGACCGCATCGCCACTGACGCGGAGCTGCGCGACGCCCTCGTGGCGGTGGTCGCGGCCAGTCGGTCGCTCACGCGACTGCTGGTCGCCGATCGCGATGCCCTCGACGTGCTGGCCGACCTCGACGCGCCGCGTCCGCCGAGCGATGACGTGGCGGCGTGGAAGCACCGCGAGATCCTTCGCATCGCGGCGCGCGATCTCACTGGGCGCGATTCGCTTGAGGTCGTCGGCGACTCGCTGTCGCAGCTCGCGGTGGCCGTTCTCACGCGCGCCGTCGACGACGTGTCCGACCTGGCGGTGATCGGGATGGGCAAGCTCGGCGGCCAGGAACTCAATTACGCGAGTGATGTCGACGTCCTGTTCGTCGGCGACGGCGACGCCCGTCGCGTGATGGACGTCGCCCGCACGTGTTTTCGCGTCGACGCCGACCTGCGGCCGGAAGGAAGGGCGGGACCCCTCACCCGGTCGCTGGAGTCGTATCGCGCCTATTGGGAACGGTGGGCACAGCCGTGGGAATTCCAAGCGTTGCTCAAGGCGCGCGCGGTGGCCGGCAACGAGATTCTCGGCGCGGCATTCGACGACGCCGCACGAGAGATGGTGTGGGGGCGGCCATTCGGCGCCGACGACCTGCGGTCACTCCGCGATCTGAAGGCGCGCGCCGAGGGCTACGTGGAGAGCCGGGGCCTGGCGACGCGAGAGGTCAAGCGCGGCCGGGGTGGCATCCGCGACATCGAGTTCGCGGTTCAGCTCCTCCAGCTCGTGCACGGTCGGGCCGACACCGCGCTCCGCTCGCCCAACACGCTCGACGCGCTGCGCGAGCTCGGCCACGCCGGCTACGTCGACCATCGCGACGCCCATGACTTGGCCGAGGCGTACCGCTTCCTGCGAACCGTCGAGCACCGGCTCCAGCTGGTCGACGAACAACAGCAGCACACGGTGCCGACCGACGTCGAGGCGCGTGACCACCTGGCTCGCGTCCTCGGCTTCCGCGACACGTCGGGCGCGACCGCGCTGGCCCAATTCGACGAGACGCTTCGTCGCCACCAGGCCAGCGTGCGATCGATCCACGAACGGCTCTACTTCCGGCCGCTCCTCGAAGCATTCACCGGCGGCGCGGCGATGCCGGCCGGCGCGGAGGGCGATCGGTTGGCCGCCTTCGGGTTTGCCGACGCCGCCCGCACGCGGCAAGCGCTCGAGGAACTCACCGGCGGCCTGACCCGATCGTCGCGGCTGATGCAGCAGATGCTGCCGCTGCTCTTGGAGTGGCTGTCGGCGTCGCCCGACCCCGACCTCGGCCTCCTGGGCCTGCGCACGCTCGCCGCCGCCGCCCACCGCCAGGCGCACCTCGTCACCGCGTTCCGCGAGTCGCCCGAAGCGGCGCGGCGGTTGTGCCTCCTGCTCGGCACGAGCCGAATGTTCATCGACGGGTTCGCCCGCTCGCCGCAACTCATCGCCGACCTCGCCTCACAAGCGGCCCTGGCCGCGCCGGCCGCCACAACGGTGCGCCCGCTGCAACGGCTCAAGCGCGACGAGGAGTTGCGGATCGCGGCGCGCGACGTGCTCGACCTGGAGCCCCTCGAGACGACGTCGTCCGGCCTCACCCACTTGGCGGAGACGATCCTCGAATTGTCACTGCGTATCGCCGCGCCGTCGGTCCCGTTCGCGGTGATCGCCATGGGTCGGTTCGGCGGCGCCGAGTTGTCCTATGCGAGCGATCTCGACGTGCTGTTCGTCTATGACGGCACGACCGCCGACGACTTCGCGGCAGCTGAGCGAGTGGCGGTCCAACTCCTCGCGTCGATCAAGGGCACCACGCCTGCGAGTCGCATGTACGTGCTCGACGCCGACCTGCGCCCCGAAGGCAAGCAAGGTGCGCTGGCGCGCAGCCTCGACGGCTACCGCGCGTACTACGAGCGGTACGCGCAAACGTGGGAGCGGCAAGCGCTCGTGCGCGCCCGACCCGTGGCCGGCGACGTGGATGTCGGACGGCGGTTCATGGAGCTGGTCGACAAGACGATCTGGCACCGCTCGTTTACCGACGCGGACGAGCGCGAGGTTCGCCGCATGAAGGCGCGCGTCGAGCGCGAGCGGATCCCGCCGGACGAAGACGCCCGCTTCCACCTCAAGCTCGGCCCGGGATCGCTGTCGGACGTCGAGTGGACCGCCCAGCTTCTTCAGCTACGGCACGGGATTCCGTCACCCGGGACGATTGATGCGCTCGCCGCCCTGGTGGCCGCGGAAGCGCTGGCGACGGAGGATGCCGACGTCCTCACCGAGGCGTACCGGTTTTGCGAGCGCACCCGGAACCGGTGGTTCCTGGTCAAGGGCGCACCGGGTGACGCCCTCCCAACCGCGGCCGACCAGCTGATGGCGCTGGCGCGCAGCCTCGACACCACGGGCTCGGAGCTACGGGAGGACTACCGCCGGGTTACCCGACGGGCGCGCGCGGTGGTCGAGCGGTTGTTCTACGACGCCGGTTAGTACTTCTTCGGCGGGGCGTACACGGGGATCCGCACGGACCCGAGGTTCGCCGACGAAGCGTTCGAGTTGCGATCCTGGGCGATCTTCTGGAGGTCGATCTTGCCGATCACCTGCAGTCCCGCCGGAGGTGCATCGCAGGCGGAGAGCTGCGTGCCGAACTGGGAGTTGTGCATTGCGAGGTTGTCGAGCTGGGCCGTCTTGTTCGGGCAACTCGGCACCGCATCGGCGCTCCCGCCGATCGCCGTAACACCGGCCGCCGAACCCCCCACCACCAGCGCGGCAATACCGAGCCGGCGGAGCCTTTTCGTCTTGGGCATGCGCATACCTTGGTCGCCGGGTGCGCGACCGTCAAGCACGCTCGGCCCGTACGACCATGCCCGCGGCGTACAGGTCGGCGGCCGCCCGGACGGCCAGCGACTCGATCTCGGCCGCGTCGAGATCCGTTTCGACGGCTACTTCGGCCGCCAGGTCCGCGAGCGAGCGCTCACCGTCTAGCGCCAGAAGTACATGGAGCGCGGCGGGTTGCGCCTCGACGGCAATTCCTGCCGCCTGCGGCAGCGTGAACTGCGCGGTTCCGACGACGAACTCGCCGTTCTGGGCGCCGAGCCGTTGATCCAGCAACACGCCGTCGGGAACTTTGAGCACGCTCGCGCCGGCGATTGCGTCGACGGGAGCGTCGGTGAGCGTCGCGACGATTCGCGCTACCTGCGCCCCCGCGGTCGGTCCCGGGCGCACCGCCATCTGGAAGCTCCGGGTGTTCGACGCGCCAGCGCGGCGACGCATGGTCACCGCGCCGGTCGCAATCGCCTCGGCGCCGAAGCCGGCGAGGTACGCCACCCAGTCGTCGATCGCCGCGCCGTACGCGGTTCCGTCGGCGGCGAGCTCCTCGTTCCACCGCGCCGCGTACTCGAGGATGTCTTCGCTGTCGTAGTGGACAACCACGACGTCGCAGCCGGCGCGTTCGAGCCAACCCAGCGGGCGATCCGGGGTGGCCGCGTCGGGCGCGACGAACCAGTTGCCGAGGACGACGCCGGTCCCACCGTCCCGTATGTGCGCGGGCATCGCCGACACCACGGCCTCCGTCAGCCCGTCGCCGGGAAACCCGCCATCGCGATACGAGTAGTCACTGCGCGGCGAGATCACGAACGGGGGGTTGCAAACAACGAGGTCGAATTCCTCACCCGCCACCGGCTCGAACAAGCTGCCGTGGCGGCATTCGACGTTCGCCAGCCCGCTGAGTTGCGCACTCATCCTGGTGAGATCGAGCGCCCGGGCATTCGTGTCGGTGGCGACGACATGGTCCGCGTGGCGGGCGATGCGCAGCGCTTGCACCCCACTGCCGGTGCCGATGTCGAGGGCGCGGCCGACGGGAGTGCGGGGCGTGAAGTGATCCAACGCGCGTGCTGTCGGTCCCGGCGCCAAGACATGATCCTCGGCCCACGGCTGGGCGTCTGGATCAGATACCAGCAGCAAGTCTTCATACGGCGTGATGCGGACCGCGCCCCAGACGTCGGCGCCGTCGAGCCGGAGGACGCCGGCCGCAATCAGCTCGTCGATCCCGAGCGGCGCGAGGACTTCAGCCGCTCGGTCGCGGGGCGTGGAGTAGCCGAGGAGCAGCACGCGAGCCAGCGTTGCCAGCGCGTCCTCGCCGAGGCGGCGGCTGTGCACCGGTGCCGACACCGGCGCGAAGGGCTCGCCCAGGACCATGTCCAGGCGCGCCGCCAACTCCGACGACGTGTACCCCGCGGCCCGCAGCAACTCACCGAACCGCTCGAGCATGGCGTCAGAACCTACGACGTGTCGGTGCGAGAGCAACGGAAACCGCAACCTGACACCGACACGTGGGTCTATATGTCGTAATAGAGCATGAACTCCCACGGATGGGGGCGGAGGCGGACTTCGTCGATCTCGTGGAGCGTCTTGTATTCGATCCACGTGTCGATGAGGTCGTCGGTGAACACGCCGCCAGCCTTGAGGAAGTCGTTGTCCGCCTCGAGCGCGGCGAGTGACTCCTGCAACGAGCCCGGCACCTGCGGAACCTTCTTCAGCTCCTCGGGCGGGAGGTCGTACAGGTCGCGGTCGACCGGGTCGGGCGGCTCGATCCGGTTCTGCACGCCGTCGAGTCCCGCCATCAACATCGCGGCGAAGGCGAGATACGGATTGGCCGACGGGTCGGGGCATCGGAACTCGACGCGCTTGGCCTTCGGGCTCTTCGAGTACAGCGGGATGCGGCACGCCGCCGACCGGTTGCGCTGCGAGTACACGAGGTTGACCGGCGCTTCGTAGCCGGGGACGAGCCGCTTGTAGCTGTTGGTCGTCGGCGCCGCGAAGGCGAGGATCGCCGCCGCGTGCTTGAGCAGACCGCCGATGTACCAGCGGCCGAGGTCCGACACGCCGGCGTAGCCCTTCTCGTCGTAGAAGAGCGGCTCGCCACCCTTCCAGAGCGACTGGTGACAATGCATGCCGGAGCCGTTGTCCTGGAATAGGGGCTTGGGCATGAACGTCGCCGAGTGGCCGTTGGCCCGGGCCACATTCTTGACGACGTACTTGTAGAGCATGAGCTTGTCGGCCATCACGAGCAGCGTGTCGAACCGCATGTCGATCTCGGCCTGGCCGGCGGTGCCGACCTCGTGGTGCTGGATCTCGATCTCGACACCCAGGCGCTCGAGCTCCAGCACCATCTCGGACCGCAGGTCCTGGAAGTGGTCCATGGGCGGGACCGGGAAGTAGCCCTCCTTGTAGCGGGGCTTGAACCCGAGGTTGGGGTTCTCGTCCTTGTCGGAGTTCCAGATCGCCTCGATGGAGTCGACCGAGTACATCGCCGAGTGCTGGTTCTGGCTGAAGCGCACGTCGTCGAAGATGAAGAACTCGGCCTCGGGCCCGAAGTAGCAGGTGTCGGCCAAGCCGGTGGACGTGAGGTAGTCCTCGGCCTTCTTGGCGACGTAGCGCGGGTCACGCGAATAGCTCTCACCGGTGACCGGATCGCGCACGAAGCAGTTGATGTTGAGCGTCTTGTGCTGGCGGAACGGATCGATGACCGCGGTGTTGGGATCCGGCATGAGCAACATGTCGGACTCCTGGATCTCCTGGAAGCCGCGGATCGACGAGCCGTCGAAGCCGTAGCCCTCCTCGAAGGCCTCCTCGGTGAACTCGTGGACCGGCGCCGAGAAGTGCTGCATGAGGCCCGGTAAGTCGCAGAAGCGGAAGTCGACGATCTCGACCCCCTCGTCCTGGGCCAGACGCAGAACTTCGGCCGGGGTACGTGGCTGCACGTGGACCTCCTCGACGTTCACCGCTAAGTCGCGTCGAGGCTAGAACGCGAAACGTCGCGGTGCCTAAGGCACCGCGACGTCCGCGATCCGAAAGGTGTTACTTGGCGCCGACGAGCGCTGAGCAGCAGGTGTCGACGATGAGGCGGGTCACGACATACGGGTCCATGTTGGCGTTGGGCCGCCGGTCCTCGATGTAGCCCTTCTTGTCCTGCTCGACCTGCCACGGGATGCGCACCGATGCGCCACGGTCCGACACGCCGTAGCTGAACTCGGAGTAGTGCGCGGTCTCGTGGGCGCCGGTGAGCCGGTCCTCGATGCCGTAGCCG
Organism: Acidimicrobiales bacterium; assembly: GCA_035649535.1. Lineage (GTDB taxonomy): Bacteria > Actinomycetota > Acidimicrobiia > Acidimicrobiales > JACDEA01 > JACDEA01. Next base: position 14,744 of record DASRJI010000036.1, on the reverse strand, counting down.
TACCCGGCGATGTGCTGGTCGGGATTCTTGCCCAGCGCCTCGGCCGCGGTGATCACCGCGTCGTAGCTCGCGCGCATGGCCTTGGTCGAGAAGTTGGTGTGGGCGCCGGCGCCGTTCCAGTCGCCGCGAGCCGGCTTGGGCTCGAGGGTGGCGGAGATGCCGAAGTCCTCGCCGATGCGGTGCAGGAGCCAGCGAGCGACCCACAGCTGGTCGGCGACATCGAGCGGACCGAGCGGCCCGACCTGGAACTCCCATTGGCCGGGCATGACCTCGGCGTTGATGCCCGAGATCGACAGGCCGGCCCGAAGGCACGCATCGAGGTGCGCCTCGACCATCGGCCGGCCGTAGACGTCATCGGCGCCGACGCCGCAGTAGTACGGACCCTGCGGACCGGGGTACCCGCTGTCGGGGAACCCGAGCGGGCGGGTGCCCTTGAACAGCGTGTACTCCTGCTCGATACCGAACCACGGGTCCTGGTCGGCGTATTGCGCCGCCACGAGGGCCGCCTCGGCCCGGGTGTTGGTCGGGTGCGGTGACATGTCGGTCAGCAGCACCTCGGCCAGCACGAGCTTGTTGGCGCCCATGTGGATGGGGTCGGTGCAGCTGAAGACCGGCCGCAGCACGCAGTCCGAAGCCTTGCCCGGCGCCTGGTTGGTGCTCGATCCGTCGAAGCCCCAGATTCCGGGCTCTTCACCGTCAGCGATGATCTTGGTCTTGGACCGCAGCAGCGGTGTCGGCTCGGTCCCGTCGATCCAGATGTATTCAGCCTTGTAAGCCATGCCGAAACGGTACGCGGCGAGTCGTTTCTCAGCCAAGGCCAGTGTGTTAACGCTTTGTGAACCCGGGAGAATCGGCGGAAACCCGTGTGAAACTAGGACGATGGAACGCCAGCAGGACTACGTCCTCCGCACGGTCGAGGAACGGGGGATCCGCTTCATCCAGCTGTGGTTCACCGACGTCCTGGGCACTCCCAAGTCGTTCAACATCACGCCGGCCGAGTTGGAGAACGCCCTCGAAGAAGGCATGACCTTCGACGGCTCGGCCATCGACGGGTTCAGCCGCGTGCAGGAGAGCGACGTCCTCGCCCGGCCCGATCCGAAGACGTTCCAGATCCTGCCGCTTACCGCCGACACCGCGCCGGTCGCCCGCGTGTTCTGCGACATCATGAATCTCGACGGCACGCCGTTCGAAGGCTGCCCGCGCAACGTCCTGCGGCGGACCCTCGAGACGGCTCGCAGCCGCGGCTACAGCTTCTACGCGGCGCCCGAGCTCGAGTACTTCTACTTCGCGTCCGACGATCCCCGTTCCGAACCGCAGCCGATCGACCGCGGCTCGTACTTCGAGCTGACCGTCGCCGACCTGGCCAGCGATCTGCGCAAGAAGACGGTGCTGACGCTGGAGGACATGGGGATCCCGGTCGAGTACAGCCAGCACGAGGACGGCCCCGGCCAACACGAGATCGACCTGCGGTACACCGACGCGCTGACGATGGCCGACACCGTGATGACGGTCCGCATGATCGTCAAGGAGGTGGCCCAGGCCAAGGGCGTGCACGCGTCGTTCATGCCCAAGCCGATGTCGGGCGTGCAGGGGTCGGGCATGCACACGCACTTCTCGCTGTTCGAGGGCGACGTCAACGCGTTCCACGGACCGGGCGACGACTTCAACCTGTCGAAGACCGCGCAGCACTTCATCGCCGGCCTGCTGCACCACGCGGCCGAGATCACCGCGGTGACGAACCAGTGGGTCAACTCCTACAAGCGACTGGTGATGGGGTACGAGGCGCCGGTCTTCGTGTCGTGGGCGCGCAACAACCGCTCAGCGTTGGTGCGCGTGCCGCTGCCGAAGAAGAACCGGGCCGATTCGACGCGCATCGAGTACCGGGCCCCCGACCCCGCGTGCAACCCGTACCTGACGTTCGCGGTCGTGCTGGCCGCTGGCCTCAAGGGCATCGAGGACGAGTACGAGCTGGCACCCGAGGCGGCGGCCAACCTCTATGAGCTGACGCCGGCCGAGCTGGCGGCCGAAGGAATCCGCGCCCTGCCGGGGTCGCTCTCGGACGCGCTGGTCGAGATGGAAAAGTCGGAACTCGTGGCCGACGTTCTCGGTGAACACGTCTTCGAATGGTTCCTCCGCAACAAGCGATCGGAGTGGGCCGACTACAAGACCCAAGTGACGCAGTTCGAACTCGACCGCTACCTGGGGCGCCTCTGATGGAACCTCTCCTGATCTTCCCCGACCCGGCGCCGCCCGCTCTCGCCCAGACGCTCGATCTGGCCGGCTACCCGTGGAAAGCGGTTGGTTCGGCCGACGCCGCGTCGGCCAACGAACCCGACGACGGCTGGTCCGGGGCGATCGTCGACGCGGCCGCCGATCCCGACGGCGCCTTCGCGTTGTGCCGCGCCCTACGCAAGCGCGACCTGCCGTTCGAGCCCCTGCTCCTCCTCGTGAGCGGCGCGCAGCTGACCGACCTCGAGCTGCGCGAGGACCTGTTCGACGACTTCGCCCTCACCCCGTTCCAGCCGCAGGAGCTGGAAGCGCGGGTCAAGCACCTGTTCTGGCGGACCGGCCGCGGCACGCGACCGGAGCTCGTCGAGTACGGGCCGCTCGTCCTCAACCTCGAGACCTACCAGGCTGCGCTCACCGGACGGCCGCTCGACCTCACGTACATGGAGTACGAGCTGTTGAAGTTCCTCGCCACGCACCCCGGCAAGGTGTTCACGCGCGAGACGCTTCTGTCACGGGTGTGGGGCTACGAGTACTACGGCGGTGCCCGCACGGTCGACGTCCACGTACGCCGCCTCCGAGCCAAGCTCGGCGAGGAGCATGCGTCACTGATCTCGACGGTCCGGTCGGTGGGCTACCGCTTCGGCCAGTCCCGCTGGGGGCTGTAAGCCTCAGCGGACGTTGAGGGTGCCCTCGTCCGAGTACATGAACTCCGGCGCGGCGGTGCCGTGACCATGCACCGTCAGCAATCCGTAGGCTCCCGGCGCCAACGCGTAGTCGCCGGTCGGGGCGCAGTTGGCCGTCCCGAACGACACCGCTACCTCTGTCTGTTGGCCCGGTGCGAGTGATCCGGTGGTCAGTACTGCGTTGGCCGCCAACGCACTCAGGGGTCCAGCGGCCACGACGCGCCTCGTACCGCGTTCCACGACGGAGGCGAGGCCGACATCGTTGGGCCATGGCACCGGCGTGGCACCGGCGTTGCGGACGATGACCGTCGCGACGCCATCCTTGCCTGCATCGACGGTGGCGGGTTCCTTGAATCGAATCTCGAGCCCTTCCTGCGGCGTCTCGGGCGGAAGCGGCCGGCAGGTGTCGGCGATGCACGCCGGCGCCGGATACTGGCGGACGCCAACGGTGATCTTGAGCGCGTCGCCGTACTTCTGGTGTAGCGCGGCGGCGGTTGCCTTCTTGTCGGCGTGCAGCTGCGTCGTGACCGCCCCGAAGTCCAGCCCGACCGAGTAGTAGGTCTCCTGGTCGCCCATGTTGGCGGAGATCTCCCCGTAGATCCGTTGCAACTCTTGCCCCGAGTACGGGAGCGCGATCACCTGCAACCGATCGGGGTGCGCGACCAGCTTGCTCAGCGCGGCGCGGTGCTCGTCGATGTTGCGGACGAAGGCCGCCACCATGGACACCGGGTCGGTGTCGAGATCGAATTTTCGGTCGACGTAGTCGGCGGCGTGGTCACCGCCGTAGTGGTACACGACCTTCATGTCGTCCTGGATGTCGTTCGACTGCGGAACCACGCGGCGCTCGTACTCAGCCTGCGGAATCTCGGTCGTGGTGGCCGGGACGCATTGCTCAGCCGACTGGGTTTGCGGCTCGCCACATGCGGCGAGCGCTGCTACGAGGAGAAGCCCGGCCGACGCGGACCTAGTAGTTCGTGTCGATGAGTTCGCTGCCTTCGTGCGTAGCCTCCGCGTGAGACTTCAGGCTAAACCCGAAGACCGACGCGATGGCCGCGCCCGTGAACATAAACGCCATCGGCAGGGCGATCACGCACATGAACACGATGACGAGCGCGCCGATCATGTCGCAGAGCCTACATAGGCCCACGCCTCGATCTCGATGAGGGCGCCCATCGGAAGATCGCGCACGGCGAAGGCGGACCGCGCCGGCCGGTGATCGCCGAACGCGGCCACGTAGGGGTCGTTCATCACCGGCCAGTTCGCGATGTCGGACAGAAACACGGTCGTCTTGACGACGTCGTTGAGCGACGCGCCTTCGCTCTCGAGCAGCGCGGCAAGGTTGGCGATCGATTGCGTGGTCTGGGCGACGATCCCGTCGGCCAGCGCGCCGTCCTTGGCGCCGATCTGACCGGAGCACACCAGCCAGTCGCCGGCGCGCACGATCGGCGTGTACGGACCCAGGGGCTTGCTCACAACGAAGCCACCATAGTTGCCGCGAGCAGGATCACCCCGGGCTCGGCCGGCATGCGATAGCGGCTGCCGGCGAGCACCAGCAGTCCGCTGACCATGAACGTCACGAAGAGGACGAACGTCGGCTCCCAGCGAATCGTGTCGCGTGCGCGAACCACTCTTCGCAAGCCGAACGCGGCAAGGACCGCGGTCAGCCACCACGCGATCGGGGTGCCGACCGTGAGCAGTCGGCCGGGATCAGTGATCAACGTCTGCTGTCGCGCGCCGATCTCCCAGTAGAGATCGAAGTACCGCAGCACGTGGTACGCCAACACGCGCACGCTGCCCCTCGGGTGGACGCCTATCCAGTCAGTCGCCGCTCGCGTTGCCTTCTCGCTCCACTCAATGTCGCCGTGGGACGCCAGCCGCGCGGCGTCGACCGGGCCCACGTCCCACCAACCCCACGTCGGATGGTGGCGGTTGACGGTGTTGTCGGTGAACACTCCCCCGACGACGACACCGAACTCCGTCGTGACGGGAACGAACGACTTGAACCGCGCGCTCGCGTAGCCGACGTACGGAATGACGAGAATCGCAGCAGTCAGGCCGACCGCTAGCAACGGCCGCGCCGTCGCACCGCGTCGCCACGCGCGCCAGCCGAGCCACAGGAAGATTGCGCACGCAACGGCGAAGCCGTTCGGTCGGGCGAGGGTGATCAATCCGAGAACAAGGCCAATCTCGATCCCCGAACGCACGCTGGAGTGCTCGCGGTGGCGGTCGAGCACGATGAGGAGGATGACGACAAGAAGGGTGAACAGAGAGTCGCTCATCACCTGCCGCGTCGACGCGATGAATTGCGGCCAGAGCGCACCCGCGGTCCCGGCCAGCACGCCCGCTCGCACGCTATGCAGGCGCGCACCGGCGGCGACGAGCAATGCGCAGGCCAGCGAATCGAGACCGATGTTCAGGATCCGGCCCGCGGTCGGCGTGGCGCCGAAGATCGAGTACGGAATCGCTTGCACGACCGGCCACAGCGGAGCGCGGAGCGCCGTGGGCTGCACGTCGCGCGGACCGACCGGCTCGCGGTTCCAGTCCGTCGACATGAAGTCACCGTGCTCCGCGAGTCTCGATCCCAGCTCGAAGTAGCTGGGTGAGTCCGCGTCCAGCTGATCGACGCGGAGCGCCAGGCCTCCTGAGTGCGCCGCGAACGCGAGCCGGACCAGCACCGCGAACACGAACACGGCGAGCATCCGCCAGCCCATTCGATGCTTCATCGGTTACCTCGTCCTCGTCGGCCACTCCGGCGGAAGGCCATCGGCCAACCACGCCGCTGCCGCGACTGCCGCAAATACTGCGTCAGAGCCGTTGGTCGGCGCCGAGGCCGACGGTTGAACGATGACGTCGACCGGCGGCATGTCGCGCGCTCGCAATACGCCGAACGAGCGGACCGTGAGGTCGTGCGGTTCGCCGGCGTCGTCGACGGCGATGCCTTCGGAGCGCACCCAGCCCAGCGCCATATGCACCGCACCCACGCAGTAGGACCGCAGCACTATCTCGTCGAGGGGCGCGCCGCAGTCGACCTCGATGTGCACGCCGGCGTCGTCAACCGTCGCCGACGCCACCGCGCCCGTCGGCGACTCCACGCGCGCCACGCCGGTCGCCGCGGCGCGCAGGATCGCCGCTTCGGCCCATCCGGCCGCCCGCGCCGCGGCCGTCGTCGGTGGCCCGACCACGTCAACCGGCTCCACGTCGAAACCCGGGAAGGCGATGCCGTCAGTACGAGCGACGCGCACGAGCCCGGTCCCGTCGGCCCGGACACCAGCGGCGATCGGCGGCCGCTTCGGGCCGCGGCGCACGGTGTCCTCGCGCGACAGAACGACGCGCACAGCCCGGCCGTGCTGGTCGGCGAGCTGGCGCGCGGCGGCGGGCGCGATCGACTCGATCTTTCCGCCGAACGCGCCACCGTTGGCCAGCGGTGATGCCGGCTCACCCCCCGGGACGCACCATGACGCGTCGGTCTCGAGGTACGCCGGCTCGACCCACGTCGTCCGCAGCGTCACGGCCCAGTCACCCGGCGGCACCTCGATCGGGTGCCGCACCGCAACGGTGGTGCGACGGCCCTGCACTTTCCCGGCGGCGGCGCGCGCCTCGGTGAGCGACTCGCCCACCACCCACTCACCGTTGCCATCGAGAACGGCAACCAGCGCGTCGGCCGGCGCGGTGTCTTCCGCGAACCCGCCAGCACCGAGTGCGACCTCGGGACCAACTCGCTGGGCCACGCCGCCTTCGAGCGCGGCGCGCCGCGCTGCGGCGTCCCAGTCGCGCCGCGGCGCCCCAGTGCCCAGCTGCGCGGCGGCGTCGAGGATCGTCCGCCAGCCCGTGCAGCGACACAGGTGCGCGAGCAGCGCGGTGTTGACCGCGTCGGGATCAACGCGGCGATCGCCCAGCGCCGCCAGCCGCACGATGATGCCCGGCGTGCAGAACCCGCACTGGCTCGCCCCGCACGCGGTGAAGGCGTCGGCCCACGCGTCGCGATCGGGCAACGCGTCCACGGTGGTGACGTCGCGCCCGGCCACCCGTCGCGCCGGCGTGACGCAGGCCACGCGCGGCGCGCCGTCGACGAGCACCGTGCAACAGCCGCACTGACCCTGCGGGCTACAGCCGTCCTTGGCGGTGACGACGCCAAGCCGCTCGCGCAGGACCGCGAGGAGGGACCACCCGTCGTCGGGCACCTCGACCTCGCGACCGTCGAGGCGAAACCGGACTGACACGGCTGGAGATTAGGTTGAACCCGTGGCCACCCCGCTCTCGCGACGTACCTTCCTCGCCGCGTCCGCCGGCCTCGTCGTCGCCGCGTGCGGCAAGGACAAGAAGGCCGACGTCACCGCAACGCCCACCACGGAATCGAACGAACTCAGCATCGTTCCCGGCGCGCAGCAGGTGCTGGCCGGCATCGACGAGCGGGTGCCGTTCCTCGTCTTCCAGGGCCAGACGCCAACCGTCGCCCACCCGGCCGAAGTGGGGTTCGCCGCCGGGCCGAAGGGCCAGTACGGGCCGGGGATCAAGGCCGAAGCGCACAGGGACGGCATCGAAACCCGGCCGTACTACTTGGTTCGGCAGACGTTTCCGGCCGCCGGCCTGTACCGGATGGGCGTGAACATCGCCGGCGGCAGCGCCGAGGCCGCGTTCGAGGTCGTCGACCCCGCCACGGTCAAGACACCGATCCCCGGCAAGCCGCTTCCGTCAGTGAAGACGCCGACCGTCGCCGATCCGATGGGTGTGAACCCAATCTGCACCGCGAGCCCGGCGTGTCCGTGGCACGACGTCAGCCTTGATGCCGCCTTGAAGCAGAAACGGCCGGTCGTGTTCTACGTCGGCACGCCGGCGCGCTGTCAGACCAAGACGTGCGGGCCGGTGCTCAACGTGCTGCAAAGCCTGCGCGCCGAGTTCGAACCCAAAGCGCGCTTCGTGCACCTCGAGGTGTACACGTCACTCACCGGCGACACGACGATCCCGGCCATCGACGAGCTCCACCTCGAAAGCGAGCCGTGGATCTTCCTCGTCGGCGCCGACGGCGTGATCCGCGACCGTTATGCGGGCCCGGTCGACCGCACCGAGGCGCGTGCGGGCCTGGCGAAGCTGACTAGCTGAAGGACTGGCCGCAGCCGCAGGTGCGCTCGGCGTTGGGATTGTTGATGCTGAACCCACCGCCCTGGAGCGCGTCCTTGTACTCCAGGGTGGCGCCCTTGAGGTGCGCCTTGCTGGCCGCGTCGACCGCGACCTTCACGCCCTTGTAGTCGTCGATGTGGTCATCGTCGGCCACGTCGGTGTCGAAGAACATCTCGTAGCTAAAGCCCGAGCAGCCACCGGGCCGGACAGCCACGCGCAGGACGAGGTTCTTGTCGTCCTCGGCGGCCAGCAGCTCGCCGACCTTGGCGACGGCTGCGTCGGTCAGGACAATCGAGTCCGGCGCCTTGGTACGGACGCCACCGATGGATACCTGGGTGCTCATAGGGACCTCATTCTACCGAGACGACAACTCAACTCGACACGGGTCGCGATCTTCGAGGGTGGCGAAGGCGACGACCCGGGCGCCGCCGGACCGCTCGACGAAGCCTTCGACGATGCCGCGGTGCAGGTGGCACACCAGTTCGGGGAACGCCTCGGCCAGCTCGCGGAACGGACAGTGCGTGAACGCGATCGACGTGGCGGCGCCGTCCTCGGCCGCCGCCGGATCGAAACCGAGGTCGGCCAGCTCGGCCATGAGCGCAGCAATGCAGCCGGCGGCATCCTGGCGGGCGTCCGCCGCGGCGCGACCGTGCTGGCGGGCGACCGACGCGACCAGCTCGGGATCGACCCCCGCAGTCGCCGCGGTCGCGGCCAGCAGCTTGGCGAGCAGCCGGAACGCCGAGGGCTCGAGGCCCAGCGACGGGGCGTCGGCCGCCAGCGAGTAGCGGTGCTGCGGACGGCCCACGGTGCCCCGGCTGTCGATCTCCACGTCGAGCAACCCGATGTCGCGCATGCGCTCGAGGTGCGGCCGGACCGTGTTCGGGTGCAGGTCGAGCGTCTCGGCCACATCGGCCGTCGAAAGCGCGACCGGCGAGCGCGCCAGTTCAAGGAAGATCGCGTACCTGGTGTTGTCGCCCAGCGCCTTGAACACGGGCAGTCGCTCCATCGCCGGCCATTTTACCGCCCTGCGCCGGTAGAATTCAGGAGGCATGCCGATTGACCAAGCGGTGCACGACGCCTTGCGGGGCGTCATCGACCCCGAGTTGGGCGACAACATCGTCGATCTAGGGATGGTCAAGCGCATCGAAATCGCCGACGACGGCCGGGCCGACATCACGATTTCCCTCACCACCGCCGGCTGCCCGCTGCGCGCCCAGCTCATGGACGACGTGCGGCGTCACGCCTCCAAGGTGCCTGGCGTCAGCGAGGTGGCCGTCCACTTTGGCGAGATGACGGCCGACCAGAAGAAGAGCCTCATGGCCCGCGCCCGCTGGAAGGCGCGCGACCCGATCCCCACCGACATTCCCATGACGACCCGCGTGATCGCGGTCGCTTCGGGCAAGGGCGGGGTCGGCAAGTCGTCGGTCTCGGCCAACCTGGCCGTGGCCCTGGCGTCGCGCGGCCTCATCGTCGGGGTGCTCGACGCCGACATCGGCGGCTACTCGATCCCGCGCATGCTCGGCATCGACGGCAAGGTGTCGGCCGACAAGGACAGCGACGGCGCGGTCCGCATGCACCCGATCGAGAAACGCATCGGCGACGGCACGTTGCGCGTCGTGTCGATGGGTTCCATCGAGGGCGCCGAAGAAGACGAGGCGATCATGCTGCGCGGGCTGATGCTCAACCGCGCCGTGCAGCACTTCCTCGAGGACGTGGCCTGGGGCGACCTCGACTACCTCATCATCGACATGCCGCCCGGCACGAGCGACATCCAGATGGGCCTGGCCCGGATGCTGCCGCGCTCGGAAGTCGTGATCGTGACGACGCCGGCGCTCGGCGCGCAAAAGGTCGCCACGCGCGCCGCCGACATGGCGCAGAAGGGCTACCTGCGCGTCGCCGGTGTCATCGAGAACATGACGTCATTCACGTGCACGCACGGCGACACGTACGCGCTCTTCGGCGAGGGCGGCGGCGAGCGGCTCGCGGCCGATATCGGCGTGCCGCTGCTCGGTCAGATCCCGCTGAGCCCGGCCGTCGCCAGCGGCGGCGACAGCGGCGCGCCGGTTGCGCTGTCGGACGACCCGGCGGGGGTCGCCTTCGTCGAACTGGCCGACGTCATCACCGCACAAGAGGTTCCCGCCACCGAGATGGCCGGGTGCACCGCCCGCCTCCTCGAGAGTGTCGAGGCGGCGCTCGGCCCGAAGTAGCTCAGTCCGCGATGCGCAGGGCGACGGCTGGCTTGATGCGCGACGCCTGACTGGCGGGCGCGAGGACCGCGGCCAGCGACGCGACCATGGACACGACCACGACGATCGCCAGGTTGGTCCACGGCACCGAGAACGCGAGGCGCTGGCTGCCGAACGAATCGGATTTGGTGAGCAGTGTGTACGCCGTGATGAGCGCCAGGCTCACGCCGACGATGACGCCTTGCGCCGCGATGAACGTCGCTTCGAGCAGGAACGCGGTTCGCACGACGCGGTGCTGGAAGCCCATCGCCCGCAGCATGCCGATCTGGCGGCGACGCTCGCGGACAGCGCGCACCATCACCACGCCGAGGCCGGCGATGCCGATGATCAGGCCGAGGCCGAGGTAGCCGGTCATCAGCCGGAAGAAACCCTGCTGCTGGCGCGCTTGGTCGGTCACCAGCGCCAGGAAGCTGTCGGCCTCGACGCCGTTGGTGAGCAGTTGGCCTTGGAGTTGGGTCGCCACGTCATCGGCGTCGCCACTCGTCGAAATGTAGAAGCGACTCGGCACCGCGTCGGCACCCATGAACGCCTTCACGGTCGGCGCGCCCATGAATGCCCCGGCGCCGCCGCCGTTGAATGCGCCGACGTCGTTGCTGAGCACACCCGCCACCGTCATGGTGCGTTGCTTGCCGGTCGTCCGGTTGTAGACGACGAACGTGTCGCCCGGATGCAGCAGCTGCGTCGGCGGACCGCCCTCCTCCTGGAGGAAGAAGTCCGACACGATCGCCAAATTGTCGGACTGCAGAACGCCCTGCCACGTGGCGCGGCCACTGGTGAACTGGCTGAGGTGTTTGCCGACCTTGGGGCCGCCGTGCGCGATGAAACGCTCGTCGAATCCGCTGATGCCCGAGTACAACGGTTCGGGGTGGAAGTCGGCCGAGAACTCGGTGAACGCACGCAGCACCGGGGCCACGCCGGTCACGCCCGGCTGCTGGCCCAGCGTCTCGGCCGACACCGGGTTCGCCGGGTTGGAGTCGGCCAGGATCTGATAGCCGCCACCCGACTCGCGGGCCAGTTGCGGGGACTGTTGACTGAACAGGTTCGAGAACACCGAGATGAACGTGATCGTGAAGATCACGATCGCGTACATGCCGAGCAGCATCGACGTCCGGAAGCGGCGAGCCAAGGGGTAGGCGAACGCGAGGCGCGCCGCCAACGTGCGGCCCGAGACCGACAGAACGCTCGTGGTCTTGATGAGCAGGTCCGCGTTCGCCGCGAGGAGCGCGACGGCCGCCGCGACGAGGATCACGCCCTGCACGACGAAGGTCGGGATGTCGGCGGTTTCGAACGCGCCGGGAACCAGCGTGAAGCAGAGGATTCCCCACACCAGCGCGGTGCTGCAGGCCAACGTGACTACCGCGCGGCGTGGCAACAGCCGGGTCAGCAGCGGGATCGATGAGAACGCGGCGATCGGCACGCCGGCCAGCGCGCCGAACCACGCGTCGTTGCGGACGCCGCTGATGGCCAACGAGCCCCCAAGGGTCACGCCGGCCGCGCCGACGATCAGCGTGCGCAGGCGGACCCGGCGGAGGGAAGGCTCCTGGAGATCGCGGATGGCCTGGATGACGTTGAGCCGGCCGATGCGAACGCTGGTGCCCCACACGGTGACGAACGCGATGACGCCGCCGATCACCATGCCGCCGATCACGCTGCTGGGCGCGACGGTGAAACGCAGGTTCAGGTCGCCGCGTCCACCGCCACCGCCGCCGCCGGCGAACACCGATTGCGCGGCCCACACAATGGCGCGGCCGACGCCGACGCCGACGAGCGCGCCGGCGAACGCCGACACCGCGGCGTAGATCCCGCCCTCGAGACCGAACGACCGAACCAGCTGGTTGCGCTTCAGGCCCACGGCGCGCAGCATGCCGAGCTCGCTCTTCCGTTCCTCGCTCAGCATCACGAAGATGTTGACGAGCAGCAGGATGCCGGCGATCACGCTGAAGGCCCCGATCCCGCCGAACAGCTGCGTGAGGCTCTTGCCCTGAAGGTCGGCCTGCTTGAGGAGATCCTTCTTGACGCCGCGCACGTCGGCGCCGCTCACGCCGGCCACCCGTTGTTCGAGGCGCGGGACGACCTGGTCGGTGCTGTCGGCGCCGGCGAACACGCCGCCGGTGTTCGAGACGAATACCAACGCGTCGGGGTAGGCGGCGTTCGGGACGGTCGAGCGGGCATACATGGCGGCGATCGTCCCGGGCGCCACGAACGCGTTGCCGAGCCCGTCGCCGTGACCCGCAATACCGAGCTGCGGCAGGGTGCCGGTGACCCGGAACGAGCTCTTCTGTCCGTAGGCGAAGACGTCGACGCTGTCGCCGGCCTTCACCTTCAACTTTCCGGCGAGCTTCTTGCCGACGACGATCTCACCGGTACCCGGCGTCGGCCCGGCCTTGGCAAAGCCGGTAGCACCGGGGTTGCCGCCGAACTCACGGGCCTTGGCAAAGTCGGTCTCGAGGAGCACGGTGCGCGGCTCGGCGCGACGCGGCGTGGTGGGGGTCGCTACCGCCGCGCCGGTTAACACGACGCGCAGCGTCCCGTCGGTGCCGGCGACCGGATCGCGCAGGGCGGCCTCGAGCTGGTCGAGCTCACTCAGCGCGGGGACACGTATCGCCTCGTCGGCCGGCCCCAGCTGCGTGCGGGCGAAGTCGCGGATCGACGCGCCGACGGTGCCGCCCATGATCAGCGACGCGGTGATGATGGCGGTCCCGAGCATCGACCCGACGACGACTAGGAACGCCTCGCCGCGCCGACGCACGACGTTGCGAAGGGCAAGACGTCGAATCGTCGGACGGAACGCCGCGTCGAAGACGCTGATCCCGACGAGGACCAGGATGAGGAGGCCGAACAGAACGCCGATGATCACGGCTAGCCCCTCGCTTTCGCCGCCGTCTTCGCCACTTTCTTGGCAGGCCGCGCCGTCGCGCGGCGGCGAGTCGGCGCGTCGGCGACGATCTCGCCGTCGGCCATGCGGACGAGACGCCCAGCGGCACCGCCGATGTCGGCGTCGTGCGTGACGATGACGATTGTCTGGCCGGCGGCGTGCACCTCGCGCAACAAGTCGAGAACCGCGTTGGCCATCGTGCTGTCGAGGTTGCCAGTGGGCTCGTCGGCCCACACGATCGCTGGCTCGCCAACGAGGGCGCGGGCGACAGCGACGCGCTGCTGCTCGCCGCCGGACAATTCGTTGGGCCGGTGACCCGGTCGGTGACCCAGGCCGACGCGGCCGAGCATGTCAATCGCCCGGGCCCTGGCTTCGGACGCCTTGACGTTCGTCAGCAACAACGGCAACTCGACGTTCTCGGCCGCGGTGAGGACAGGAATCAGGTTGAAGCTCTGGAAGATGAAGCCCATCCGCGTGGCGCGATGTTCGGTGCGCTTGCTGTCGCTCATCGCGTGAATGTCGTCGCCGTCGACCATGACGGTTCCGCCATCGATGTCATCGAGGCCCGACAGGCAGTTCAGAAGCGTCGTCTTGCCGCAGCCCGAGGGTCCCATGACTGCCAAGAACTCCCCCGCGGCGATCGTCAGATCGACGCCGCGGAGCGCCGGTACTTCGATGTCCCCGGTGCGGTAGATCTTGGTGACGCCGGTGGCCGACAGGATCGCGGGCGCGGCGTTACGCCCGCGCCCACCGTTAGATGCCATGGGGCGACTTTACGGGTGACGTGCGGTTGGAAGCGAAACGAGAAAACGGGCGCCACCCTGGGCGCCGGGCTCGTAACCGACCTGCCCGCCCATGGCCTGTACCAGCCCTTGGACGAGCGATAAGCCCAGGCCGGTGCCACGCGACCGGTCGCGATTCCGACGGCTCAGCGACGCGACACGAGCGAAGAGCGTCGGTACCTGGGACTCGGGAACGCCGCTGCCGTGGTCGACAACGGCGAACTGCACCGACGTCGCCGAGGTGGCGGCGACCTCGACCCGCACCGGCTTGGCGCCGTGCTGGAGCGCGTTGTCGACCAAGTTGGCGACGACTTGTTCGAGCCGCCGAGGATCGGCCTGCACGAGGATGCCGGCGGCGATGTCGACGATGACGGCTGCGGGATCGTCGACCGACACGAGGGCGTCCTCGACCGCCTCGGCCAGGTCGACAGGGCGCGACGAGAGCAGTAGCGCATGTGCCTCGAGCCGGCTCAGGTCATAGAGGTCGTCGGCGAGCCGGGCGATGCGCTCGGCGTGCCGGCGGATCGAGCCGCCCATCCGCTTGATGCGGTCGACGTCGAGCTCGTCGGCGTGGCTCTCGAGCGTGGCGCCCAGCCCCAGCACGGTCGTGAGTGGTTGGCGCAGGTCGAAGGTGACGAGGGTGAGGAATTCGTTCTTCTCGGCCTCGAGGTCGTGCGCGGTGGTCACGTCGCGAACGACGCCATGGAAGCCGAACAGCATGCCGTCGCGGAATCGGGGCATCGACATGACGTCGAGGACGCGGCGCACGCCGTCGGGCCGCAGGACGGTGATCTCCTGCGTCGTGATCGCG
>DASRJI010000035.1:0-4795 GCA_035649535.1 Acidimicrobiales bacterium | reverse complement strand
CTCGTCTGGTTCCAGCCGCAGAAGCTGTTCATCGACCACAACGTCGACGACACGATCCCCGTCGCCGCAGCCGTCCCGTCCGCGAGTGCACCCGTTCGCGCCGAGCCGATCGAGCTCGCCCGGGGTCGGTTCGTATCGCGGGATCACGGCACCACCGGAGTCGCGCGATTGCTCGAACTGGCCGACACCCGGCGCATCGTGCGGCTCGAGGGGCTCGACACCTCGAACGGACCCGATCTCTACCTGTACCTGACGACGAACGCCGCTGGTGGCGCGGAGGCCGCCTTCGACGACGACTTCGTGAGCCTCGGTCGCCTCAAGGGCAATCAGGGAGATCAGAACTACGACGTTCCGGTCGACGTGGACCTTTCCCGATTCGCGTCGGTCGTCATCTGGTGCGACCGCTTCAACTCGGCGTTCGGGGCGGCGCCACTCGTCCGATGAAGGGTTGGCCATGAGCGAGGAACGCGTGTGGGTCCGGGTGACACGCCCCGATATCCCGGTGGGGCGGGTCACCACCGTCATCGCGGGCGACCGAGCGGTGTGCCTCGTGCACGGTGCGGACGGAACGTGGTCCGCCCTCGACAATCGCTGCCCGCACCAAGGCGGACCTCTCGGCGACGGGCAGCTCGACGATGGCTGGCTCATCTGTCCGTGGCACGCGTACCAGTACGACACCGCCACCGGGCAGCCGCCGCCGGGATTTCGCGACGCGGCGACGCCGTACGCGGTGCGATCGGTCGACGGCGACGCCGCGGCGATCGACATCGAAATCCCGGCCCATGAACCCAGGACGAGCCTGATGGACCAGGTGGTGGACGTGCTGTGCGATTGGGGCCTCGAGGCCGTGTTCGGCATGGTCGGCCACTCCAACCTCGGCATGGCCGACGCGCTCCGAAAGGCCGAAGCCGATGGCCGACTCACCTACGTCGGGATCCGCCACGAAGGCGCGGCTGCCTTTGCCGCGTCGGGCTACGCCAAGCTCACCGGGAACCCAGCCGCATGCTTCTCGATCGCCGGACCGGGCGCGACGAACCTGCTGACTGGACTGTGGGACGCGAAGGTCGACCGCATGCCGATCCTCGCGCTCACGGGCCAGGTCCAGACCCAAGTCATCGGACCCGGCACCTTCCAGGAGGTGCCGCTCGGGCAGGCATTCGACGCCGTGTCCGAGTGGAGCCAGACCGTCCTGGCGCCCGCGAACGCCACCGAGCTCGCCGCCCTGGCGATGAAACACGCCATCGTGCAGCGCGATGTTGCGCACCTCGTGCTTCCCGACGACGTGCAGGAGCTCCCCGGCCTTGACGACCCGCCGGCCCGTCCCCGGGCCGGGCGCATGGCGGCGACCGGCATCGCCCCGCCCGCCGCGGATCTCGCCCGCGCCATCGAGCTGCTCGGCGCGGCCACCCAGCCCGCCATCGTCGTCGGCAACGGCGCCCGACCGCACCGCGACGCGGTGATGGCGTTGGCCGAGCACCTCGACGCTCCCGTGATCTCCACGTTCAAGGCCAAGGGCACCTTCCCCGACGACCATCCGCTCGGATGTGGCGTGCTCGGCCGTTCCGGCATCCCGGTCGCCAGTCAGACCGTTGCGCAGGCTGACTGCCTCTTGGTCCTGGGCGCGTCCTTCTCCAACCACACGTCAATTCCGACGTGGGTGCCGACGATCCAAGTCGACCTCGACCGGATGATCCTCGGAAAGTTCCATCCGGTCGAGGTGCCGCTGTGGGGCGACATCGCCCGCACGGTGCAAGAGCTCATGGATGCGCTGCCAACGATGGCCCGTCCGGCGATGCGCGAGAAGGTCGCAACTCGATGGCAGCGGTGGCGCTCCGAGAAGGCATCGCGCCGCGACCTGGTCGACGCCCACGGTCGCCTTCACCCCGCTCTCGTGTTCGAGGTCCTGAGCGAGGTCATGCCCGATGACGCAGTCATCGCCGTCGACGTGGGCAACAACACCTACAGCTTCGGCCACTTCTTCGAGTGCCGCGGTCGGCAGGACGTGCTGATGTCTGGCTACCTCGGCTCGATCGGCTTCGCGCTGCCCGCGGCCCTCGGGGCATCGGTGGCCGTACGGCGGGCGGGCTCGGGCCGCAAGGTCGTGTCGATCTCTGGCGACGGGGGCCTCGGCCAGTATCTCGCCGAGGTCACAACTGCGGTGAAGGAGGGCTTCCCCCTCACGCATGTGGTGCTCGACAACGGCGAGTTGGCCAAGATCAGCCGCGAGCAGCTCGGTGCGATACGCCCGGTTTGGCAGACCGGCCTCGTCAACCCCGACTTCGCTGACTTCGCCACGTCGTGCGGCGCCGCTGGCTTCGCGGTGCGGAGCGCCGAAGAACTCCGTCCCGCGCTGGAGGCCGCGCTCGGCACCGCAGACCGTCCCAGCCTCGTCAGCATCGCGACCTCGAACCGGGACGTGTGACGGTGACGTCGCCCGACCTGGCGGCGACCCGCGTCGATCTTCAGCGGGTGGCGACTCACATCCTCGCTCGGCGACGGCACGATCTATCGGGTCGTTTCGGCCTCCGCGCCACCCCGGGCGGGATCGGCACGCCGGCGTTTGGCGCCGCCGATGCCCTCGAAGTCGTCCGTACGTCCGGTACGAATCTGGTGCACGAGCTGGGCGGGGTCGTGCGCGTCGTACCGATGGAGGGAGTGACGCTCGGCGAACTTGCCTCGGCCGTCGGCGTCGACCTGAACGCATCGTTCAGCGTCGGCAAGGACACCCCCGATCTGGGCGAGGTCGATGCGCCGCTCGCGCTCGACGCCGATGTCGTCGCCGGACTCGCAGGCTGGTACGACCTCGGCTGGCGGGCGCTCGATGTCATCGGCGACCGCGCCAGCTCACCGGCGCCGATTCAACTGTGGCCGGAACACTTCGACGCCAGTTGCCTCGTCTCGGTCGGTCCGGACCCGGACGATCGTTGCGATGTCGGCGTGTCTCCGGGCGACCAGCATCACGACGAGCCGTACCTTTATGTCGGGCCCTGGGTGACGCGCCGCCCCGGCGATCCCTCGTACTGGAACGCCCCGTTCGGCGCGCTCGTCGCGCGGTCGGCGGTCGCCTCGGTCGATGACGCAGTCGCCTTCTTTGGCGAGGGCCTCGCCCGACTCGTCGCGAACTGACCACCCGACGCCGGCGCCCGGTGCTGACTAGCGTTGTTGCCGGCGCCACATCCACATGCGGCGCCAGGGAGGCTGGGGACATGTGGAGACTTCGAGTACTAGCCGGGTCTGTCGCGCTCGCGCTTGGAGCGGCTGGTGTGGCGTCCGCGTCGGCATCGGCGGCGACCGTGAAGGTGACGGTGCTAGAGAATCAGGGGGGCGTGGCCGAGGCCACGATCGCGGACAGTTGCTGCTTCCACGGCAATGGCTTCGTTGCCCTCCAAACGCTGACGCTCGCGGGCACGATCACCGCGGGCGCTCAGAAGTACACGGATGTTTTCGCCATACAGAGTCCGCTGTTCTTCACCACGTACCTGGGTTCGTCAACTTGCGTCGTGAATTGCCAGCTTGCAACGCGGAGCACACTCGGCGGCTCGCTTCAGCAGGGGGCGATCCTGCAGCCATCGACCGCACCGGTCTTCTTCGACTGCAACCGCGGCGCGCTCCAGGTCGTGTCGCCCCTGGGGCTGTACACGGGCACGCGTTACGTCGTGGCGCTTGACTGCGATACCAACTCGCTGGTCCCGGGCGTCACGCTCCCGGATATCCACCTCGACATAGATCTCCGCAGCACCGGCGTCCTCGACCCGGTCCAGTGCAACGAGTGCGGTGATATCGCCGTGGGCGTGTTCTGAGCCTCAGCTACACATGCAGGCCCGCATCGTCGGGGAAGCCGTCGACGTCGCGGAGCGCCGGGAACAGGAACCACCAGCTGCCGGCGACGGCAAGGGTCGCCGCGCCGCCAAGCGTGACGGCAGCGGCGGTGCCAAGAAGTTGGGCCGCCACGCCGGACTCGAACGCGCCTAACTCGTTGGACGCGCCGATAAAGACGTTCTCGACGGCGAAGACGCGCCCACGCATCGCTTCGGGCGTCGCCAAGGGCACGAGCGTGGCGCGGATGAAGACGCTCACCGCGTCCGCCGCGGACAGCACGAACATCGCAGCGAACGCGATGACGTAGCTGTGCGTGACACCCAGCAGCATCGTGAACACGCCAAAGACTGCGACGACCAACAACAGTCGCCGCCCCACGCGCCGCGTCAGCGGCCGCCGCGCCAGGACCACTGTCATCAGTGCGGCACCGATGCCGCCCGCGGCCCGCAGCCACCCGAGGCCGACTGCGCCAGTATGGAGTCGATCGTCGGCGATCGCGGGTAGGAGCGCCACCGCCCCACCGAACAGCACGGCAAACAGGTCGAGCGAGATGGCGCCGAACAGGACCGGTTGCCGTCGCACGAACCGCAGGCCCTCCACCGCATCATGCACACCGGCGGGCGGCTCGAGAACCGGAGGCTCCGCCTCGGCCGCCACCAACGAGGGCGCCGGCGGTGGCCCCGGCGGTTGGGCGCGGGCCGCGTCGGCGCGCACGAACATGATCGCGATACCGGCGACCGCGAGCAGCGCCGCCATCCCGCCAAACGGCAGCGCCGGATCGACTGCGTAGAGAAACCCGGCGAGCACCGGACCGACAATGAGCGCCGCTTGCCACGTGGCGGAAAAGCGCGCGACGAGCCACGGGAGATCCTCGGCCCGCATGATCGATGAGGGCAGGGCGCGGGTCGCGGGCGCGGTGAAGGCGCGACCGATGCCGAACACGACGACCAGCCCGAAGATCGGCAGCGTCGACGTC
>DASRJI010000034.1:0-2579 GCA_035649535.1 Acidimicrobiales bacterium | reverse complement strand
CCGCCGGCGGCGACGATGGCCTTGGCCATGGGCTCGAGGATTGCGAACAACTCGTCGGCGTCGTCACCCAACGCCTCGACCACGGACCGCTCGCCTTCGTCGGTGGCCGACTCGATGCTCGCCCGAACGGCTTCGCCCTCGGCAGTGAACGCGCCGTCCTTCACGTAGCCCTTGGCTTCGAGCGACGCAATGCCGCCGGCGATCGCCTCCTCGTTCCAGCCGCGCGTGCGCACGTAGGTGTTGAGCGGCATCTTCCACCACAGTTCGGTCATCAACGTGATCTCGACCGGCGCGACGCCGGCGGCCACCCACGCGCAGGTATGGGAGTCACCGCGGTGCTCGCGCAAGAGGTCGGCCGCCCGCCAGAAGTCGCCGACCGGATTGCCGGGGAAGCCCAACGACCGGAGGCCGGCCGACAAGGCGCGGCCCTCGAACGTCGCCGCCTCGCCCGCCCGCTTCAGCAACTCGGTCGCCCGCTCGCGCCCGGCCGGCTCGTCGCCGAGGAGATTGCGGAGGCTCTCGGTCGCGCCGGTCTCACGAGCGGCGAGGATCGAGTCGCGGTCGGTCTTCGACCAGCCCTCCGTCACCGCGTTGATCACCATTGTCGGCTCGAACACGCCGAACGCCATCACCACCATCTCGCCCGGCACCTGACCCATGCACGCGCCGCGGCTCGTGAAGTAGCTCGGGATCCAGCTCAGCTCGAGCTTCTTGTACGCCGTTTGAGCCTCCGGCGCGAAGTACACGTTGGCGGCGATGGGCTCGATGAGGTCGCGGAGGCGACGGCTGACACGGCGGACAACGTCAGTGGAAGCGGTCATCGCCGTAGCGTAGGCATCCATGACCAAACTCGTCTTTTGCCTCCGTCGCAAGGAGGGAATGTCACGCGAGGAGTTCCAGCGGTACTGGCGCGAGACCCACGCGCCGCTCGTCGCGAGCCACGCCGACATTCTCGGAATTCAGCGCTACGTGCAGGTGCACACGGTGACGTCGCCGGTCAATGGCGCGATCCGCGCGTCCCGCGGCGGACCCGAGGAATACGACGGCGTCGCCGAGCTGTGGTGGGACTCGATCGACGCGATGGCGGCTGGCGCGTCCAGCGATGCCGGGCGCGCCGCCGGCCTCGAGTTGCTCGAGGACGAGCGCCGCTTCATCGACTTGGCGAACTCGCCGCTGTTCTTCGCCGACGAGAACGAGGTCGTCGCCCTACGCGATTGATAGCGAGAGGGCGAAGTCGCCGGCCGGGTCGGTCCACCACTCGGTGAGGTGGAGGCCGGCGCCGGCCAACTCGGTCTCGACGCGCTCACGGCGGAACTTGGCGCTGATCTCGGTTCGCATCTCTTCGCCGGCGGCGAAGGCGACGGTGAGGTCGAGTGCGGCGACGTGGACCGACTGGGCGCGCGCCGATCGCAGTCGCATCTCGATCCACTCGTTGTCGCGATCGAAGAAGGCCCGGTGCTCGAAGGCGTCGAGATCGAAGTCGGCGTGCAGCTCGCGGTTGATCACCGCCAACACGTTCTTGTTGAACGCGGCGGTTACGCCCGCCGAGTCGTTGTACGCCGCCTCGAGGCGGCGTACGTCCTTCACGAGGTCGGTGCCGAGAAGGAACGCGTCGGCCGGCACCAAGCCAGACGCGACGTCGGCCAGGAACTGCTTGCGCTCGGCCGGCTTGAAGTTCCCGATCGTTCCGCCGAGGAACGCGACGAGGCGCCGACCGCCGGGCGGGAGCCGGTCGAGGTCGTTGTCGAAGTCGCCGACCACGCCGGCCACCTCGATACCTGGGTACTCGACGCGCAGCGCCTCGCACGAGGCGCGGAGCGTTTCCTCGCTTACGTCGAACGGCACGTACCGCCGGAACCGGCCGGTATCCAACAGCAACCGTGTCTTCTCCGATGTGCCGGAACCCAACTCGATCAATGTGTCGGCGCCGCTGGCTGTCGCGATCGCGTCGGCCTCGGCGGCCAGGATCGCCCGCTCGCATCGCGTCGGGTAGTACTCCGGCAGCCGGGTGATCTCATCGAACAGCTCGCTGCCGCGCTGGTCGTAGAACCACTTCGGTGGGAACTCCTTCGGCTCGGAGGTGAGCCCGACGCGGACGTCGTGTTCGAGAGTCACGCGTCCCTCGCGGTGCGGAACCCGGCGAAGATCTGGCGCCGGATGGGGTAGTCCCAGTTGCGGAACGTCGTGCGGATGGCAAGCGGGTGCGTGGCCCACGATCCGCCGCGGAGCACCCTGTAGTCCGGGCCGAAAAACACTTCGGAGTACTCGCGATACGGGAACGTCGCGAAACCCGGGTAGGCGGTGAAGTCCGACGCCGTCCACTCCCACACGTCGCCGAGCATCTGGTGGACGCCCCACTTGCTGGCCCCGCCGGCGAACGCGCCGGCGGGTGCCGGCCCGCTCAGGCGTTGCCCGAGGTTGGCGCCGTCGCGGTCGGCGCCCGCCGCCGCGTACTCCCACTCGGCCTCGGTGGGTAGGCGCCGGCCCGCCCATGCCGCATAGGCCGCGGCCTCGTACCAGCACACGTGCTGCACGGGCTCATCGGGATCGAGTGGTTGGGGCACGCCCCAACGCGTCAC
>DASRJI010000033.1:0-3107 GCA_035649535.1 Acidimicrobiales bacterium | reverse complement strand
CGTATGGCTGACGGCGCGGGTGTCGCCAGGCTCGTCCTGGCCCTGGTCTTCCTGGTAGCGGGTTGGGCCAAGCTCTCGGATCGCCCCGGCTCGCAGCGCGCCGTGGCCGACTTCGGCTTTCCCGAGTCACTCGCCCGCCCGATCGGAATCTTGTTGCCGATCGCCGAGCTGGCGACGGCCATCGCCCTCCTCGTGTCGGCGTGGTCGCGCGTCGGCGGCGCCAGCGCGGTGGCGCTACTCGCGTTCTTCGTCGTCGCGATCAGCGCAAGCCTGGCCCGGGGCCAGCGGCCCGGCTGCAACTGCTTCGGCCAGGTGCACTCGGCGCCGATCGGTCCGAAGACCCTCGCCCGCAACATCGTGCTGGCGGCCGGCGCCGTCCTCGTCGTCGTCGAGGGCCCCGGCAACTTCATCAGCTCGTGGATCGATCGCGGGTCGGCCACGTTGTGGGTCGCCGTCGGCGGAGGTGTCGCCATCGCCGGCTTGGCGTGGTTCGTTCTCAACCTCACTGCGCAACAGGGCAAGTTGCTCGAACGCATCGACGCGCTGGAGGAAGGCCGCGGCCACGACGCCCACGCGCACCATGCCCACGGGAGCGGCTTGCCGGTGGGCGAGACCGCGCCGGCGTTCTCGCTGCCCTCCACGTCGGGCGAAACGGTGAGCCTCGACGGGCTCCTCGCCCGCGGGCGGCCGGTGGTGCTCGTGTTCGCGTCGCAGGAGTGCCAGGCGTGCACCGAGGTACTCCCGGACGTCGCTCGGTGGCAGCGCGAGTACGACGACGCGCTGACGATCGCGGTGCTCAGTGGCGGCGATCCCGACATAAACAAGGCCAAGGCCGTTGACAACGGGCTGGCGACGATTGCGCTCCAGCGCACTGACGAAGTGGCCAAGGCCTACGGCTATATGGGCACGCCGGGCGCGGTCGTGGTCTGGTCCGACGGAACTATCGCGACTCCCGTGGTTGCCGGCAGTGACGCGGTGCGCGACCTGATCCCGCATGCGGCCACCGATCTGCACCGCCCGTCGCCGTCGTCACCCGGCCCCGAGGTGGGCGACGACGCGCCGCCGATCGAACTGCCCGACCTCGGTGGTCGCACGGTGTCGCTCGCCGACCTGCGCGGCGCGTCGACGCTCGTGCTGTTCTGGCGCCAGAGCTGCGGCTACTGCGCGGGGATGCTCGACGAACTCCGCGAGTGGGACCGGTCCCGGTCCAACGGCGCGCCGCAACTGCTGGTCGTGTCGACCAGCACGGCGGCCGAACACGAGGGCATGGACCTCGTGTCACCTGTCGTCCTCGACGCGCGCGGCGAGGCGATGGCCGCGTACGGGGCCAATGGCACGCCGATCGGCCTCCTTGTCGACGGCGATGGGCGCGTCGCATCGGGCCTCGCGGTCGGCGCGGTCGCCGTCATGGAACTGGCCCGCTCGTGACCAAGGTCCCGATCCTCAGCGACGAGTGGAACGCGCTGTGGGTCGCCGAGGCGGCGACGCTGCAGCCCGGACCCGGGCCGTCCGGCTCGCTCGAAGTGAGCCTGCGGCGCGACGACGATCACGTCCGCACCTTCACCTGCTACTTCGTCGACGGCCGCATGCGAGAAGTCGTCAGCCGGCCCGACGACGCCGCCGACCTCAAGGCCGAGATACCCGAGTCGGTGTGGCAGTCGATCTGCGAGGGCCATCCCGAAGTCCTCGAGAAGGTGATGCTCAACGGCCAGATGCGGTTGACCGGTGACCGAGCGCGGATGATGGAACTCGTGCCGGCGGTGTGGAGCGACGAGGCGCAAGCGCTACGCGCCCGCGTGCACGAGCAGACGATCTACTGAGTCGCTGAACTACCGCGTCGCGGCAACCGCGTCGTACACGGCCCGCCCGACCTGCATGAGGTCGTGGAGGCTGCCGCCGCGCGTCAGCCCGTTCACCATGGCACTGACGACGATGCCGGTGTCGGGGTCGGCCAGCGCCATCGAGAACTGAAGTCCTTCGTGGCCGAACGCGGCCGGGAACCACTTGCCGAAGAAGCCCGGTGCGGCGAGGAAGCCGGGACTCCACGGACCGAGGACGCCATCGCCAAGCTCCGGCCGCTGAGTCAGCGCGGCGACGCGCTCGGGTGACGCGAGCAGCGCTTCGTACATCCGCCCGAGCTCGCGCATCGGGCCGATGCCACCGGTGCCGGCCCACGCCCGGTCGAGGTCGCGGCCCTCGGCCACGCCGCCCATCATCAGTGGGATCTGGGGCTTGGCACCTTGGGTGTCGTAGAGGAACGCGATGCGCGAGCCGACGTCGGCCAGGGCGTCCTCGTCGACGCCGATCCAGCAGTCGTGCATGTCGAGCGGACCGAAGATCTCGTCGCGGACGTAGCGCGTGAGCGGGCGGCCGTCGACGTGGCGCAGCACCGCGGCGGCGATCTCGTAGCCCGTCATCATCGTGTACTTGGCCCTCGCGCCCAGCGGAAAGTCGGGGTCCAACTCCATGTCGCTCCACTGCGCTTCGCGCTCCTCGATGGTGAGATCGGCGGCACCGCCGCCACCCATCGGTCGCACGAATCGCACGGTGTGGGTAAGGAGGTGGCGCAGGGTCACCTTGTCCTTGCCGTGGGCGGCGAAGGCGGGCATGTAGGTGGCGACTGGCTTGTCGAGCTCGACCACACCCCGCTCGCACAGTTGGGCGATGGCGACGCCGACGACCGGCTTGGTGTTGCACTGCCAGCTCACGATCGTCTCGGGCGTCATCGCCTCGCCGATTCGTGCCTCGCCCAGCCCGAGATCGGCCAGGACGTCGCCGGCCACCGATGCGTACACCTGGGCGCCGGGATAGCGGCCGGCGTCGATGCCGGGCTGCAGCACAGCGCGGATCCCGGCGATGGCGAGCGGGCGGGCGTCTGGTGTCCAACCCGGGGTTCGTTGCCGCTCGATGCCCGCCATAGTAAGAAATGCGTACCCCCGGACGCGGAACGGGGCAAGGAGGCACGAGCGTGAGCGCAGGCTTCGAGCAGCTCTCCAGAACTCTTGGTCGTCGTTCCTTCTTGAAGGCCGCGATCGCCGGCGTCGCTCTCGTCATCGTCCGGCCGTTCCGGGCCCGTGCCGCGAACTGCCCCGCCGGCTTCACGCCGT
>DASRJI010000032.1:0-2199 GCA_035649535.1 Acidimicrobiales bacterium | reverse complement strand
CGGCACCATACAGAACGACGACGGCGCCGGCACGCTGGTCTTCGGTGCATCGAGTTACCAGAAGACAGAGAACGGCGGCAGTGCGACCATCACCGTCACGCGCACCGGCGGACTCGGCGGTGGAGTGACCGTCCGCTACACGACCGCGAACGGTACCGCAACCGCGGGCGCAGACTACGTCGCGACCACGGGAACGCTCACGTTCGCCGCGGGCGTGCAATCGATGAGCTTCTCCGTGCCGATCACGAACGACACGCTCGACGAAAGCAGCGAGACGGTGAATCTCTCGCTCAGCGATCCGGCCAGCGGCGCGGTGCTGGGCACCCGCCGCACCACGGTGCTCAAGATCGTCGACAACGACACCGGCGGCGTGCTCGCCTTCAGCGCGAGCGCGTATCAGCGCATCGAGGACGGCGGCAGCGTCACGATCAAGGTGCAGCGCACCGGCGGCGCCGCGAGTGGCGTCACGGTGCACTACACGACATCGGCCGGCACCGCGAGCGCCACGACCGACTACACCCCCGCCGCCGGCATACTCAGCTTCGCGTCGGGCCAGACCTCGGCGAGCTTCGCGGTGATCATCAAGAACGACACACTCAACGAACCCGCCGAGACGGTGAACCTGCTCCTCACCGATCCGAGCGGCGGCGCCCGGCTGGGCACTCGGTCCAGCGCCGTGCTCACCATCCTCGACGACGACTGACGACCCGCCGATGACCGCGACCGCCGCCGACGCGACCGCCGCCGTTCCACGCGCTCACCTGCCGCGCCAGGTTCCCTACATCATCGCGAACGAGGGTTGCGAGCGCTTCAGCTTCTACGGGATGCGCAACATCCTCACGCCGTTCCTGGTCGGCAGCCTGCTCCTGTATGCGCCGGAGGCGGAGCGTGCAGGTCTCGCCAAGGAGGTGTTCCACACCTTCGTCATCGGCGTGTACTTCTTCCCGTTGCTCGGCGGCTGGATCGCCGACCGGTTCTTCGGCAAGTACCACACGGTGCTGTGGCTGTCGCTCGTGTACTGCGTCGGCCACGCGTGTCTCGCCGCCTTCGACGACCACCGGACCGGTTTCTACACCGGTCTCTTCCTGATCGCGCTCGGCTCGGGTGGCATCAAGCCGCTCGTCGCGTCCTTCGTCGGCGACCAGTTCGACCAGACCAACAAGCATCTCGCGAAGATCGTATTCGACGCCTTCTACTGGATCATCAACTTCGGCTCGTTTTTCGCGTCGCTCCTGATGCCGATCTTCCTGCGCAATTACGGGCCGAGCGTGGCGTTCGGCATTCCCGGCATCCTGATGTTCGTCGCCACCGTGGTGTTCTGGGCAGGGCGGCACAAGTACGTGCGGGTGCCGCCCGCGCCGCCGAACCCGGATTCGTTCCTGCGAGTCGCCCGCACGGCGCTGCTTGCCCCCGCCGGAGCCGCGCGACGTCCCGGGCTCACCGTCGGCGCGGTCGGCGCGGTCCTCGCGGTCGGCGCGCTCGCACTGATGAGCCGACTCGGCATCGTTTCCTCGATCTGCCTGGCGCTCGTATTCGTGCTGGCCTTTGGCGGCGCCGGCACGTGGATGCAGCTCGACCGGGCGCGTGGTTTCCACTCGGACGCCGCCGTGGACGGCGTGCGGACAGTGCTGCGCATCCTCATCGTGTTCGGCCTCGTCACGCCGTTCTGGTCCCTCTTCGACCAGAAGGCGTCGACCTGGGTCCTGCAGGCCGACGAGATGCTGAAGCCCGCCTGGTTCCAGTCGGCCCAGATGCAGGCGCTCAACCCGGCGCTGGTGATGATCCTGATTCCCTTCAACAACCTCGTCCTGTACCCGGCGCTGCGGCGCATCGGCATAGAGCCGACGGCGCTGCGACGGATGGGGTTCGGCATCGCGTTCTCCGGGCTCGCGTGGATCGCGGCGGCGGCGATCCAGCTCGCGATCGACGGCGGCGACGCGATCTCCATCGTCTGGCAGGTTCTCCCGTATGCGCTCCTGACCTTCGGCGAGGTGCTCGTGTCGGCGACCGGGCTCGAGTTCGCCTACAGCCAGGCGCCCGCGGCCATGAAGGGCGTGATCATGGCGTTCTGGAATCTCTCGGTCACGATCGGCAACCTCTGGGTCCTGCTCGTGAACTCGGGCGTGCGCAACGAAGCGGTCATCTCCCGCATTGCAGCAACCGGGTTGAGCGAAACGGCATTTCTGATGTTTTTCTTCG